>JBBPYA010000001.1:0-2889 GCA_038200385.1 Mycobacteriales bacterium
CGTGCTGGCGGCGACGGGCAGCGTGGCGGCGTCCTCGAAGGACACCTGCACCGGCTTCGTGGCCGTCTGGGTCGCCGTGAGCAGCGCGAACTCGGCGTACCCGCCGGACGTCGGGGCGACGGTGCCGAAGACCTCGTCGTGTACGGCGAAGCCCTCGACGTCCTGGCCGACCTCCTCGACGACCCCGGCGACCTCACGCCCCAGCACGGCGGGCAGCTCCAGCGGCATCACCTCGGCGAGATAGCCGGCGCGGATCTTCCAGTCCACCGGGTTGACCCCGGCGGCCCGCACGGCCACGAGTACCTCGCCGGCACCCGGGGTCGGCCGGTCCACCTCGAGCACGTCCTGCGTCTCCGGGCCGCCGTACTGCGTGAAGCCATAGGCCTTGGGCATGTCGGTGTCGTCTCCTCTGCTCGGGATGCGTCCTCCGGGCCAAGTCCGGCGCTCCCGGTTGTGTTCCCGCCGGTCGCTCAGGCGAGGACGGGAGTCCCGGCGGCGGCGGTGAGTGCCGCGTACGCCGCGCCCAGCCGGGCGGTGACGGGACCCGCCCGGCCCGTCCCGATCCGGCGTCCGTCGACGCCGATCACCGGGGTGATGCCACCCATGGTGCCGGTCACGAACGCCTCGTCCGCGGCGTAGACGTCGGTCAGCGACCAGTCGCCGACGTCGGCCGCGATGCCGGCCTCGCCGCACAGGTCGAGGATGGCTGCCCGGGTGATCCCCTCCGGGCAGGCGCGGGTGGTGGGCGTGCGGACCCGGCCGCCGGTCACCAGGAACACGTGCGTCGCGTTGGTCTCGGCCACGAAGCCGTGGTCGTCGAGCATCAGCGCGTCGTCGGTGCCGGCCACGTTCGCCTCGATCTTGGCCAGGATCGAGGTGAGCAGGTTGTTGTGGTGGATCTTCGGATCCAGCGAGTCGGGACGGTGCCGGCGTACCGATGACGTGGTCAGCGTGATCCCCGCCGGGTCGTACACCGGGGACTTGAACTCGGCCAGCACGATCAAGGTGGGCCCGGCGATGTTCAGCCGTGGGTCCATCCCACTGGTGAACTTCACCCCACGGGTCAGGGTGAGGCGGATGTGTACGTCGTCACGCATGTCGTTGGCGTCCACCGTGCGCCGGATCTGCTCGCGGATCTCCTCGTCGGTGGGGACGTCGACGAACGCCAGGGCCAGGGCCGAGCGCCGCAACCGCGCCAGGTGCTCGGCCAGGGCGAAGATCCGGCCCGCATACAGCCGCAACCCCTCCCACACCGCATCGCCGCCCTGCACCACCGAGTCGAACGGGCTGACCGCCGCCTCGTCCCGGTGCGTCAGTCGGCCGCCGACGTTGACGATCAGGTCGCGGTTGCGTTCGTCGTAGCTCTGCAGCAACTCAGGCTCCTCACCCGGTCAGCCGATGAGCGGCCATCGTCTCGTAATAGGGGCGGCACTGCGCAAGCAACTGCCGCAACCCCTCCGGTACGCCGGGGCGGGCGACCGCCCGAGGCGCCCGGAAGCCGGTGGACGCCCACACTTCGGCGTACCAGTGCTCGGCCCACACCCCGTCGGTGGAGCTTCGCCCGGCGGGCCAGGACAGCATGGCCGGGTCGAAGGCGACGTCCAACGCCGAGCAGAGCGCGCGCAGCATGCGCTCCGGGTCGGCCAGCACGTCCTGGCTGTCCAGCACCGGGCCGCCGAACCGCTCGAAGAGCTCGACCTGCTGTGGCAGTCCGAGGTCGGCCAGCGTCGGCGCCGTCCGTACCTCGGCGTAAGAGGCCAACAGCAGCTCCGGATCCCGGATCAGAAAGGCGTGCCGCAGACCGTCCATGGTGGACAGCTCGACCTCGGGCAGCACGTGGTGGGTCATGTGTTTCTGGTAGTACACCGCGCATCCCGGCGGCACAGGCCCGGAGGCCAGCCCGGCCACGACCGCCCGCCAGTCGGTCGGCTGCGCGCCCAGGATGTCCTCGCGCCCGGGGTGGTCCAGGCCGGTCCGGTCCAGGTAGTAGGCGTACAGCGGTTCGTCCACTACCTGACAGTCGGCCCGGGCGCCCCACGCCCGCAACATCGCCGTGGAGATCGTCCGTGGCCCCGACCACATCGCGATCCGGGCGACCACGGCGGCCGCTCAGGCCGCCAGCGCGGGGTTGTGCCCGGCCGGCACCCGCTCGCCGTCCACCGGCGGTCCGGGCGGCGTCCCGCCGCCGAACGGCCGCCCGCCCAGGTCCTCCCGGCCGTGCGGGGTGCCCCACCCGGACAGGTCGGGACCGGCCGGCACGATCCCGGTCGGGTTCACGTCGGTGTGCACCTCGTAGTAGTGCGACTTGATGTGCGCGAAGTCGGTGGTGTCCCCGAAGCCAGGCGTCTGGAAGAGGTCGCGGGCGTAGGCCCACAGCACCGGCATCTCGGTGAGCTTCTGCCGGTTGCACTTGA
The DNA here is from genome assembly GCA_038200385.1 of Mycobacteriales bacterium. GTDB lineage: Bacteria > Actinomycetota > Actinomycetes > Mycobacteriales > Geodermatophilaceae > JBBPYA01. The sequence goes on from JBBPYA010000001.1 coordinate 2,415, forward strand.
AGTGCCCGTGGTACACGGCGTCGAAGCGGGCCAGCGTGGTGAACAGCCGGACGTCGGCCTCGGTGATGGTGTCCCCCACCAGGTACCGCTGCCCGGACAGCCGCTCGGACAGCCAGTCCAGCCGCTCGAACAGCCGGCGGTAGGCCTTCTCGTAGGCCGACTGCTCCCCGGCGAACCCGGCCTGGTAGACGCCGTTGTTCACGTCGCGGTACACCAGCTCGGCGACCTCCTCGATCTCCTCGCGAAGCGGGTCCGGGTACAGCTCCGGGGCCCCGGCTCGGTGGTGGGCCGTCCACTCGGTGGACAGGTCGACGGTGATCTGCTTGAAGTTGTTGGTGACGACGGCCCCGCTGGGGACGTCGACGATCGCCGGCACGGTGATCCCGCGCTGGTAGCCCGGCACCGCCTTCTCGAAGGCGTCCTTCAGCCGCGGGATGCCCAGGACCGGGTCGACCCCGCCCGGGTCGAGGTCGAA
>JBBPYA010000002.1:0-11114 GCA_038200385.1 Mycobacteriales bacterium
GCCACCGCGCGGCTGACCAGCGGCGAGCCGGCCGGTTGTCGCCCGGCCACCACCAGATCGACCTCGTGTGAGACCAGTCGCCGGAACATGTCGTCCCGCGACCGCACGTCCAGGCTCACCTGAGCCTCGGGATAGCGGCGCCGGAACGTCGTCAGGTACGACGGGATCACCTGCTCGGCGGCGGTGGGTACGGCGCCCAGCCGGACGTGGCCGCGCTGCGGCCGGTCCGCGTCCCGGACCGAGATCAACGCTTCGTCGATCAGGCCCAGGATGCGCTGCGCGTAGTCGGCGTAGATGACCCCCTGGGCGGTCAACCGGACGCCGCGGCCGTGCCGTTCCAGCAGCCGTACCCCGAGTTCGCGTTGCAGCCCGGCCAGCGACGAGGACACCGCGGGCTGGCTGACCACCAGCAGATCGGCGGCGTCGCTGACCGAGCCGGAGTCCACGACGGCGAGGAAGGTGCGCAACTGGTGCGGGGTCACGAGCGACAGCGTCCCATAGGGAAAGACTCATGCCATATGACCAATTTCGCCATAGACGTCTCATGTGTCGCCCGGCAGACTCGGGGGCAGCTTTCCGGGGAACGTGACGAAGGTGGGCGACGTGGGCACCGAGGACGAGACGAAGGGCCGCTGGTCGGCGGGCGTGCAGTCCTACGCCAGCATGGGCTACTACGACGGCGACTACGAGCCCAAGGACACCGATGTCCTGGCCTGCTTCCGGATCACCCCGCAGGACGGCGTCGATCCCATCGAGGCCGCGGCCGCCGTGGCCGGGGAGTCCTCGACCGCGACCTGGACCGTGGTCTGGACCGACCGGCTCACCGCGCACGAGCACTACCAGGCCCGCGCGTACCAGGTCGAGCAGGTCCCGGGCACCGACCAGTACATGGCCTACATCGCCTACGACATCGACCTGTTCGAGGAAGGCTCGATCGCGAACCTGACGTCGTCCATCATCGGCAACGTCTTCGGGTTCAAGCCGCTCAAGGCGTTGCGGCTAGAGGACATGCGGATCCCGACGCACTACGTGAAGACGTTCCCCGGTCCGCCGCACGGCATCGTGATGGAGCGCGAGTACCTCGGCAAGTACGGTCGCCCGCTGCTCGGGGCCACGGTGAAGCCGAAGCTGGGGCTGTCCGCGCGAAACTACGGCCGGGTGGTGTACGAGGCGCTGCGCGGCGGCCTGGATTTCACGAAGGACGACGAGAACATCAACAGCCAGCCCTTCATGCGCTGGCGGGACCGCTACCTGTTCGCGATGGAGGGCGTGCAGAAGGCGGTCGCTGCGACCGGGGAGATCAAGGGCCACTACCTGAACGTCACCGCGGCGTCGATGGAGCAGATGTACGAGCGGGCCGAGTTCGCCAAGGAGATCGGCAGCGTCATCGTCATGCAGGACCTCACGGTCGGCTGGACGGCGATGCAGTCGATGTCGAACTGGGCCCGCCGCAACGGCGTACTGCTGCACCTGCACCGGGCCGGACACGGCACGTACACCCGGCAGAAGACCCATGGGGTCAGCTTCCGGGTGATCGCGAAGTGGGCCCGGCTGATCGGCGTCGACCACATCCACGCTGGCACTGTGGTCGGCAAGCTCGAGGGCGACCCGGCCACCACGGCAGGCTTTTACGACACGCTGCGGCTGGACCACATCGAGCGGAACCCGGCGCACGGCATTTACTTCACCCAGGACTGGGCCTCGATGCCGGGCGTGATGCCGGTGGCCTCCGGCGGGATCCACGCGGGGCAGATGCACGATCTGCTGCACCACCTCGGCGAGGACGTGGTCCTGCAGTTCGGCGGCGGCACCATCGGGCATCCGATGGGGATCGGAGCCGGCGCCACCGCCAACCGGGTCGCGACCGAAGCGATGATCAAGGCCCGCAACGAGGGCCGGGACTTCGTGCAGGAGGGCCCGGAGATCCTGCGGCAGGCCGCCAAGTCCTGCAACGAGTTGACCGTGGCCATGGACACGTGGGGTGACGTCACCTTCGACTACGCCTCCACCGACGCACCCGACGTCACGCCGACGCCGACGAACGCCTGAAGGGAACTGATCCGTGCGGATAACCCAGGGCGCCTTTTCCTACCTCCCCGACCTGACCGACGAGGAGATCAGGGCCCAGATCCAGTACTGCATCGACCACGAGTGGTCGGTGGCGCTGGAGTTCACCGACGACCCGCACCCGCGCAACGTGTACTGGGAGATGTGGGGACTGCCGATGTTCGACATTCCCGACGCCGGCGGCGTGATGCTGGAGGTCGATGCTTGCCGGGAGGCCTACCCGACGCACTACGTGCGGCTGTCGGCGTACGACGCCGGCCTCGGTCGGCAGACCACGGCGCTGTCCTTCCTCGTCCAGCGGCCGCCGGACGAACCGGGCTTCCAGCTGGAGCGGCAGGAGGGACCGGACCGCACGATCCGGTACACCGTCCGCAGCTACGCGAGCAACAGTCCCGAGGGCCGGCGCTACGGGCGTGGCGACCGCTGATGCCGAGGACTCGCCCGCGGCGGGGTGCATGACGCGGTCGGGCGGCGCGGGGTTCGACATGCCGCGTCCCGGGACCGGCGCAGCCTCCCGGGCCCGGGCCGACGCTGGCGGTGGCGCCGCCGCTGCTGCTGCCGCGCAACCGCTGGCCGCGGACGCCGTACTCGACGTCGACGGGATACGGCGGGACTCCGACGTGGACGCCGTCCTGGACCGCCTGGACACCGAACTCGTCGGCCTGCGGCCGGTCAAGACCCGCATCCGGGAGATCGCCGCGCTGCTGCTCGTGGACCGGATGCGCGCCAAGTTCGGACTGAGCGCGTCCCGGCCGGCGCTGCACATGTGTTTCACCGGCAGCCCCGGCACCGGGAAGACGACGGTCGCGCTGCGGATGGCGGAGTTGCTGCACGGCCTGGGGTACCTGCGCCGGGGGCACCTGGTCTCGGTCACCCGGGACGACCTGGTCGGGCAGTACATCGGGCACACCGCGCCCAAGACCAAGGAAGTCCTCAAACGCGCGATGGGCGGCGTGCTGTTCATCGACGAGGCCTACTACCTCTACAAGGAGGACAACGAGCGCGACTACGGGGCCGAGAGCGTCGAGATCCTGCTGCAGGTGATGGAGAACCAGCGGGACGACCTCGTCGTCATCCTGGCCGGCTACCACGACCGGATGGACGACTTCTTCCGGTCCAACCCGGGGATGAGCTCACGGGTCGCGCACCACATCGACTTCCCCGACTACGACGTGGACGAGCTGATCGCCATCGCCGGGCTGATCGCGGCCGAGCAGGAGTACGTGCTGCCGGCGGACACCTCCGTCGTACTCCGGGACTACCTCGAACGCCGGATGCGCCAGCCCCGGTTCGCCAACGCGCGCAGCGTCCGCAACGCGATCGAGCGGGCCCGGCTCCGACAGGCCAACAGGCTCGTCGGCGAGCCCGGTGCGTCGGTCACCAAGCAGCAGCTGCAGGCGCTGGAACCGGCGGATTTCCTGGCCAGCCGGGTGTTCGACGAGGACGCCGCGGACGGTGCGGACGCCGCGGACGGTGCGGCCCAGCCATGATCACGCGCCACCGCACCGGGCACGGGCACGGGCACGGGCACGGGTCCCCCTACCATGGGGCAGTAGACCTTTTGGAACCCGTCGGACCGGTCAGAAGAGGGTGGCGTGCGCACTCAGGTCGCGATCGTGGGCGCCGGCCCGGCGGGTCTGCTGCTCTCACAACTGCTGCACCTGCAGGACATCGACAGCGTCGTCCTGGAGCGCCGGGACCGGTCGTACGTCGAGGCACGGGTCCGCGCCGGTGTGCTCGAACACGGGACGGTGACCACTCTCCGGGAGGCCGGCGTCGGTGACCGGATGGACGCCGAGGGGATGTCGCACGACGGCACCGTTCTCCGGTTCGGGCGGCGTACGCATCGGATCGACTTCGCGGAGCTGACCGGCCGCCGGATCGTCGTCTACGGCCAGCAGGAGGTCGTGAAGGACCTGATCCGGGCCAGGCTCGACACCGGCGGCGACCTGCGCTTCGAGGTCGACGACGTCGTCGTCGACAACCTGGACAGCGACCGCCCGCGGGTCGCCTTTCGGCAGGACGACGAGTCGACCACCGTCGAGGCGGACTACGTGGTCGGCACCGACGGGTCGCACGGCGTCTGCCGCGAGCTGCTTCCCGAGCCGGTTCACCTCGAGCGCGACTACCCCTACGCGTGGCTGGGGATTCTGGCCGAGGCCCCGCCCTCGTCGGCCGAGCTGATCTACGCCCGGAGCGCACGCGGCTTCGCGCTGCACAGCATGCGCTCGCCGAGCATCACCCGGATGTACCTGCAGGTCCCGGCCGGCACCGACGTCGCCGACTGGCCGGACGAGCGGATCTGGGCCGAGCTGCACGACCGGCTGGCCGACGATGAGGGCTTCGCGCTGACCGAGGGACCGCTGCTGGACAAGGGCGTCACGCCGATGCGCAGCGCCGTCACGGCCCCCATGCAGCACGGCCGGCTGTTCCTCGCGGGGGACGCGGCACACATCGTGCCGCCGACCGGCGCCAAGGGGATGAACCTCGCGATCGCCGACGTACGGTTGCTCGCCCGCGCGTTCGGAGCCTCATACACCGGGCACGGCGAGGCGTTGCTGGCGGCGTACACCTCGACCGCGCAGCGCCGCGTCTGGCGGGCCACTCACTTCTCCTGGTGGATGACTTCGATGCTGCACGTCGCCGGCGACCCGTTCGAGGACCGGCTCGCCGAGGCCCAGCTGGACTACCTCGCCTCGTCGCCCGCGATGGCGACCGCGCTGGCCGAGAACTACACCGGCCTGCCCTACGACGAGGACTGGTGGTTCCGATGAGCCCGGACCATTCTCGGATTCGACTGCCACCGGCCTACCGGCCGGAGCCGGCAGGGACCCATCCGCCACTGGCCTCTCCCGGCTACGCCAGCACCCGGCTGCGCTCGCCGCTCCGGGCGCTGCACGTGCTGCCGCAGCGGCTCACCGAGCTGACCGGCCCGGTGTTCGGCGCCGACCGGGTCGGTCCGGGGACGGACGACCTGACCCGGTACGACGGCGGCGAGGCGGTCGGGCAGCGGATCGTGGTGCACGGGCGGCTGCTGGACTCCGACGGCCGCGGCGTCCCCCATGCCCTCCTCGAGCTGTGGCAGGCCAACGCCGCCGGGCGGTACCGGCACGCGGGTGACCGGTGGCCGGCGCCACTGGACCCGCATTTCAACGGAGCCGGCCGGGTCGTCACGGACGCATCGGGCGGCTACCGCTTCACCTCGATCCGGCCGGGGGCGTACCCGTGGGGCAACCACCCCAACGCGTGGCGGCCGGCGCACATCCACTTCTCGGTCTTCGGAACGGCGTTCACCCAGCGGCTGGTCACCCAGATGTACTTCCCGGACGACCCGCTGATCCCGCTGGACCCCATCGCGTTGTCCGTCCCCGACCCGGCCGCCCGACAGCGCCTGATCGCCGGCTACGACCACGACGCCACGGTCGAGCAGTGGGCACTGGGCTTCCGCTTCGACATCGTGCTGCGGGGCCGCGAGCAGACGCCGTTCGAGACCGACCGTGACTGACCGGCCGGCCCCCACGCCGTCGCAGACCGTCGGCCCGTACCTCGCCCTCGTCCTGCCCTGGCCGGACGGCCCGGACCTGGTCGCGCCCGGAACCCCGGGTGCGGTACGGATCGTCGGGCGGCTGACCGACGGCGGCGGCGAGCCGGTGGCCGACGGGCTCGTCGAGATCTGGCAGGCCGACGCGGACGGTCGCTTCGACCATCCCGACGACCCCCGCGGCCCGCAGGTCCGCCCGGGGTTCCGCGGGTTCGGCCGTTGCCCCACCGACGCCGACGGTGAGTTCTGCTTCCGCACCGTCAAGCCGGGACCCCTGCCGGCGGCCGGCGGCGAGCTGGAGGCGCCGCACCTGGACGTCTCGGTGTTCGCGCGCGGGCTGTTGAACCGGCTGGTGACCCGGATCTACTTCCCGGACGAGCCCGAGGCCAACGCCTCCGACCCGGTCCTGACCACCCTGGCTGACGTCGACCGTCGGCTGCTCGTCGCGGCCGCCGAATCCGACGGCACGCTGCGCTTCGACGTCCGGCTCCAGGGCGAGGGCGAGACCCCCTTCTTCGCGCTCTGAGCGCGGTCGGACCGGGTAAGTCGGCCGTAATTGTCCCTGCCCGACCGGACGCCGCACCGGACCGCTCCGGTGAGCTTCCCGACACCCCTAGGACGGGTGACGAGGCGTGAAACGCCGGCCGTTGGGGTACTCCTCAGGTACAGAAATCCGAAGTGAGATTTGGGAGAGTTGATGTCCGAGCGCAACACGATCGTCCGGTCCATGCACGACCTCGGCCTGGCCGCCTGGTTTGGCGGCAGCCTGATGGGCGCCGTCGGCCTGAATGGTGCCGCAAACGAGGCCAAGGACTCCACCGAGCGGGCCCACCTGGCCAGCGTCGGGTGGGCCAAGTGGGCCCCGGTCAACGCCGCGGCCATCGGCGTCCATGTGGTCGGAGCCGCCGCGCTGCTCAACGCCAACATCGGTCGGGTCCGTAACCAGAAGGGCGTCCGGACCAGTTCCATCGTCAAGACCGCCCTGACGGTGGCTGCGATGGGTTCCACGGCGTACAGCGGCAAGCTCGGTCGTGACATCGGTGCCGCCGGCCACGTTGAGGCCTCCGGCGGGACGGTGCCGCACGAGCGGACTCCGGACAAGGTCAGCAAGGCGATGCAGCAGGAGCGCATCGTGCAGTGGGTCAATCCGGCGCTCACCGGTGCCCTGATCATCGTCTCGGCCCTGCAGGGCGAGCAGCAGCGCCCGCTCTCGATTGCTCGCGGCCTGGTCAGCGCGGCCCGCGCTTCTCTCACTGACTGACCGACCCGTAGCCCCCATGAGGGGGATTGCATATCGTGCACAGTAGTGTGCACAATATGACTCAGCGGACGGCACTCACCGCGAGGATCCGGGATCGCTCGCGCCGTCGCGCTCCGGCCGGTGAATCGGCGACCGGGCGCCAGGCGGTGCACCGGGTCCTTACGGTGCTGTCCCTGTTCCATGAGGGTCGGCGAGAGCTGTCCGTCGTCGAGGTGGCCTCCGAACTCGACGTACACCGCAGTACCGCGTTCCGCCTGCTCGCGGAGCTGCAGAACTACGGCCTGGTCGACTACGACGAGCGGGAGCGCTGCTACCGCCCCGGACTCGGTCTGGTGTCCCTGGCGGGCCTGACGCTCACCCGGTTTCCCGGTCGCGCGCTGGCCCGCCGCGCGCTGTTCGAGCTGCGCGACGAGACCGGCGAGAGCACTCACCTGTCCGTGCTGGACCACAGCGACGTCGTGTACCTCGAGCAGGCGTCCACGATCCACGCCAGGGTTGACACCGACTGGGTGGGGCTGCGTCAACCCGCTTTCGCGAGCACGAGTGGCCGCCTGCTGCTTGCGTACGCCGATCCCGCCGGCCACGGGACCGGGGCAGGTCAGCCCGCCAGCCCGGCCGAGCCGGTCGACTGGCCGTCAGCGGCGGAACTAGCCGCCACCCGGGAACACGGCTACCTGGTCCGCGAGACGCCGGGCGGATTCGGCGACGAGGCGATGGTGGGGGTGGCCGCGGCCGTCTGCCATCCGCGCAGCAGCCTCGTGTACGCCCTCGCCGTCGGCGGGCCCGCCCGGCGGGTGAGTACGCGACGCCTGCACCGGGAACTCGTTCCGGCCGTGCTCCGGGCGGCGTCCCAGGTCTCTGAGCACCTCGGTGAGTCTCCGTGGTGACAGCACCCCACCCCGAGCGGAACCTGGACCGCCGGAGAACGTTCCCGCCGCACGCCCATCGACAGATCGGAGAGCACCATGTCCACCGGCTTTGACCTCGTCGTGCGAGGCGGGGAGATCGTCACCGGACAGGAGCGGTACCTGGCCGACGTCGGTGTCCGGGACGGGAAGATCTCCGCCATCGGAATCGGGTTGCGCAGCGAGCGGGAGATCGACGCCACGGACCGGCTCGTGATCCCGGGCGCCATCGACGGCCACGTCCACATGCGCACCGAACGCACCCACGACGTCTACGACGACACCTTCCGCACCGGCTCGACCGCAGCCGCATTCGGCGGTGTGACGACGATGATCGACCAGATCCAGGTCGAGCCGGGCCAGACTCTGACCGAAGGGATCGACCGGCGGCTGGCCGAGGCCGAGGGCGAGTCCCTGATCGACTACGGCTTCCACATCAACCTGCGGGAAGCCAGTCGCGAACGCATCGCGGAGATGCGCTCGGTCGCCGAGCGGGGCTTCCGCCGGTTCAAGTTCTTCATGTTCTACGAGGGCTACGCCCTGCCGGACGAGATCATCTTCGCCGCGATGCAGACCGTCGGCGACTTCGGCGGGCTGTCCATCGTGCACGCTGAGAACCGGGCCGTGATCCTGGAGTTGATGCGGCAGAACGTCGCGGCGGGACGGAGCGGACCGCTGTGGAACGCCCGGGCGCGCCCGGCCGGCATCGAGGGCGAGGCGACGCACCGCGCGCTCGCCATGGCGCACGCCGCCGGATCGGCGGCCCTGATCTTCCACATGACCTCGGCCGACGGCGTACGCGAACTGGGCCTGGCCAAACAGCGCGGGCAGCTGGCCTACGGCGAGGTGTGCCCGCAGTACCTGCTGCTGGGTGAGGAGGCGTGGGACACCCCGGACGGCGCGTCGGCGCTGGACTTCAGTCCCCCACTGCGCGACGCGACGCACCGAGCGGCGCTGTGGTCCGGACTGGACCAGGACGTCATCGACATCGTGTCCACCGACCATGGACCGCGGCGGCGGCGGCCGGACGCGGCCGGCCGGCTGACGGTGCCGCCGGGGACGACCGGGATCGAGACCCGGCTGGCGCTCCTGTACAGCGAGGGCGTCCGCACCGGGCGGCTGTCGCTGCACCGCTGGGTCGACGCGTGCTGCAGCCGACCGGCCCGCGTCCACGGACTGGCGGGCAAGGGTCACATCCGGCCGGGCTACGACGCAGACCTCGTGGTCTTCGACCCGCACCGCAGCATGACGCTGACCGCGGACGTCCTGCACTCCGCAGTCGACCACTGCACGTACGAGGGCGTCACCGTCACCGGCGTCCCGGTGGCGACGGTGGCCCGGGGCCGGGTCCTGGTGGACGACGGTGTGCTGGCCGACGACACCGGTCGGGGACAGCTGGTCGACCGCGCCCTCGCCTATGCCTGAGGCCACTACGCCGGCCATCGCCCCCGTCGTCGTCGTCACCGGTGGGGCCGGTCTAGTGGGGGGCAACATCGTCCGGCACCTGCTGGCGCAGTACGAGGACGCGCGGGTGGTCGTCGTCGAGGCCGCGACGCCGGCCCCGGTGTTCACGCAGTTCGTGGCGCCTTATCGCGACCGGGTGTCGTACACCATCGCCGACGTCGGCGATCCCGCTGCCCTCGATCTTGTCGACCCGGACGGCACGGCGACCCACCTGGTCCACGCCGCGGCGCTGTGCCACGTCCCGGCCTGGGAACGCGAGGATCCCCGGCCGTTCCTCAGAGTGAACGTCGACGGCACGGCGAACGTCCTGGATTGGGCTCGACGACGCCCGCTCCTGCAGCGCGTCCTGCACGTCAGTTCCGGCGGGGTGTACGGCGATCCGACTCCGCAGCACCCGGCCACCCCGCAGGACGAGGACGGCCCGTTCAACCCCCCGGAGACCTACGCGATCTCGAAGCTGGCCGGCGAGCAGGTGGCCCGCCGGTACGGCGAGCTGTACGGACTCGACGTGCGGGTCATCCGGCTGAGCGCGGTGTTCGGGCCACTCGAACGTGCCACCATCGGCCGCTCGCTGATGTCCTTCCCCTACGCCGCGGCCCGGGGCCTGGGCCGGGAGGAGACCCTGACGGTGTCGAGGCGGTCGCTGGACGCCGGCGGGGACTGGCTCAGCGCCGAGGACGTGGCCGACGCCGCCCGCCGGGTACTCGTCCAGAAGTCGTTGTCCCACCGGACCTTCAACATCGCCGCCGGCAAGTTCACAACGGTGCCGACGGTTCTGGCGGCGCTCGCCGAGGCCGCACCGGGATTCGGCTACCAGGTCGTCACCGATCCGACGGCCGCCGCGGTCGACATGGACCCGTCGTTGCGGCTGGCCCGCTGGAACGCGTACTCGATCGAGCGGATCCAGGCGGATACCGGGTGGCAACCGCGGCCGCTCGTCGAGCAGGTAGACAGCTACCTCCGGTGGGCGCTGGCCGATCCCGGCCGCCGTTGCCCGTGACCCGACCGTTCGGAGACCCGGACCGGCGCAGGGTCAGATCAGCGTCTTGGCGCTGCCCCCGTCCACGCTGATGATCTGCCCCGTGATGTAGGACGCGCGCTCGGAAAGCAGGAAGGCGACCAGGTCCCCGAGTTCCCTGGGTCGTCCGTAGCGGCCCAGGGGAATCGCCGCCTCCGCGGCGGCGCGGACCTCCTCGACTGTGGAGCCCGCGCGCTCGGCCCGCTTGGCATCGAGTTCGGCCACCCGACCGGTGTCCAGCCGGCCCGGCGCCACCCCGTTGATCCTGATCTGCGGGGCGAGTTCCACCGACAGCGTCTTCACCAGCCCGACGAGACCGGGTCGGAGCACGTTGGACGTGGTCAGGCCCGGAATCGGTGATCGCACCGACGAGGACAGGATGACCGCGATGGCCGGCGCCTGCCCCGTGCGCAACTCGGCGACGGCGCACCGTACGAGTCTGATCGCGCTGCGCAGGGTGCCCTCGATGGCGGTCGTCCAGGTCTCCTCGTCGAGGGCGCCGAACTCCCCCGGCGGGGGTCCGCCGGTGTTGACGAGGATGCGGTCCAGACCGCCCAGGGCCGCGCATGCGCCGCTGACCGCCTGTTGCGGCCCGTCGGGCGTGGACAGGTCGGCCGGCACCGGTGTGGCGCCGATCCTGGCGGCCTGCTCGGTCAACCGGGGGGTGTCACGGGCGTTGAGGGCCACCCTGGCCCCCCCGTCGATGAGGGCTTCGGCGCTGGCCAGGCCGAGCCCCGAACTGCCCCCCGTCACGAGGATGCGGGCCTCAGCCAGGTCGGCGCTCATCGGCAGTCCGTTCTGGGGCGAAGGCCCCGTCGTTGTCCATGGTGGAGAGAACGTTGTCGGAGATGTAGCGGA
>JBBPYA010000003.1:0-2743 GCA_038200385.1 Mycobacteriales bacterium
CAAGGCGGTCAACGTCTTCACCGTCGGTCCCCGGTTCGGTCGCCTGCCCGACCTGGAACTGGTCCGCACCGACTTCCACGCGTTGCTCGCCGGGACCTTCCCGCTCCAGCGACGGCTGGCGGCTGCCGAGGGGTCGACACCCCGTCGGCTACCGGAGGACGCCCGGGTCCTGTGGTTCGACGACGCGTCGAGCACGTCCACCGTCGTCGAGGTCCGGGCCGCGGACGCGGTCGGGTTGTTGCACCGGCTGGCCGCCGCGCTGGAGCGCTGCGGGCTGGACATCGGGGATGCCCGGATCAGCACGCTGGGCGGCTCGGTGGTCGATGCGTTCTCGGTGCGAACCCAGGCAGGCACCGTGGTGTCGGACGCTGCGTTGCGACGTACCGTCGAGGCCGCCCTGCTCGGAGCACTGGAACCCGACTCCGGACGCTCGCCCGGTTAGGCTCTGGACAAGCCGTGTCAGGCCCGGATCCGCCGTACCAAGCCCCCGAGCGAGAAGTGAGCCGTCGTGTTCGACACCCTGTCCGACCGCCTGGAGAAGGTGTTCACCGGGCTGCGCGGCAAGGGCCGCCTGTCCGAGGCCGACATCGACGCCACCTGCCGGGAGATCCGGATCGCGCTGCTCGAGGCCGACGTCAACCTCGTCGTCGTCCGGGCGTTCATCGCCTCGATCAAGCAGCGCGCGCTGGGTGAGGAGGTCTCCAAGGCGCTCAACCCGGCCCAGCAGGTCGTGAAGATCGTCAACGAGGAGCTCGTCGCGATCCTCGGCGGAGAGACCCGGCGGCTGCGTTTCGCCAAGACGGCGCCGACGGTGATCCTGCTCGCCGGGCTGCAGGGCTCGGGCAAGACGACGCTGGCCGGCAAGCTCGCCAGCTGGCTAAAGGCCCAGAACCACACCCCGCTGCTGGTTGCCTGTGACCTGCAGCGCCCCAACGCCGTCACCCAGCTGCAGGTGGTCGGCGGCCGGGCCGGGGCCGACGTCTTCGCGCCGGAGCCCGGCAACGGGGTCGGGGACCCGGTGGCGGTGGCCCGGGCCGGAGTGGAGCACGCGCGCCGGTCCCTGCACGACATCGTCATCGTCGACACCGCGGGCCGGCTCGGCATCGACACCGAGATGATGGCGCAGGCAGCGGCCATCCGGGACGCGGTCGAGCCGGACGAGATCCTGTTCGTGGTCGACGCGATGATCGGCCAGGACGCGGTGACCACGGCGGAGGCGTTCCGCGACGGGGTCGGCTTCTCCGGGGTGGTGCTGTCCAAGTTGGACGGCGACGCCCGCGGTGGTGCCGCCCTGTCGGTGCGGCACGTCACCGGCGAGCCCATCCTGTTCGCCTCCACCGGGGAGCAGCTCGGGGACTTCGACGTCTTCCACCCCGAGCGGATGGCCTCCCGGATCCTCGGCATGGGCGACATGCTGACCCTGATCGAGCAGGCCCAGCAGGCCTTCGACGCCGACCAGGCCGAGGAGATGGCCGGCAAGCTGGCCAGCGGCACCCAGTTCACCCTCGAGGACTTCCTCGAGCAGATGATGGCCATCAAGAAGATGGGCTCCCTGACGAGCCTGCTCGGCATGCTGCCCGGCGGCGCGGCGATGAAGGACCAGCTGGCGCAGGTCAAGGACACCGACCTGGACCGCACCGCGGCGATCATCCGGTCGATGACGCCGGGGGAGCGCCGGGACCCCGCGATCATCAAGGGCTCCCGCCGGGCCAGGATCGCCAACGGTTCCGGGGTCACGGTGACCGAGGTCAACCAGCTCGTGGACCGCTTCTTCGAGGCCCGCAAGATGATGCAGCAGATGGCCGGGGGGATGGGACTGCCCGGCATGCCCGGGATCCGGCGCTCGGCGACCCGCGCACCGGCGAAGAGCCGCCGCAAGGGTGGCGGCAAGAGCAAGAAGGGCCGTCGTGCCGGTCCGACGCCGCCCCGGACCGGGGGTGGGATGCCCGGCGGATTCCCCGGCCTGCCCGGCGGCGGGATCCCCGGGGGGTTGCCGCCGGGGACCGCGATGCCCGACCTGTCCAAGCTGAAGTTCCCGAAGAACTGACCGGATGGACCTGCATTTTCGCGGCGTGCTGCTGCCCGCCGGCGAGGACACCGACGTCTGGGTGCACGAGGGGCGGTTCACCTTCGAGCCGGTGCCGGGCGCGGAGACGGTGTGCCGCAAGGGTTTTCTGGTGCCAGGGCTCGTGGACGCGCACTGCCATGTGGGGCTCGGCCCCGACGGTGCCCTGCCCGAGGTCTCGGACTGGCGGGACCAGGCTCTCACCGACCGGGTCGCCGGCACCCTGCTGATCCGCGACTGCGGCTCTCCGGTGGACACCCGGGAGCTCGACGAGCACGACGACCTGCCCAGGCTGATCCGGGCCGGGCGTCACCTCGCACCGCCACGCCGATACCTGCCCGGTGTGGCCGTCGAGCTGGATCCGGCAGAGCTGCCTGCCGAGGTGGTCCGGCAGGCCGACCGCGGGGACGGCTGGGTCAAGCTGGTCGGCGACTGGATCGACCGCGGCGTCGGGGACCTGGCACCGGCCTGGCCGGCCGAGGCCGCGGCGACGGCGATCGCGGCCGCCCACGACCGGGGTGCGCGGGTCACCGCGCACGTCTTCGGCCAGGAGGCACTGCCTGCCCTCATCAACGCCGGCATCGACTGCATCGAGCACGGCACCGGCCTGACCGAGGAGCTGGTCGAGCAGATGACGCTGCGCGGGACCGCCTTGGTCCCGACGCTGATCAACGTGCA
>JBBPYA010000004.1:0-6700 GCA_038200385.1 Mycobacteriales bacterium
CCACGGCGACCTCGGCCTCGTCGAGGATCAGCGCGGCCAGCTGCGCGGAGGACTCCGCGGTCCGCCCGCGCAGCGGGACGCCCAGCAGGCCCTGCACCGAGGGATAGACGTAGAAGGCACCCTGCGGCTCGGGACAGCGGACGCCGGGGATCGCCGCGAGCAGCGAGACGATCCTGCGCCGTCGGCGGTCGAAGGCCGCGCGCATCTCCGCCACGGCGGACAGGTCGCCGCTGACCGCGGTCAGGGCCGCCATCTGGGACACGTTGGCCACGTTGGACGTCGCGTGGGACTGCAGGTTCGCCGCCGCCTTGACCACGGCGGGCGGCCCCAGCAGCCAACCCACCCGCCACCCGGTCATCGCGTACGTCTTGGCCACCCCGTTCACCACGAGGCACTGCCCGGCCAGTTCCGGGACCGCCACCGGCAGGGAGGTGGCCACCGCCCCGTCGTACACGAGGTGTTCGTAGATCTCGTCGGTGACCACCCACAGCCCGTGCTCCAGGGCCCAGCGCCCGATCGCCTCGACCTGCCCGGGGGGGTAGACCGCACCGGTCGGGTTGGACGGGGAGCAGAACAGCAGCGCCGTCGTCCGCTCGGTGCGCGCCGCCTCCAACTGCTCGACGGTGACCAGGTAGCCCTGGGTCTCGTCGGTGGGGACAAGGACCGGCACCCCGCCGGCCAGTTGGATCGACTCGGGGTAGGTGGTCCAGTACGGCGCCGGCAACAGCACCTCATCGCCCGGATCGAGGATCGTCGCGAACCCCTCGTAGACCGCCTGCTTGCCGCCGTTGGTGACGAGGACCTCCGAAGGCGTCACCGAGAACCCCGAGTCCCGGGCGGTCTTGGCCGCAATGGCCTCGCGCAGGCGGGGCAGTCCGGCCGCCGGGGTGTACCGGTGGCAGGCCGGGTCGGCGCACGCCGCCACGGCGGCATCGACGATGTAGCCGGGAGTCGGGAAGTCCGGCTCGCCCGCGCCGAACCCGATCACCGGGCGACCGGCCGCCTTGAGTGCCTTGGCCCGGGCGTCGACGGCCAGGGTCGCCGACTCCGCGATCGCGGCTATCCGGGCACTGATCTGCGGCGCTGCCATGGCGGCATGATTCCATGGGGGGCTGCCGACCTGCCCCGGCAGGGTGGAGTGCCGGGCTCGGTCTGCGTACACTGGTCGCGCAGGGCCGACGTGACCCTGGTTTTGGTGTGTGCGGTTCGCTCCTCGGTGACGCCCGTCGGAACCAGCTGCGGGTCGGGAGTGACAGGCGTCGACGCCACGCAACCCGGCTCCGGCACGGATCCAGGGGCAGCAGAGGGGTGTAGCTCAATTGGCAGAGCAGCGGTCTCCAAAACCGCAGGCTGCAGGTTCGATTCCTGTCACCCCTGCGAGTGCCGACAACAGGGGGCGGGTCAAAACTGAGGTGATAGGGACATGAGCGAGCGAAGCGAGCTGGCCGACACACCCGAGTCCCGGGGCCGGAGTTCGTCGCCGACCCGGACGCGGAGCACCGACCGGCGCAGCGTGGCCCGGTTCATCCGTGAGGTGATAGCCGAGCTCGGCAAGGTTATCTGGCCCGGGCGCAAGGAGCTGATCACGTACGCCACCGTCGTGATCATCTTCGTCAGCGTCATGGTCGCGATCGTGGCCGGGCTGGACATCCTCTTCGCCAAGGGCGTCCTCGCCGTCTTCGGCTGAGCTGGCGTCCCGACCGGAGTCCGCACCAGCGACCACCCGAACCACCCGACGCGGTGGCCCGAGCCCTATCGAAAGTGAGTCCGTGAGCGTGTCCGAGCACGACGAGACGTCCGTCCTACCCGCTGCGGCCCCGGAGGGAGTCGCGGTGGAGGAGGAGGAACTCGACCCCGCCGAGCAGGTCCGGCAGCAGCTGCGCCGGCTGCCCGGGGAGTGGTACGTCGTGCACTCCTACGCCGGGTACGAGAACAAGGTCAAGACCAACCTGGAGAGCCGGATCAACTCCCTGGACATGGAGGACTTCATCTTCCAGATCGAGGTTCCCACCGAGGAGGTCCGGGAGATCAAGGACGGCAAGCAGAAGCTCGTCCAGCGCAAGGTCTTCCCCGGTTACATGCTCGTCCGGATGGACCTCAACGACGACTCCTGGGGCGCGGTCCGCAACACTCCTGGCGTCACCGGCTTCGTCGGCGCGACCTCGCGACCGTCCCCGCTCTCGCTGGACGAAGTGGTCAAGATCCTGGCACCGGCCACCGCGCGGGACCGGCCCGGCCAGACCGGACCGGCCGCCAAGCCGATGGTCGTCGACTACGAGGTCGGCGAGTCCGTCACGGTCATGGACGGCCCCTTCGCCACCCTCCCGGCCACGATCAGCGAGATCAACCCCGAGCAGCACAAGCTCAAGGTGCTGGTCTCGATCTTCGGCCGGGAGACCCCGGTCGAGTTGTCCTTCGGCCAGGTCACCAAGATCTAGTCACCGGGATCGGGCCACCCCGATCAGCCAGCGGGAGGCGTCGCCCCCCGTGCACCCGCGACCCACAGAAAGCGATTGGCATGCCCCCGAGGAAGAAGCTCGCCGCGATCATCAAGCTGCAGATCAAGGCCGGCGCCGCGACACCGGCCCCGCCGGTCGGACCGGCGTTGGGCCAGCACGGCGTGAACATCATGGAGTTCTGCAAGGCCTACAACGCCGCGACCGAGGCCCAGCGCGGCGACGTCGTCCCGGTCGAGATCTCGGTCTTCGAGGACCGCTCCTTCACCTTCGTGACCAAGACGCCGCCGGCGGCCCGGCTGCTGCTGAAGGCCGCAGGCGTGGACAAGGGCAGCGGGGAACCGCACAAGACCAAGGTCGCCGCGGTCACCCGGGACCAGGTCCGCGAGATCGCGCAGACCAAGATGGCCGACCTCAACGCCAACGACCTGGACCAGGCCGAGAAGATCATCGCCGGGACCGCCCGGTCGATGGGGATCACCGTCCGCCGCTAGCCCGGCGCCCGTACCACCCGTACGACGTGGGAGGGACCGCGCTGTCCCGCCGTACCACGCCCCGAGCACCACGAAGGGAACGCTCATGAAGCGCAGCAAGTCCTACCGGAAGATGGCCGAACTGATCGAGGACGGCCGGATGTACAGCCCGCTGGAGGCGGCCCGGTTGGCCGCGCAGACGTCCACCACGTCCTACGACGCCACGGTGGAGGTCGCGCTGCGGCTCGGCGTCGACCCGCGCAAGGCCGACCAGATGGTCCGCGGCACCGTCAACCTTCCGCACGGGACAGGCAGGACCGCCCGGGTGATCGTGTTCGCCACCGGCGACCGGGCCGCCGAGGCCGAGGCCGCCGGTGCCGACATCGTCGGCGCGGACGACCTGATCGAGCGGATCCAGGGCGGGTTCCTCGACTTCGACGCCGCGATCGCCACGCCGGACCAGATGGCCAAGGTCGGGCGGATCGCCCGGATCCTCGGCCCGCGAGGGCTGATGCCCAATCCCAAGACCGGCACCGTCACACCGGACGTGGGCAAGGCGGTCGCCGACATCAAGGGCGGAAAGATCAACTTCCGGGTGGACAAGCAGGCGAATCTGCACCTGGTGATCGGCAAGACGTCCTTCGAGACCGAGAAGCTCGTGGAGAACTACGCCGCGGCCCTGGACGAGGTGCTGCGGGCCAAGCCGTCGGCATCCAAGGGCCGTTTCGTGCGCAAGGTCACGTTCACCACGACGATGGGACCCGGCATCCCGGTCGACCCGAACCGCACCCGCAACCTGCTCGTCGACGCCGAGGCGTAACTCCCGCCCGGGGCGGTACCGGATTTGGCGGTGCCCGACCGGACGCCGTACCATCGAGCCCAGTCTCACCGAAGACCGCTGGTCGTCGTGCCCACCGGCACGGCCGAAGGCCCGGATGTCCGGGCGGCCCGCGCAGGAGGGACGGATCAGCTCACCGCGGTCTGACCGCCGGTGCACGCCCCGTCGCCTGTTGCGCCGGGGCGTTCGTCATGTCCGGCCCCGGTGGTCGGATCCGGGCCGACCCCGAGCCCGCCAGCAGTACCAGCACGCACCATGCGACCCGATGAACAGACGAGGAGGCCCATGGCCAAGCCCGAGAAGGTGACGGCGGTCGCTGAGATCGCCAGCCGCTTCACCGAGTCCTCGGCGGCGGTGCTCACCGAGTACCGCGGACTGACCGTGGCCCAGCTGACCGAGGTGCGTCAGGCACTCGGTCCGGGCAACTCGTACGCCGTCGTCAAGAACACCCTGACCAGGCGTGCCGCGCGGGACGCCGGACTGGACCAGCTCGACGAGCTGCTCACCGGACCGACCGCGATCGCCTTCATCACCGGGGACCCGGTCGCCCCGACCAAGGGACTGCGAGACTTCAGCCGGGCGCACCCGATGCTGGTGATCAAGGGTGGGGTGCTCGACGGCCGCCCGATCTCGCCGGCGGAGATCGCCACCATCGCCGACCTGGACTCGCGCGAGGTCCTGCTGGCCAAGCTGGCCGGTGCGATGAAGGGCAACCTCACCAAGGCCGCCGGATTGTTCCAGGCTCCGCTGGCCCAGCTCGCCCGGCTCGGCGCCGCACTGGTCGACAAGCGGACCGCCGCCGAAACCTTGCCCGCCGAAACCCCGGCCGCGGAAACCCCGGCCGCGACCGAGTCATCTGACACGCCCGCGGCGACCCAGTCCACGGCGTAGCCCCCTGCTCATCCCGTCACGAAGCACTGCCCGGACCGGGACCACCAGCCGGGCTCCAGATCGAGAGGAACCACCACCATGGCCAAGATGTCCAACGCCGACCTGCTCGACGTGTTCAAGGAAATGACGCTGCTGGAGCTGTCGGAGTTCGTCAAGCAGTTCGAGGAGACCTTCGAGGTCACCGCGGCGGCCCCGGTCGCCGCAGCGGCTCCTGCTGGTGGCGGCGGTGGCGGCGAGGCTCCCGCGGCCGAGGAGCAGGACGAGTTCGACGTGATCCTGGAGGCCGCCGGTGAGAAGAAGATCCAGGTCATCAAGGAGGTCCGGTCGCTGACCAGCCTGGGCCTGAAGGAAGCCAAGGACCTCGTCGACTCCGCACCGAGCGCGGTACTGGAGAAGGCCACCAAGGAAGCCGCGGAAAAGGCGAAGGCGGCCCTCGAGGGTGCCGGCGCCACCGTCACGGTCAAGTAGTCCCGCCCTGCCGGGTCCGGCCGCGAGCCGCGGCCGGACCACTGGCGGGGTGTCGAGTGGTCGGGCGATGTCGCCAACGAGCGGCCGGCCGGCGACCTGCCGGGCGCCGACTTGACGGACGCCGTGACGGGCGTCACGCTGGTAGCACAGTGGCATCCGAGCCTGGGATGAGCGCCAGCTGATCCCCGCACAGCACGCTCGACAGCAGTCTCGGCGTCAGCTAGACTGCTGGTTTGCGCTGCCCACCTCTTGCTGCCCGCCTAGCGCGGGTCACTTGAGGTGCCCGGCGCATGCCGGCCGGCCCGGCTGACCCGGCCGTACGTCAACTGAATAGCCCGACCGCTCCACCACTGGTCCTCGGAAGGACGCATCTTGGCAGGCTCCCGCCCCGGCACGACCACCGCAACCACCACTGCAACGGGGGAATCCCGCTCCACTCTGGCAGGCATCCCGGGCGCACCGCCCCGGATCTCCTTCGCCAAGATCCGTGAGCCGCTCGAGGTCCCCGACCTGCTGTCCCTGCAGACCAACTCCTTCGACTGGCTGGTGGGGAACGAGGACTGGCTGACCCGGGTTGCCGGCGACCCCGAGGCGACCAGCGGCCTGGCCGACATCCTGAACGAGATCTCCCCGATCGAGGACTTCTCCGCATCGATGTCGCTGTCGTTCTCCAACCCTCGCTTCGAGGAGGTCAAGGCCTCCGAGGAGGAGTGCAAGGACAAGGACATGACGTTCGCGGCACCGCTGTTCGTCACCGCGGAGTTCACCAACAACGTCACCGGTGAGATCAAGAGCCAGACCGTCTTCATGGGTGACTTCCCGATGATGACCGTCAAGGGCACGTTCATCATCAACGGCACCGAGCGCGTCGTGGTGTCCCAACTCGTCCGGTCCCCCGGCGTGTACTTCGACCGGACGCTGGACCGGGTGTCGGACAAGGACATCTTCAGCTGCAAGGTGATCCCGAGCCGGGGTGCCTGGCTGGAGTTCGACGTCGACAAGCGGGACACCGTCGGGGTCCGGATCGACCGCAAGCGGCGTCAGCCGGTCACCGTGCTGCTCAAGGCGCTGGGCTGGACCGAGGATCGGATCCGGGCCCGCTTCGGCTGGTCGGAGACCATGCTGGCCACCCTAGAGAAGGATCACGTCGCCACCCAGGACGAGGCGCTCCTGGACATCTACCGCAAGCTGCGCCCGGGTGAGCCGCCGACGCGGGAGAGCGCGCAGACGCTGCTAGACAACCTGTTCTTCAACGTCAAGCGCTACGACCTGGCCAAGGTCGGCCGGTACAAGATCAACAAGAAGCTCGGCCTGGACCTGCCCTACCGGCACGGCGTGCTGACCGAGGACGACGTGCTGGCCACGATCGAGTACGTCGTCCGGCTGCACGCCGGCGAGGACAGCTACGAGACCGACGACATCGACCACTTCGGTAACCGCCGGCTGCGCACGGTCGGCGAGCTGATCCAGAACCAGATCCGGGTCGGGCTGTCCCGGATGGAGCGGGTCGTCCGGGAGCGGATGACGACTCAGGACGTCGAAGCGATCACGCCGCAGACCCTGATCAACATCCG
>JBBPYA010000005.1:0-2308 GCA_038200385.1 Mycobacteriales bacterium
TCCGGCTGTACCTGATCGAGACCGCGGAGAAGGGCATCGGCTGGATGAAGCTGACCGCCCGCGGCCGCCCGGGTCACGGGTCGATGGTGCATGAGGACAACGCCGTGGCCCGCCTGTGCGAGGCGGTGGCCCGCCTGGGCGCGCACGAGTTCCCGATCGTGATGACCAAGACGGTGCGGGCGTTCCTGGAGGCGATCAGCGAAGCGTTCGGCATCGAGTTGGACGCCGAGGACATCGAGGGCACGCTGGCGAAGCTCGGCAGCCTGGCCCGGATTGTCGGGGCCACCCTGCGTAACACCGCAAACCCCACCATGCTCGACGCGGGCTACAAGGCCAACGTGATCCCGAGTACGGCGACCGCCGTGGTCGACGGCCGTTTCCTGCCGGGTCAGGAGGAGGAGTTCGAGCGGCAGCTCGAGGAGATCCTCGGACCGGACATCGAACGCGAGTGGGTGGTCAAGGACCAGGCGCTGGAGACGTCCTTCGACGGACCGTTGGTGGAGCAGATGGCCGCCGCGCTCAAGGCCGAGGATCCCGGCGCCCGCGCCATCCCGTACATGCTCTCCGGCGGCACCGACGGCAAGTCCTTCGAGCGACTCGGCATGCGCTGCTTCGGCTTCTCCCCGCTGCGGCTGCCGCCGGACCTGGACTTCGCGGCGCTGTTCCACGGCATCGACGAGCGGGTTCCGTTGGAGGGGTTGCGTTTCGGCACCCGGGTCCTCGACCGCTTCCTGCTGCACTCCTGACGTGGACGGCTTGCAGGGACGGGTCGCGCTCGTCACCGGGGGCGCCAGCGGGATCGGTGCCGCACTCGCCCGTGCCCTGGCCGGACGTGGCGCGCGGGTCGCCGTCGCTGACCTGGACATCGAGCGCGGTACGGCGCTCGCCGTGGAGCTGGACGGCAGCTTCCACGTACTCGACGTCTGCGACCTCGCGGCGAACCACGCCACCGTGGGCGAGGTGGAGGAACGGCACGGGCGGTTGGACATCGCCCTGCTCAACGCCGGGGTGGTGTCCGGGGTCCGCGACGACGAACCGTTGGACGAGGCGGCTTACCGGCGGATCTGCGGGGTGAACCTCGACGGCGTCGTGTTCGGCGTCGACGCCGTGCTGCCGGCGCTGCGACGGCGTGGCGGGGGACACGTGGTAGCCACCGCGTCACTGGCCGGCCTGGTGCCGATGGCCGGCGACGCGCTGTACACGATGACCAAGACCGCCGTCGTCGGCTACGTCCGTTCCCTGGCGCCGACCCTGCGGCCGTACGGCGTCACGATCAACGCGCTGTGCCCGGGTTTCGCCGACACTCCGATCATCGCTGCGATGCGCGAGCAGTTCGACGCCACCGGCTTCCCGGTGCTCACCGCGGCGCAGGTGGCCGAGGCGGCGCTGGCCTGCCTGGACGGCGGCGGCACCGGCGAGGCCTGGTTCGTGCAACCGGGGCTGCCGCCCGCGCCGTACCGCTTCCGCAACGTGCCCGCGGCCCGCAACGACTCCGGCGAGCACGTGCCGGTGCCCGCGACCCTGAACCCGCACGGAGGCACCCCGAGATGATGAAGGCCTGGCAGGTCACCGCAAACGGCGAGCCCGCCGACGCGCTGGAGTTGGTCGACGTGCCCGATCCCGAGCCGGGGCCGGACGAGGTGCTCGTCCGGGTGCGCGCCGCGGCACTGAACTTCCCGGACATCCTGCTGTGCCGCGGCACCTACCAGGAGCGTCCGGCGCTGCCGTTCACTCCCGGCGTCGAGCTGACCGGTGAGGTCCTGAGCGCCCCGGAGGAGTCCGGACTGCGGACCGGGGACCGGGTTCTCGGTGGTACCTCGGCCACCGGTGGCGGCTTCGCGGAGTACGCCGTGCTCCCTACCGCGAGTGCCTACCGGGTGCCCGAGGGGATGCCGGACGACCAGGCCGCCGCGCTGTACCTCACTTACCAGACCGGTCACGTCGGCCTGCACCGCCGGGCCCGGCTGCAGCCGGGAGAGACCCTGCTCGTGACAGCCGCCGCCGGTGGCGTGGGCTCGGCCGCCGTGCAGCTGGGCAAGGCGGCCGGCGCCACGGTGATCGCTACCGCCGGCGGCCCGGACAAGGTCCGGGTGTGCCGTGAGCTGGGCGCCGACGTCGCGATCGACTACCTGGCGGAGGACCTCGTCGAGGCGGTCAAGGAGGCCACCGGAGGCCTCGGTGCCGACGTGGTCTACGACCCGGTGGGTGGCGACATCTTCGACGCGGCGCGGCGGGTGGTGGCCTGGGAGGGTCGGCTCGTCGTCGTCGGCTTCACCAGCGGCCGGATCCCGGCGGCGCCGGCCGGCCA
>JBBPYA010000006.1:0-3215 GCA_038200385.1 Mycobacteriales bacterium
CTCATCGCGACCCGCGCCGGCGTGCGCCGGGCCGTGGTCTGCCCGGACGGGGCCGTCCGGGTGGAGATGGGCGCGGCCGAACTGGGGGAGCCCTCGGTCGCGCTGCTGGGCGGCGTGGAATATCCGGGTACGGCGGTGTCGCTCGGCAACCCGCACCTGGTCTGCCGGGTCGAGCGGCCGATCGACGCGTTGGACCTCACCCCGGCCCCGGTCCTGGATCCGGCGGTGTTCCCCGACGGGGCCAACGTGGAGTTCGTCAATGCCGACCCGGTCCCGGCGCCCGGTGCCGACGCGCACGTCCGGCTGCGGGTACACGAGCGGGGTGTCGGGGAGACCCTGGCCTGCGGGACCGGGGCCTGCGCGGTCGCCGCGGCCGTCCTGGCCGGCGCACCGGGCGTGGTGGCCGTGGATCAGCCCGGCGGCCGGGTCGTGGTCACCGTCGGCGCCGCGGGAATCGAGCTGGCCGGGCCGGCCGTCTTCGTCGCTTCCGGCGAGCTGGACCCGGACTGGCTGGCCGCCGTCGGGCGGTCATGAGCGGAGGTCCGGCCCGTCCGGGCCGGCGGATCCGTCAGGGAACGGGGCCAGCGACGCCGCGGTGCTCGTCGTACTCGTCGGGCAGCGCCCGCATCCGGATCAGCGGGGACAGCAGGACCGGCAGCGCGGCCAGGATCGCGCCGAACGCGGCCACCCAGAGCGCGGTCAGGACGGAGAACCGCTGCCCGATCACACCGCCGGCGAAGGCGCCGATCGGCAGCGTTCCCCACACCATGAAGCGGATTGTGGCGTTCATCCGTCCCAGCAGGTGCGGCGGGCACATCCGCTGCCGGAAGCTGACCTGGGTCACGTTGTAGATGACGACGCCGAAGGACAGCCCGAGCCCGGCCAGGATCAGGATCGGAACCGGCGGGCCGAAGGAGGCCAGCGGGTACAGGAACGTGAACGGCACCGAGATCAGCGCGCCGAGCGGGATCGCCCGACCCTCGCCCACCCAGCGGGCGAACGGCGTCGCGCCGGCCGCGCCGAGCAGGCCGCCGACCGCCCCGGCGGACAGCGTCAACCCGATCAGCCCCGGACTCAGTCCGAGGTCGCGGACCAGGTACAGGATCAGCAGGGCCGCCGTGACCGACGAGAACAGGTTGAACAGAGCGGTGGAGGCGGCGATCCGCCGCAGCAACGAGTGCCCGGCGACGAAGCGGACGCCCTCGGCGATCTCCACCCGCAGGGGTCGTCGGGCAGACCGGTCGTGCACGGCCTCCTCGTGCCGGATGCGGGACACGAACAGCGCCGAGACCAGGAAGCTGACCGCGTCGACGGCGATCAGCACCGGGCTACCGAGCAGCCTGATCAGCAACCCGCCCAGGCCCGGGCCGCCGACCTGGGCGACGGCCCGGCTGATCTCCAGCTTGGAGTTGCCCTCGGTGATCCGCTCCCGGTCCACGATCGCCGGCAGGTAGCTTTGATACGCCACGTCGAAGAACACCGTCGCGGTCCCGGCGACGAGGGCGACCGCGAACAACTGCCCGAGGCTCAGCGCGCCCAGCGCGTAGGCCAGGGGCAGCGAGCCCAGCGCCGCCGCCCGGACCAGGTCGTTGGCGATCAGGACCCGCTGCCGTCGCCACCGGTCCACCCAGGCGCCGGCCGGCAGCCCGATGACCAGGAACGCGAGGAACTCCAGGGTGCCGAGCACGCCCATCTGGAACTCGTTCGCACCGAGCACGGTGACGGCCAGGTAGGGCAGCGCGATCAGGCTGAGCTGGGTGCCGAACTGGCTGACCGTGTCGCCGATCCAGAGCTGCCGGAAGTCGTGGTGGAACATCAGGCTGCGCCGGGCCACGGCGCTCGGTTGGCTCACGGTGGGCAGCGTGGACCCAGCGATTGGGAAGTGTCAACCACTTAGTCGCCGCTACGCTCTGAGCGTGACCGAGCCGATCCCGTTGGCCCGGCCGGCCGTGCCCGGGGGCGAGCGCCGGGCAGCCACGCAAGCCGAGGCCCGGGCGCTGGCCAGCTCGCTGCGGCTGCGCATTCTGCGCGCGTGCCTGGACCGACCCCTGACGAACAAGGAGATCGCGCTGCGGGTCGGGCGGAACCCGGCCACCGTGCTGCACCATGTGCGGACCCTGGTGGCCACCGGCTTCCTGGCCCCGGCCGGGGAACGGCGGGGCGCTCGGGGGGCCCGCGAGGTCCCCTATCTGAGCACCGGCAAGTCCTGGCTCATGGATGTCGGCCGACCGGGGCCGCGCGATCACCTCCTGGCTGCGTTCCTGGAGGAGGTGGCCGCGGTGGGCGAGTCGAACCTGTTGAGCGATCGACTCGGGCTGCGACTGTCCGACGGGGAGCTGGCAGAGTTCGGCGAGCGGCTGCAGGCGCTGCTCGACGAGTTCGCCCGGCGGCCGATGACCCCTGGTGCCCGCCGGTGGTCGGTGTACGTCGGACAGCATCCGGAGGCCTGAGATGGAGTTCCACGACGGCAGCCGACGGCTGCAGGACTGCTTCGACACCCGGCGACTGGCCGACCGGATCGACGAGATGCTCGTGCAGGAGGTCATCGACGAGCGGTCGGCGGCATTCATCTCCCGGCAGCCGCTGTTCTTCCTCGCCACCGCCGACGAGAAGGGGCGTCCGACCTGCTCGTACAAGGGGGGAGATCCTGGCTTCGTGCGGGTGGTCGACGAGCGCACCGTCGCCTTCCCCAGCTACGACGGCAACGGGATGTACCTGTCGGCGGGCAACGTGCTGGTCAACCCGAACGTCGGCCTGCTCTTCCTCGACCTGACCCGCGGCCGCCGGTTGCGGCTGGACGGGGTAGCCACGGTGGACCTCGCCGACCCGCTGCTGGCGACGTACCCGGAGGCGGAGTTCGTCGTCCGGGTACGGGTCCGGGCGCTGTATCCCAACTGTCCGCGGTACCTGCACCGGCACGAGCTCGTCGAGCGTTCGGCGTACGTCCCGCAGGCGGGGGTGTCGACGCCGGTGCCGGAGTGGAAGCGCGAGTCGTGGGCGTCCGACGTCCTGCCCGGTCCGGACCTGTGCGCTCGGCCGCCGGCCGGTGAGCCGGCCTGACCTGTCCGGGGACGCGGATCTCACTCGCCCGGCCGGGGCGATCGTGGCAGTCTGGACCGCACATGAGTGATCCCGTGATCGACGCCCACACCCACGCCGGCTCCGGCGACGAAGCATTCCACGACGCCGAGGGGGCCGGCCTCGAGCTGTCCGAG
>JBBPYA010000007.1:0-5494 GCA_038200385.1 Mycobacteriales bacterium
CCGTCACCGGCGACGACGCGACGTTCCAGCGTCCGACGGACCTGGACCTGGACGAGCTGTGGCAGCAGACCCGCCGGCGGGTCCAGCCCGACACGTCCGGCGGCGGCTCTACGACGGGCCCGCTGGGCGCGGACGCTAGGCTCGGAACGGGCGAGGATCGAGGGGGGACGTTGGGTTTCGACACCGTGCTGGTGGTCGACTTCGGCGCGCAGTACGCCCAGCTGATCGCGCGCCGGGTCCGCGAGGCCAAGGTGTTCAGCGAGATCGTGCCCGGCGACGTGACGACCGAGGAGCTGCTGGCCCGTCGGCCCAAGGCGATCATCCTGTCCGGAGGACCGTCCTCGGTGTACGCCGACGGTGCCCCGCAGGCGCCGGCCGGATTGTTCGACGCCGGGGTGCCGGTGCTGGGGATCTGCTACGGCTTCCAGGTCATGGCGCAGGCCCTCGGGGGCGAGGTCGCCCGCACCGGGCGCTCGGAGTACGGCGGCACGCCGCTGACCGTCACGACGCCGGGGTCCCTGCTCGCCGACCTGCCCGCCACCCAGTCGGTATGGATGTCGCACGCCGACTCCTGCACGGTGGCGCCGGCCGGCTGCACGGTGCTGGCCACCACCGACGGCGCGCCGGTGGCGGCCTTCGAGGATCTCGGCCGCCGGCTGGCCGGCGTCCAGTTCCACCCCGAGGTCGGGCACACCGCGCACGGCCGGGACATCCTGCGCCGCTTCCTGCTCGAGGTCGCGGGTTGCGCGCCGTCGTGGACCACCGACAACGTCGTCGACGACCAGGTCGCCCGGATCCGCAAGCAGGTCGGCGACCGCCGGGTGCTGTGCGCGCTGTCCGGTGGCGTGGACTCCGCGGTCGCCGCCGCACTCGTACAGCAGGCGGTGGGGGACCAGCTGACCTGCGTGCACGTCGACCACGGGCTGATGCGGGCCGGCGAGACCGAGCAGGTCTCCCGCGACTACGTGCAGGCCACCGGGATCCGGCTGCAGGTCGTCGACGCGGCCGACCGCTTCGTGACCGCGCTGGCCGGCGTGACCGACCCGGAGCAGAAGCGGAAGATCATCGGTCGGGAGTTCATCCGGGTGTTCGAGCAGGCGGCCCGCGACGTCGTGGGAGACGCCGCCGCGCACGGGGAGAGCGTGGACTTCCTGGTTCAGGGCACGCTGTACCCGGACGTGGTCGAGTCCGGTGGCGGTTCCGGCGCGGCGAACATCAAGAGCCACCACAACGTCGGCGGGTTGCCGGCCGACCTGCAGTTCGAACTCGTCGAGCCGCTGCGCACGTTGTTCAAGGACGAGGTCCGCCGGGTGGGTGAGCAGCTGGGCCTGCCGGCGGAGCTGGTGTGGCGGCAACCGTTCCCGGGACCAGGACTCGGGATCCGGATCATCGGCGAGGTCACCCGCGAGCGGCTCGAGGTCCTGCGTGCCGCGGACCTGATCGTCCGCGAAGAGCTGTCCGCGGCCGGCCTGGACCGGGAGATCTGGCAGTGCCCGGTGGTCCTGCTCGCCGACGTCCGCTCGGTCGGGGTGCAGGGCGACGGCCGGACCTACGGGCATCCGGTCGTGCTCCGCCCGGTGTCCAGCGAGGACGCGATGACCGCCGACTGGAGCCGGTTGCCCTACGACGTACTCGCCCGGATCTCCACCCGGATCACCAACGAGATCCCCGAGATCAACCGGGTGACGCTGGACCTGACGAGCAAGCCGCCCGGCACCATCGAGTGGGAGTAGCCTGGCCGGCGGCCGGCGTGCTCAGGTGCCGGTTCCTCCGCGGCGGGCCCCGACCAGGCCGATCAGGCCGACCACGATCAGCAGGGCGGGCAGGTACCAGGCCTGACCCGGCCAACCGACGTCGCCGGTCAGCCCCCACGTTCCGGCGGCGGCGAGGAACAGCGCCCCGAACAGCAGTGAGATGACGTCCGTCCGGTGCTTAGCCAATGCGATCGACCTCCACGACTCCCACGTGCACGTCCACGATCAGGTTCAGCCGCCCGCCGCCGGGTCCGTCCGGTCCGTAGTCGGTGATCGCGCGGCGTACGTCGCCGCCGTCCCACATCGCGGAGAACAGCCGGACCTGCCCGACCCTGGCCTGCGAATCGACCGTGACGTCGACGTCGCGGGGCACCAGGATCCGGGCGTACCCGGCGTCCACGGTCACCGTGGTTGCGGCATCGGCTCCGTCGAAGTTCACCGCGGACAGGTCCAACCGTCCCGCGCCGGCCCCGAGGGCGTAGGTGTCGCGCACCTGTCCCACCGTCGCCGGTTGCCAGTTCCGTTGCCCGAACCCGTCCCGGACCGAGATGTCCACTGTGGACAGAACGATCAACAGGATCGCGAGCGGCACGCCGAGCACAATCAGGCCGCGGCTGCGGCCCCAGAACGTCCCCACCAGCAGGCCCGCCCCGACCACGGTCAGCGCCGCGGCGACGTACCCGGCGGCGGAGAAGTCCACGCCGCTATGCCGGTCGATCGCGGCCAGCACCCCGACGACGATCAGGGCGACGCTGACCGTGATCCGGCCCAGGGGGGACCGGGGGCGGCGCGGCCGGCGCGGTTCCGGTACGGCGACGGCGTACGTGCCGTCGCCAGCCTCCGGCGCCGGGGCGCTCGTCCGGGGCCCGTTGCGCTCCCTCGCCCACAGCACGATGAGGGCGACGACGGCCAGGAAGACGACGAAGCCGCGGGTCCCGCCGGTCGAGTCGATCGCGACGACGAGCGCGATGAAGGCGGCGATCCCGATCGCGATGTTGCGGACCAGGTTCGTGGGCCGCTCGGTCAGCCATCGCGACAACGCGCCCGGCGCTCCTCCCGGGTCGGGCAGCAGCAGCCACAGCGCGAGGTACAGGATCACGCCGGCACCGCCGGCGAGCCCGACCACGACGAACCCGACCCGGAACAGGATCGGGTCGATCCCGGTGAACTCGCTCAGCCCGCCGCAGACCCCGCCCAGCATCCGGTTCGTGGCGCTGCGACGCAGGTCCGGGCGGGGTGCCGCGGAGATCGGCGGTGGCAGTGGATCGGTGTCGTTCATGCTCATGGGGTGATCCTGGGGGGCCGGGTCCGGGCGAGGTATCCGGGATCTCCCTGATTGCACCCTGATCTTCCGGTCGTACGGTGGCCCGGTGAGCAGCGTCCCCCACGTCCGCGAGCCGTCCGCCGGGAGGCTGGGCGGGTTCCGGGCGCAGGTGACCGATCGGGAGCCGCTGGTCCGGCGTACCGACCAGCGGGTCATCGCCGGGGTCTGCGACGGCGTGGCCCGACATCTCGGGGTCTCGGCGTTCGCGGTCCGCGTCGTCTTCGTGATCCTGGCGCCGCTGGGGGCCACCGGGGTCCTCGCCTACGCCGGGCTCTGGGCGTTCGTTCCCGCGCAACGTCCCGACCGGCCGCGTCCGAGGGGGTCCTGGGACCGCGCCCGCAGCGAGTCCGTCGCGCTGCTCGTGCTGGCCGTCGGGCTGATGCTGCTGCTGGGTCAGCTGGACCTGATCGGTGGCAACGCGGTGATCGTGCCGTTCCTGGTGGCCGGCGCCGGCGTCACCTTGATCTGGCGGCGGATGGACGAGACCCGCCGGCCGACCGGTCGGCACGGCTGGCTCCAGCTGGCCGCCGGTCTGGCTCTGGTGCTGGGCGGGCTGGCTCTGTTCCTGCTGTTCAGCGGGCAGCTCGCCCCGGCCCGGCAGGCGTTGCTGTCCATCGTCGTGGTGGTGGTCGGCCTCGGCGTCGTCTCGGCACCGTGGTGGTGGCGGCTGGTCGTCGAGCTGGGCGCCGAGCGCCGGGAGCGGATCCACACCCAGGAACGCGCCGAGGTCGCCGCCCACCTGCACGACTCGGTGCTGCAGACGCTGGCCCTGATCCAGCGGCATGTGGACTCCCCCCGGGAGGTGGCCCGGCTGGCCCGCGGCCAGGAGCGTGAGCTGCGCAATTGGCTGTACGGGCGGGGACCGGACCCGGACCGGCTCTTCGCCGCGGCGATCCAGGACACGGTGGCCGAGGTCGAGGACTCCTACGCCGTCGCGGTCGAAGCCGTCGTGGTCGGTGACTGCCCGGTCGGCGCCGCCGAGGCCGCCCTGGTCCGCGCGGCCCGGGAGGCGCTGATCAATGCCGCCCGGCACGCCGGGGTCGAGGACATGTCCCTGTACGCCGAGGTGGAGCCGACGGCGGTCACGGTGTTCGTCCGGGACCGCGGCACGGGGTTCGACCGGGCCGGCGTCCCGGCGGACCGGCAGGGGATCCGCGGCTCGATCGAGGGCCGGATGCACCGGTACGGGGGAACCGCGGCGATCCGGAGCTCCCCCGGTGCGGGTACCGAGGTGGAGCTGGCACTGGTGAGGGAGCCCGGATGAGTCCCGAAGCGGCGCAACCGGAGTCGATCCGGGTGTACCTGGTCGACGACCACGCCATGGTGCGCTCCGGCGTCCGGGCCGAACTGGGCACCGCGGTGGACGTCGTCGGCGAGGCCGACGCGGTGGGGTCGGCGGTGGCCGGGATCCTGGCGACCGCGCCGGACGTCGTCCTGCTGGACGTGCACATGCCCGACGGTGGTGGACGCGCGGTGCTGGAACGGGTCCGGCCCCAGCTGCCCGCGGTGCGGTTCCTGGCGCTGTCGGTGTCCGACGCCGCCGAGGACGTGATCGGCGTCATCCGGGCCGGCGCCCGCGGCTACGTCACCAAGACGATCTCCGGACCGGAGCTGCTCGACGCCGTACGCCGGGTGGCCGACGGCGACGCGGTGTTCTCCCCGCGACTGGCAGGGTTCGTCCTGGACGCCTTCACCGACCCGGCCGGGCTGCCCGCCGACGAGTCGGACCTGGACCGGCTCACCGCACGGGAGCGGGAGGTGCTGCGGCTGCTGGCCCGCGGCTACGCCTACAAGGAGATCGCCGGGCGGCTGTTCATCTCGGTCAAGACGGTGGAGACCCACGTGTCCAGCGTGCTGCGCAAGCTCCAGCTGTCCAGCCGCCACGAACTCACCCGCTGGGCCAGCGACCGACGCATCGTCTGACCTGCGGGCCGGCGGCCGGGCCGCCAGGATGCAGGGATGGCGGTCCACATCGGAACGTCGGGGTGGAGCTACCCGCACTGGAACGGAGTCCTGTACCCGCCCGGTACGCCGGCCGGGCGTCGCTTGGAGCGCTACGTCACCCGGTTGGACACCGTGGAGCTGAACGGCAGTTTCTACCGGTGGCCGCGCCCGGCCGCGTTCGCCTCCTGGCGGGACCGGCTGCCGGCAGGGTTCGTGATGTCGGTCAAGGCTCCGCGGGGGCTGACGCACGCCCGGCGGTTGCGCGAACCCGAGCAGTGGGTGGATCGGATCGCCGCCGGGTGGCACGAGCTCGGCGACCGGCGGGGGATCCTGCTCGTCCAGCTGGCGCCGGACCACCAGCGCGACGACGCCAGGCTGGCCTACTTCCTGTCCCGGCTCCCGGCCTGGATACCGGTGGCCGTGGAACTGCGTCATCCGAGCTGGCAGGACGAGGCGGTGTTCGCCCTGCTCG
>JBBPYA010000008.1:0-8656 GCA_038200385.1 Mycobacteriales bacterium
AGCCGCGGCGATCAGGCGGTGGCGGCAGCGAGGCGGGCCAGCGAGCGCTCGCGGCCGAGCAGCTCCATCGACTCGTACAGCGGCGGCGACACCGTGCGCCCGGTCACGGCCACCCGGACCGGCGCGAAGGCCTTGCGCGGCTTCAGCCCCAGCCCGTCCACGAGCGCCGACTTCAGGGCCGCCTCGATCGAGGCGCTGTCCCACGTGCGTACCGCGGCGAGGGAGTTCGTGGCGGCGGCCAGCACCGGTCCGGAGTCGGGCCCGAGCGCGCGGGCCGCCGAGCCCGGCTCGGGGCTGAAGTCGGCGTCGTCGACGAACAGGAAGCGCAGCATGTCCACGGCCTCGGCCAGCACGGTCACCCGCTCGGCAACAAGCGGAGCAGCTCCGTCGACCACTGCCGTCTCGGCCGGCGTCGGCGGCGTCGACACCAGACCTGCGTCCTGCAGGTACGGCGTCAGCCGGGCCACGAACTGGGCCACCGGGAGCATCCGGACATGGCTGCCGTTGATCGCTTCGGCCTTGGTCAGGTCGAAGCGCGCCGGGTTGGCGCTGACCCGGCCGATGTCGAAGGCGGCCACCATCTCCTGCATCGAGAACACGTCATGGTCGTCGGCGATCGCCCAGCCCAGGAGCGCCAGATAGTTAAGCAGGCCTTCGGGCAGGAAGCCGCGCGAGCGGTACAGCGACAGCGACGCCTCGGGTGCCCGCTTGGACAGCTTCTTGTTGCCCTCGCCGCGGACCATCGGCAGGTGGCCGAACCGCGGCGTCGCGGCGTCGACGCCGATCCGCCGCAGGGCCGCGTACAGCGCGATCTGCCGCGGCGTCGAGGGCAGCAGGTCCTCACCGCGCAGCACGTGGGTGATCCCCATCAGCGCGTCGTCGAGCGGATTGACCAAGGGGTACAACGGTTCCCCGTTGACCCGGGTCAGGACGAAGTCCGGCACGGAGTCGGCGGCGAAGCTCACCGGACCGCGGACCAGGTCGTCCCAGGCCAGCTCCTCGGCGGGCATCCGGAGCCGGACGACCGGCTCGCGGTCCGCGGCTCGGAACGCCGCGCGCCGGGCGTCGGACAGCTCGCGGTCGGCGTTGTCGTAGCCCAGTTTCAGGTCCCGGCCGGCCGCGCGGTGCCGCGCCTCGATCTCCTCCCCGGAGGAGTACGACTCGTAGGCCTCCCCCGCCTCGAGCAGCCGGCGTACGACGTCGGCGTAGATGCCGCGGCGTTCGGACTGCCGGTACGGCCCGACCGGACCACCGATGTCAGGCCCCTCGTCCCAGTCCAGGCCGAGCCAGCGCAACGCGTCGAGCAGCTGCCGGTAGGAGTCCTCGGTGTCCCGGGCGGCGTCGGTGTCCTCGATCCGGAAGACGAAGACGCCGCCGTGGTGCCGGGCGAACGCCCAGTTGAACAGCGCGGTCCGGATCAACCCGACGTGCGGTTCCCCGGTCGGCGAGGGACAGAAGCGCACCCGGACGCCCGCCGCGGTCACTCCCGCACCACCGGGTTGGTCAACGTGCCGAGGCCGTCGATGGACACCGACACGGTCTGTCCGGCAGTGATCGGGCCGACCCCGGCAGGGGTACCGGTCAGGAGCACGTCGCCGGGCAGCAGCGTCATGACGTGCGAGACGTAGGAGATCAGGGTCGCGACGTCGTGCACGAGCTGGCTGGTTCGCCCGTCCTGGCGCAGCTCGCCGTCGACCTCGCACCGAACCCCGAGGTCGGCCGGCCCGACCGTCGTCTCGATCCACGGGCCCAGCGGGCAGAACGAGTCGAAGCTCTTCGCGCGGGTCCACTGGCCGTCGGACTTCTGCAGGTCGCGCGCGGTCACGTCGTTGGCGCAGGTGTAGCCGAGCACCGACGACATCGCGTTCTGCGCGGACACCTGCCGGGCGCCGCGGACCCCGATCACGACGGCGAGTTCGGCCTCGTGCTCGACGTGCGAACTCATCGTGGGCAACCGGATGGGGTCACCCGGGCCGATCACCGATGTCGACGGCTTCAGGAACAGCAGCGGCTCGGCCGGCGCCGTGTCGCCCATCTCGGCGGCGTGCTCAGCGTAGTTGCGGCCGACGCAGACCACCTTGCTCGGCAGGATCGGCGAGAGCAGCCGGACGTCGGCCAGGGCCCACCGCTGCCCGGTCAACACGATCTCACCGAAGGGGTGTCCCTCGATCTGGGCCACCGTCGGGGCGTCGGCCGTGCCGTCGACGGCCCCCTCGACGGCACCGAAGGACATCCCTTGCGGGTGGGCGAACCGCACGATGCGCACGAGACTCCTTGGGACGGCAGCGTGCTGACCGTACGACGGACGCGACCGGGCCCGCAGCACCGGGTCGGTGTCCGCCCCGAGCCCGGCCGCGGACCGCACCTGAACGGCGAGCTAACCCGAGCGCCGCAGCCCGTAGGTGAGCGCGTCGACCAACGCCCCCCAGGAGGCCTCGACGACGTTCTCGTGCACGCCGACCGTGGTCCAGGTGTCCGTGCTGTCCGCGGTGTCGATGAGCACCCGGGTCACGGCGTCGGTGCCGTGCCGGCCCTCCAGGATCCGCACCTTGTAGTCGGCCAGATCCATGGTCGCCAGCGCCGGGTACCGGTCGGTCAGGGCCTCGCGCAGCGCCTGGTCCAGGGCGTTGACCGGGCCGTTGCCCTCGGCCGTGGCGATGATCCGGGCGCCCTCGACGTGCAGCTTCACCGTCGCCTCGCTGACCACCGCGCCGTTGCCCCAGTGCTCGACGATGACCCGGTAGGACTCCAGCGTGAACGCGGTCGGGGCCACCCCGTCCAGCTCCGTGCGCAGCAGCAACTCGAAGGAGGCGTCGGCGGCCTCGAACGACCAGCCGTCGGCCTCCAGCTGCTTGACGCGGTCCACGACCCGCCCTACGACGTCGGGGCGGTCGGACACGTCGATCCCAAGCTCGCGGCCCTTCAGTTCCACGCTGGCCCGCCCGGCCATCTCGGTGACCAGGATCCGCATGTCGTTGCCCACGACGGAGGGATCGAGGTGGTTGTACAGCTCCGGCGAGACCTTGATCGCGCTGGCGTGCAGGCCGGCCTTGTGCGCGAACGCCGACGACCCGACGTAGGACTGGTGAGTGTCGGGCGCGATGTTGGCGATCTCGGCGATGGCGTGGGACACCCGGACAAGTTCGGGCAGGCAGGCCTGGGGTACGGCGGGGATCCCCAGCTTGGTGACCAGCCCGGCCACGATCGCGAAGGTGTCGGCGTTGCCGGCCCGCTCGCCGTACCCGTTCGCGGTGCCCTGCACGTGCGTGACGCCGGCCTCGACCGCCGCCAGGGTGTTGGCCACCGCGCAGCCGGTATCGTCCTGGCAGTGGATGCCGAGCCGGAACCCGGTGCGGGCGGCCACCTCGGCGACGACCCGGCCGAGCCCCATCGGCAGCATCCCGCCGTTGGTGTCGCACAGCACCCCGACGTCCGCGCCGGCCTCGAACGCCGCCTCCAGCACCCGGACGCCGTGGTCGCGGTCGGTTGCGTACCCGTCGAAGAAGTGCTCGCAGTCCAGGAACACCCGGCGGCCCTCGCCCACCAGGAACGCCACCGTGTCGCGCACCATCTCGAGGTTCTCCTCGACCGTGGTGCGCAGGGCGCGCTCGACATGCCGTACGTCGGACTTGGCGACCAGGCACACGACAGGGGTTTCGGCGTCCCGCAACGCGAGCACCTGCGGGTCGGCGGAGGCCCGCTGACCGGCTCGCCGGGTCGAGCCGAACGCGACGAGCTGCGCGTGCCGCAGGTCCAGTTCGCTGCGCGCGCGGGCGAAGAACTCGGTGTCCTTGGGCATCGCGCCGGGCCACCCGCCCTCGATGAAGCCGACCCCGATGTCGTCGAGCAGCCGGGCCACGGCCAGCTTGTCACTGACCGAGTACGTGATGCCCTCGCGCTGCGCCCCGTCGCGCAGGGTCGTGTCGAAGACGTGGAAGGTGTCGCCGAGGCTCATCGCCGGTCCCGTCAGTTGGGTTGCTCGACCCGCTGGCTGACCAGCGCCGCCAGCCGGTCCCCCACCTCGGCGGTCTGGCTCGGCCGGGTGGGGTTGCGGGTGGCCAGGTCGAAGGCGACGGCGGCCTCGACCCTGCGCGCCTGGTCATGCTGACCGAGGTGGTGCAGCAGCATCGACACCGACAGCACCGTCGCCGTCGGGTCGGCCCGTCGTTGCCCGGCGATGTCCGGCGCGCTGCCGTGGACCGGCTCGAACATGCTCGGATTCGTCCGACTCACGTCCAAGTTCCCGCTGGCCGCCAGGCCGATCCCCCCGGTGATCGCGGCCCCGAGGTCGGTCAGGATGTCGCCGAAGAGGTTGTCCGTGACGACGACGTCGAAGCGGGCCGGGTCGGTCACGAAGTACATCGCCGCGGCATCCACGTGCTGGTAGGCCACCCCGATGTCGGGGTACTCCTGGCTGAGCTCCTCCAGCGTGCGCGACCACAGGGACCCGGCGTGCGTCAGCACGTTCGTCTTGTGCACGAGCGTGACGTGCCGCCGCGGCCGGGCCGCGGCCCGGTCGAAGGCGTCCCGGACGACCCGGCTGACGCCGTACGCGGTGTTGAGGCTGACCTCGGTGGCGACCTCGTGCGGGGTATCGCGCCGAAGCACGCCGCCGTTGCCCGCGTATGGGCCCTCCGTCCCCTCCCGCACGACAAGCATGTCGATCTCGGGGCTACCGGACAGCACGCTCTGCACCCCGGGGAACAGCCGCACCGGCCGCAGATTGACGTGGTGGTCCAGCTCGAATCGCAGCCTCAGCAGCAGACCGCGCTCCAGGATCCCGCTGGGCACACTGGGATCACCGACCGCTCCGAGCAGGATCGCGTCGTGCTGGCGCAGCTCGGCGAGCACCGAGTCGGGAAGCATCTCCCCGGTGCGGTGCCATCGCCCCGCGCCCAGGTCGTACGACGTGGTCTCCGCGGCGGGCATGACCTCGCGCAGCACCTTGAGTCCCTCGGCGACGACCTCGGGACCTATCCCGTCACCAGGAATGACGGCGAGCTTCATGCCGATCCCTCCCGATCCGTACGGCGCAATGCGCGTGGCGGCCCCATGGGCGGAGGCTACCGCCGCCTCAGCGGGGGCTGAGATCCGCGGCCCGCAGCATCGTCGCCCCGATCGAGTCGGCGATGACCGCGAGCAGATCGGCCGGTACGGCGGAATCTACCGCGATCGCCATCAGCGCCTCGCCGCCGACCGTCGCCCGGCTCACCTGGGCGCCGGCGATGTTGATCCCGGCCCGGCCCAGTTCGGCGCCGATCGTGCCCACCACGCCCGGGCGGTCCTCGTATCGGATGAACAGCAGGTGCTGCTCGGGACGCAGGTCCATGTCGAAGCCGTTGACGTCGGTGAGCTTCTCCACCCGGCGCTGCCCGGTCAACGTCCCGGACACCGTGAGGGCGGTCCCGTCGCCGAGCATCCCACGCACGGTGACCAGGTTGCGGTAGTCCGGGCTGTCCGGGTCGGTCGCCAGGTCGATCTGAAGTCCGCGCTCGGCCGCCAGCAGCGGGGCGTTCACGAACGTGACCGGCTCCTCCACGATGTCCAGGAACAGACCCTTGAGCACGGCGAGCTTCAGCACGCTGACGTCGTACTCGACGATCTCGCCGCGCACCTCGACCGTCGCGCTCTGCGGCATCCCGGCGGCCAGCGCGGTGAACAACCGCCCCAGCTTCTCGGCCAGCGGGAGCGCCGGGCGGACGTCCTCGGCGACCATGCTGCCGCCCTGGACGTTGACCGCGTCGGCGACGAAGTCGCCCATCAGGGCCAGCTGCACCGAGCGGGCCACCGCCAGGCCCGCCTTGTCCTGCGCCTCCACGGTGGACGCGCCGAGGTGTGGCGTCACCACGATCCCCGGAACGCCGAACAGCGGGCTGTCGGTGCACGGCTCCTTGGCGTAGACGTCGACGCCGGCGGCGCCGACCTGCCCGGAGCGGACGGCGTCGGCCAACGCCTGCTCGTCGACCAGGCCGCCGCGGGCGGCGTTGATGACGATGACGCCCCGCTTGGTCGTCTCCAGTTCCTTGCTGCCGATCAGCCCCACCGTCTCCGGGGTCCGCGGCAGGTGGACCGAGATGACGTCGGACTCGCGCAGCAACTCCTCCAGTGACACCAGCTGTACGCCGAGCTGCGCCGCGCGACCCGGCTGCACGTAGGGGTCGTAGGCGAGCAGCCGGGTACCGAACGCGGCCACCCGCTGCGCGAAGAGCATCCCGATCCGGCCGAACCCGACGATGCCCACCGTCTTGCCGTCCAGCTCGGTCCCGGTGAACGACGAACGGGACCATCGGCCCTGCTGCAACGCCTCGTGGGCCGGCGCGATGTGCCGTGCCGCAGCGAGCAGCAGTCCCATCGCGTGCTCGGCGGCGCTGACGATGTTCGACTGCGGGGCGTTGATGACCATCACCCCGCGCGCGGTGGCGGCCTCCACGTCGACGTTGTCCAGTCCGACCCCGGCGCGGGCGACCACCCGCAGCCGCGGCGCCGCGGCCAGCGCCTCGGCGTCGACCGAGGTGGCGCTGCGGACCAGGATCGCCTCGGCGTCGGCCAGTGCGGGCAGCAGCGCCGCGCGGTCGGCTCCGTCGACGTGGCGCAGCTCGCAGTCCCCGGCGAGCATCTCCAGGGCGGACGGGGCGAGTTCTTCTGCGACGAGCACGACGGGGCGGGCGCTGAAGGTCACGAAGGGATTTCCTTGTCGATTGTCGGCGGCCTGCGCCGGCCGGGGAGAGAACCCAAGTTTAGCGTCGCGACGGTCCGGCACCGGCAGGTCGGCGGCGGCGGACTGCGAGTCCGGTGACTCCCCGATGTCGACCCGCTCGCGCCCCGCAGCGGGCCGGGTTGTAGCGAGACGACGAGCCGACGGCGGCTACCTGTGCTGGCGTCGGCTGCCGCCGTGCCAGTCCTCCTGCACCCCGACCTCGCCCTCGGACACCCCGAGCCCGCGCAGCTGCGGAAGTTCCCGCATGCTCCGCTTCAGTTCGGCGAAGCCGGGGAACCGGGCCAGCGCGAGGACGTTGTCCCACAGCGCACCGGCGTCCTCGGCGCTGGGCAGCCGGCTGATCACCGGGCCGAAGAACGCCACGCCGTCGGGTGGCTCGAAGTGGATGATCGGCGTACCCACATCCTTGCCGGTCAGGGCGAGCGCTTCGTCGGTCTCGGCCCGGATCTCGGCGTCCCACGAGTCCTCGTCGAGGGCGTCGGCGAGGGCAGTTGGCAACCCGGCCTCGGTCAGGATCGGCTCGACGAAGGCACGCTGACCGCGCGCATCGCGGTCCGGAGCCCCGTCCTGCGGGGGTTCGGAGTCGAAGATGTGCGCGCCGAGGGCGGCGTACAGCGGCCCGACCGCTTCCCGGCCGTGCTCGCTGCGGGCCCGGGCGACGACCCGGAGCAGCCGCAGGCCCGCGGTGTGCCCCGCTTCGTAGTCGGCCGGGAACTGCGCGTCGTAGTCGATGTCGGCGTTCACCAGCCGCAGCGAGATGAACCGCCAGTCGACGGTGTAGTCGCGCTGCCGCATGACCATCCGCACCCACTTGCTGGTCATCCAGCAGAACGGGCAGACCGGGTCGAAGTAGAAGTTGATATCGGCGTCGCTCATGCCCGCCAGGCTAGCCGCGGTGTGCGCTGGCCGCGTCGGACGGCCCGGGTCAGTGCCGAGCGGCCGTGCCCTGGTAGTCGTCGTCGGAGCGCACCCAGCTCATCAGGCCGCGCAGCTCCCGGCCGGTCGCCTCGATCGGGTGTGCCTCGCTCTTCTCGCGCAGCGCTCGGAACTCCGGTGCCCCGGCGTCCTGGTCGGCGATGAAGCGGGCGGCGAACGTCCCGTCCTTGATCTCGGCGAGCAGGTTCTTCATGGTCGAGCGGACCCGCTCGTCGATGACGCGGGGGCCGGAGACGTAGTCGCCGTACTCCGCGGTGTCCGACACCGACCAGCGCTGCTTGGCGATGCCCCCCTCGTACATCAGGTCGACGATCAGCTTGAGTTCGTGCAGGCACTCGAAGTAGGCGATCTCGGGCTGGTAACCGGCCTCGATCAGGGTCTCGAAGCCGGCCTGCACCAGCGCGCTGGCACCGCCGCACAACACGGCCTGCTCGCCGAACAGGTCGGTCTCGGTCTCCTCGGTGAACGTCGTACGGATGACCCCGGCGCGGGTGCCGCCGATGCCCTTGGCGTAGGACAATGCGAGCGGGAGAGCGTGCCCGCTGGCGTCCTGCTCCACGGCGACCAGGCACGGCACGCCCTTGCCGTCGGAGAACTGCCGGCGTACCAGGTGTCCCGGCCCCTTCGGCGCCACCATCGCAACGTCCACATTGGACGGAGGGGTGATGTACCCGAACCGGATATTGAAGCCGTGCCCGAAGAAGAGCGCGTCACCGTCCTGCAGGTTGGCCTCGATCGCGTCGGCGTACAGGCCCCGCTGCTTGTGGTCCGGCGCCAGCATCATGATGAGGTCGGCCTCGGCGGCGGCCACGTCGGGCGTGACCACGCGCAGGCCCTCCGCCTCGGCCTTGGGGCGGCTGCTCGACCCGTCGAGCAGGCCCACCCGCACGTCCACGCCGGAATCGCGCAGCGACAGGGCATGGGCGTGCCCCTGGCTGCCGTAGCCGAGGACGGCGACGGTGCGGCCCTGGATCACCGCCAGGTCGGCGTCGTCGTCGTAGA
>JBBPYA010000009.1:0-15416 GCA_038200385.1 Mycobacteriales bacterium
GCACCTGGTGAACCGCTGGCGACCCGACGGTGTGGCTGACGGCGCACGCCTCATCCCGGGAAAGGGAGGGAGGGGACAGTGAGACCGCTGACCTGGCTGCGCGCGATCGCCATGTTCTGGGTCGACTTCATCCTCGGTGACGACTGGACGGTGGCGGCGACGGTAGCCCTCGCCCTCATCGGTACCTGGGCGCTCACCCGCGCCGACCTGCCGGCGTGGTGGCTGCTGCCCGTGGCAGTCATCGGTGTGACGGCGGTCAGCCTGCGGCGCGCAGCCAGGAGGTTGCGCGCGCCGACCCGATGACGAATGGCAGCACCGCCCACCCGGCGACGCGCTGCCTCGCGCACTCGTCGGATCCACACCGGCGTTCGAGGAGGCACAGCGAGGTCGTCAGACCTCAATCGCCAGGGCGGCGGTGAAGCGTGCCACCAGCGCCGCGACCGCTGCCCGCAGTTCCGGTCCGCCAACTACGCGCATGGCGAACGGCAGGGCGGCCAGCCACTCCTGCGCGTACATCGAAGGATTGCTCGTGCTGCCGACAAGCACGCATCCCTCACCCCAAGGCTCCAGTCGCCCCATCGGCGGGCGGACGCGCCGCGCCACTTCCGCGAGTGGAGCGTCGAAGACGACGCGGGTGGGGAACTCCCATCCGGCGCCCAGGTTCTCCTCTAACGTGGCCACCGGGTCGAGGTCCGCGGGCACCTGGAAGTCGTGCGCGGTCTGCTGGACCGCCTGGACCCTGTCCACCCGGTAGGTGCGGACCGCGCCCGCGCGGTGGGAGTGGCACAGGAGGTACCAGCGCCCGTAGCGGACCACCACGGCCCACGGGTCCACCTCAGACTGCCACTCGGTTCCGGACTCGCTCCGATAGGTCACCACTACGCGGCGTCGGGCCGCGACGGCGGCGACGAGCGCGCTGGTGGTCGCCGGATCCGGCCGGGCCGAGTGCCGGTGGGGCGCCGTGGCCGCATGCTCGCGCAGCGCCGCCGCCTGCCGGCCGACGTTGTCGGGCAGGGCCCGGATGACCTTGCCCAGCGCCGACCCGACGAGGTCGTCCGCATCGGCGGGAGCGGGCTGGCCGTCGAGCACCGCCATGGCCAGCCCGAGTGCCTCGGCCTCGGTGAAGACGACCGGCGGCAGCCTCGTCCCACGGCCGAGTCGGTACCCGCCGTAGGGGCCCCGGGCCGACTCGACGGGGATCCCCGCCTCCCGGAGGACCCCGACGTAGCGCCTCGCGGCGCGCTCGGTGACGCCCAGCCTCGCGGCGAGCTCGTCGGCCTTGGTGCCGGGGCGGGACTGCAGGATCTCCAGGACTCGCAGGGCCCGCGCCGTGGGGCTGGGTCCGGTCGGCACGCCCGCAGCCTAGGCAGTCCCTGGCCGAACCGGAAGCCGATCGTCCGGAACCGGCTCTAGCGTGGCGCCCATGACCGAATTCCGTAACCAGGACCTCGCCGGAGCGCGCTTCGAGCGCGTGAGCCTGCGGGGCGCCACCTTTACCGAGGTGCTCTTCAGCGACGCGCGCCTGCACGACGTGGACCTCACCGGAGTGCACGTCCGCAGCGCCATGCTCAGCGGGTGCCGAATGCGGGGCGTCGAGCTGGACGACGTCGAGATCAGCGGCGAGTTGCGCAACGTCGTCGTGAACGGCGTGGACATCGCCCCGCTCGTCGACGCCGAGCTCGACCGCCGGATGCCCGAGCGGGCGCTGATGCGCCCCGACGACAGCGCCGGGTTCCG
Organism: Mycobacteriales bacterium; assembly: GCA_038200385.1. GTDB lineage: Bacteria > Actinomycetota > Actinomycetes > Mycobacteriales > Geodermatophilaceae > JBBPYA01. Next base: position 1,738 of record JBBPYA010000009.1, read on the forward strand.
TACGGCGTGGACGATCTTGGAGGGGCTGTGGGAGGGCACCGTCGCGAGAGCGCGAACGTTGCCCGAGGCGGCGCTGCACCGCAGCGTCGACGACGAGTGGTCCTTCATCCAGACCCTGCGGCACCTCAACTTCGCCAGCGCCTGCTGGGTGGACCGGATGATCCTCGGCGAGGTGTCCCCGTGGCTCCCCTTGGACCTGCCGTGGGACGAGGCTCCCCCCTGGGACGGCTTCCGGTGGGATCGGGAGGCGCAACCCTCGCTCGACGAGGTACTCGCACTACGCGGCGACCGCCAGCGCACGGTCCGCGACGTGCTGACGACACTCACCGACGAGCAACTGTCCGCCGGGGTGACCCGTATCGAACCCGGCTGGCCCCAGCGGGAGAACTTCCCCGTCCAGGAGTGCCTGCGCATCGTTCTCAACGAGGAGTGGGAGCACCGGCTGTACGCCGAACGGGATCTGACGGTTCTGGAAGGAGCGAACTGATCGTGGACATCCTGCTCATCGCCGGCCTGTGGCTGGACCGATCCGCGTGGGACGACGTCGTACCCCTGCTGGAGGACCTCGGGCACCGGCCGGTGCCGGTCGGCCTTCCCGGCCAGGGCGACGGATCGACGTCGGCCACCCTCGACGACCAGGTCGCGGCGGTGCTGGCCGCGGTGGATTCGGCACCGGAAAAGCCCCTGGTGGTCGGGCATTCCGCCGCCTGCACCCTGGCGTGGCTGGCCGCCGACGCGAGACCGGACTCCGTGGCTGCAGTCGCCCTCATCGGCGGCTTCCCGTCCGCCGACGGCCAGCTGTACGCCGACTTCTTCGAGACCGCGGACGGCGTCATGCCCTTCCCCGGTTGGGGCCCGTTCGAGGGGCCGGACTCCGCCGACCTCGACGAGCCGGCAAGGCAACGCATGGCCGCGGCGGCGATCCCCGTCCCCGAGGGGGTGACCAGGGGCGTGGTCCGGCTGGGGGACGAGCGACGCTACGACGTCCCCGTCGTGCTGGTGTGCCCGGAGTTCACCCCCGCCCAGGCGCGAGAGTGGATCGACGCCGGTGACGTGCCCGAGCTGGCCAAGGCCACGCACCTGTCCTTCGTCGACATCGACTCCGGCCACTGGCCGATGACCAGTGCGCCGGCCGAACTCGCCCGCCTGCTCGCCGCCGCGGCCGACGAGGCCTGACGTGCCAGCGACGACGTCGTTCACGGTCCGACCGCTGGACGTCTCCACCTGGGACGACTTCGCGGAACTGGTCGAGCGCAACAACGGGATCTTCGGCGGCTGCTGGTGCATCGGCTACCACCCGGAGTGCGGGCAGAAGGGAATCAGTCACCGCGAGGTAAAGCAGGACCGGGTCCGGACCGGTCGCGCGCATGCCGCGCTCGTACTCGACAAGGACGGCGCCGCGCAGGGGTGGTGCCAGTACGGCAGCCCCGAGGAGCTGCCGGGCATCAAGCACAGGAGGGTGTACGAGAAGGACGCCCCACCGCGCCCGGACTGGCGGATCACCTGCGTCTACGTCGACAAGAAGCACCGCGGCCAGGGGGTCGCGCGGGCGGCGCTGGAGGGCGCGCTCGACCAGATCGCCGCTGCCGGCGGCGGCCTGGTGGAGGCCATCCCGGAGGTGACGGCCGGCCGCGATGCGCCGGGACGGTTCCTGTTCAGCGCGACGGTCGAGCTCTTCGAGGAGTACGGGTTCACCCGTGGCAGGCAGATCGGCAAGCATGCATGGATCGTCAGCACGGTGGTGGATCCGAACTGAGCGCTCGCAGCCGGCTCGGCGGGAGCGTCAGGCGGCGCCAACGCCCAGAATGTGGCAAGCGTCCAGTCGGTCGCCCTCCCCGAACCGTATTGCCGGTCGCGACGTTCCGCTCGATCTGCCGACAGCAGCCACCGAGGCCTCGTGTCGCGGGCGTACCGGATCTCGCCGGAGGAGGTGGAACGCGCGGTGCGGTTGCACCCTGCGGTCGTCGACGCGGTGGCGGTCGGAGCACCCGACCCCGTGATCGGGACCCGGGTGCGGGTATACGTGGTTCTGCACAACGATTACGCGCCTTCGGTTGAGCTCCGCGCAGCTATCCGGGAGACGGTGGCCGGCTCGATAGCGCCGTACAAGGTGCCAAAGGACGTCGAATTCATCGACAGCATCCCGCAGACCACGAGCGGGAAGCTCAGGCGGGGCGAGATCAAGAGACTCATCGCCTCATCCCCGGGCGCGCCTGACCCGATGTAGGCCACCCGCGGAACGCTCGGGCGGGGGAACCGGCGCCCACACCCATCGGCCATGACGGACCTGCATGAGCACGGACGTCCGGAACCTCCGCTCGCGGCCAGCCGTCACCATCCGGCGCGCCCGTGGATCACCCGGCGGGGATCTGCAGGGTGAGCGAGAACCGGCCGGCGTCGCCCCCGAGGACGTCCAACCAGTAGTCCCCGGTCTCGGGCAGGGTCACCGTCACCCGGCTCTGCTGCTGGGTCATCTGGGTGTGCAGCGGCGACCCGCTCGGGGACACCAGCGTCCAACGGCTGTTCCGCGGGCCGGTGAAGTGCACCGTGGCGACCTGGCCGGCCCGCGCGCCGAACAGGTAGGCCACGTCACCGTTCGCGGCCACGTTTCCGGACACGGTGCCCGAGGTCGCGCCCGGCGCGAACCGGATCCGCACCGGGATCGTCAGGTCCAGCGTGTACCGGCCGGCCGCGCCGGTCTCGACGTCCAACCGGTCGTCGCCGGTCTCGGGCAGGGCCAGGGTCACCTGGCGCTGCTGCTGGGTCATCCCGTTGTGCAGCGGGGACCCGCTGGGGGAAACCAGTACCCAGCGGCTGTTGTGCGGCCCGTCGAACTGCACGACGGCCGTCTGTCCCGCGGCCGCCCCGAACACGTAGTCGGCCTCGCCGCCAGAGCCCAGCTGACCGGTGACCTCACCGGAGGTCGTGCCCGGTGCGAACGCGATCCGCGTTGCCCCGGACCCCGCGGCCTGCGCTGCGGTGGTCGCCCCCACGACCGCGACGGTCGCCAGTGCCGTCACCAGCAGGGCACCCATTCGTCGGTTCATGCCTACCTCCTCATGCCGTGCGCGGCCGCTTGACCACGGCCAGGGACAGCAGATCCCAGTCACCGGAGATCTGTGGCAGCGGCCAGGGCGCGCGGGGCACGTCTACCGACAGGTCGCGGTGCCGCGCCGCCGGCTGCTCCCGGATCACCTCGACCGCCTCCTCCAGCAGGGCCGCCACATCCACCGGCCCGCGGTCCATGCCCCGGAACTCGACGTCGGCGATCTTGCGCAGGTCGGTGGTGAGCCGGCTCAGCCGCACGACCTGCTCGTCGATGCTGCGCAGTCCGGCGTCGCGGTCTGCACCCGGGCCGGACCCGGACACGTTGGCCACGGCGGCCCGCATCGCGGTCAGGGGGTTCTTCAGCTCGTGGTCCAGCCGGGACAGCAGCCGTCGGCGGTCGCGGGCCGCCGCGGCGGCCTGCTCGCTCAGCGCGCGCCGGCGGGCGGCCTCCGCCCGCACGGCCACGGCCGTGAGACCGCACAGCAGCGCGCTGAGGAGGATCCCCAGGGCCAGCCACCAGTCCGCGAGCCGAGCGCTCAGGGCCACCCGCACCCGGTCGTCGGCCAGGAGGCCGGCGCGGGCGGCGGCCCAGAACAGGCCGCCGACCAGGACCGGAATCAGCGCCGGCCCCCAGCGGCGGATCCGGCGGGACAGTCGGTCAGGCACGTTCCACCGGCGCGGAGAACCGGTAGCCGACACCGGGCACGGTCGTGATGAGCTGCGGATCGCCGGAATCCTGCTCCAGCACCCGGCGCAGTTCGGCCACCCGCGTGTCCACCGATCGGGTACTGGTCTGGTAGGACCAGCCCCACACCGCCTCGAGCAGGCGCTCCCGGCCGATCACCTCGTCCGGGTGCGTCATGAAGTAGGCCAGCAGGGCCGTGGCGCGCGGGGTCAGCATGACCTCCCGGCCGTCCCGGGAGACCCGCTGCGACGTCCGATCCAGGACGACCGCCCCGCTGAGCAGGAGCTGCCCTCCCGCGATGTCCGATCGGCCCCGGCGGAGTACGGCGCGGATCCGCGCGACCAGCTCGTGCGGGTCGAAGGGCTTGTTGAGGTAGTCGTCGGCCCCCTCCTCCAGTGCCATCGCCCGCTCGGAGGACTCTCCGATCTGGGTGAGCAGGATGATCGGCGTCGTACGCCGCTCCTCGCGGACCTGACGCAGGACCGCCCGCCCGTCCATCCCGGGCAGCAGCACGTCGAGGACGACGAGGTCCGGGGCGCGGGAGCGCAACTGCGCCATCGCGTCGACCCCGTCGTGGGCGACGAGCACCTCGAAGCCGGCGCGGCGGAGGAACGGCGCGAGGTTCTCGGTGATCGCCGGCTCGTCGTCGACGAGCAGCACCGTCGTCATCCCGGTGATCCTCCGGTCGGCTTCACCGGATGGTCAGCGTCAGGGTGTACGCCACGCCGGCCGTCGGCGATCCGATGCCGACGACGTAGTTGCCGCTGGCGGGCAGGTCGAACGTTCCGGTGGTCGCCTCGCTGGCGAGGGTCTTCAGCGGCTCGCCGTCGGGGGAGACCAGGCTGAAGCCGACAGTTCCACCCGGCGAGTCGACGGTGAGGACGGCGGTCTGCTGCGCTCTGGCGGCGAAGAAGTACGGCTCGCTCATCCCGGCGTCCGCCACGCCCTGCACCGACGTCGACGTACCGCCCGGGGCGAACCGGATCTCCTGCAGCCCACGGCCGGGCGGCGTCGTCGCGGACGCAGGGGGCGACGGGGACGTCGTGGTCGACGCCGACGTGTTCGCCTCGTTCGAGCTCGTGGTGGCGCCGGGTGGGGCGGAGGAGCTCGCGGTACCGGTGCCGGTCGTGGTCCCCGCGGCGGCGGTGGGTCCCGTCGAACCCGCCGCCGGGGGCGACGTGGCCTCGGTCACCGATCCCTGGAACGAGCAGGCTGGCAGGCTCAAGGCCACGAGGAGCGCGGCGACCGAGGTCCGCCGCTGCGCGCGCATGTCCCGAGGGTAATCGCGGACCGGCCGGGGCCCGGGTTGCGTCGCACACCGGTCAGTGGTGACACTTCCGTTAGTGCGGGGGGACGCCGGACACCGACTGCGCCGAGCACAGTGCAGGCCTGTCATGGCAGACGTCTACTCGCCCGCCGGTCCGGCAGCGGGCACCGAGCTCATTCACCTGGCTGTCCCGGCAGCTGCCGCACTCGCGGTACGCCACGTCGGCGGCGAGCGGCACCCCTCAGGCGTCTCCGTCGTACTCCACGTACAGGGTGTCGCGACCGCGTCCTCGCTCGCCGCCGAACCCGCCGGCCTGCCCTGGGTCCAAGGCGTCTCCGCCCGTGACGCCAACGAGATGATCGAATGACGGGGTCGCGCGGCGCCGGGTCGGGCTGGGACGCTGCAGCGGTGACCACCTTGACCCGCAGTGGATCGATCGTCGTTGCCACCGACCCGGAGACGCTGTACGACCTGGTGTCCGACGTCACACGCACCGGGGAGTGGTCCCCGGTCTGTACGTCCTGCTGGTGGGACGACCCCGACGTGACCGGGGTGGGCGCCTGGTTCACCGGCCGCAACGAGCTGCCCGAGCGCACCTGGGAGACCCGCTCCAAGGTGATCGTCGCCGACCGCGGCCGGGAGTTCGCCTTTGTCGTCGGCGGCACGTACGTCCGCTGGGCCTACACCTTCGCGTCTGCCGACGGCGGGACCGAGGTCACCGAGTCGTGGGAGTTCCTGCCCGAGGGCATCGCGATGTTCCGCGACAAGCACGGAGACAACGCCCAAGCCGAGATCGACAAGCGGACCGCGGCCGCGCATGACGGCATTCCCCGCTCGCTGGCCGCGATCAAGAAGATCGCCGAGGCCGGCTGACGTCGACGGCCGGGCCACCGGCCACCCCTTGCGCAAAGCCGCCGGCAGTGGTCACATTTCGGTCAATGCGGGGGTAGGGGGACACCGAGCGCGTCGAGCAACCCGGAGGGCCCCGCCCATGGCAGACGTCCAGCATTCCTCCGCCCCGAGCGGGACGACCGGGGAGCTGACCAAGTCCATCGGCACCTGGCAGGTCTTCGCCGCAGGGGTGGCCCTGGTCGTCGCCTCGACCACGCTGGTCAGCGACTTCAACGGCTACTTCGCCCTCGGCCTGTCCTTCGCCGTGGCCATCCTGATCGCCTTCGTCATCAACCTGCTGCTGGGCCTTTCGGTGGCCGAGTTGGCCGTGGACCACCCCAAGGCCGGGGCCCTGTTCGAGTACGGGCGGGCCATCTTCGGCGGCGCCGCCGGCCGCTTCATCGGAGTGTTCCTCGCCTTCACCTTCGCCGGCATGTTCGTCTTCGCCGGGGCCGGCGAGACCGCGGCCGGCGGCCTCGGTCTGCAGGCCCTCGTGAACTCCGACAGCAACCTGAACCTGTACATCCTCGTGCTGGCCGTGGCGGCGGTGATCCCCAACCTGTTCGGCATCCGGACGGCGGCCTGGGTCAGCGCCGGACTGCTGGTCGGAATGCTGGGCATCCGCTGGTTCTTCGGCCTGGCCGGGTTCCTCGGCTTCTCCGACGCCGGGTCCTGGAGCGCGGCCAACCTGAATACCGGGGGCCCCGGCGCGCTGGACTGGTTCGGTGCCGGCGGCGTGCTGGCTCTGGGCCTGGTGTTGGCCTTCTGGACGTTCGTCGGCATCGAGTTCGTCGCGCCGCTGGCCGAGGAGACGAAGAACCCGCGGCGCAACCTGCCGATGGGCATCGTGATTGGGCTGCTGGTCATCCTCGGCACGTCCTGGCTGATGGGCTTGGGCGTCACCGGCACGACACCGCCAGGGGGAGGGAGCTGGGCCGACCTGGCGGGCGCCGAATGCGCCGGCAGCTGCCCCCAGCTGGTCGTCGGGGAGCAGATGTTCGGCGGCGTCGGGCGGGGCCTGATGGCCCTGGCCTCGGTGGCGGCGACCCTCGGGTCGATGACCGTTGCCTTCGCGGCCATCCCGCGCATCCTGTACGGCGTCGCCCGGGACGGGCTGTTCTTCGGGCCGCTGTCCAGGCCGTTCGGCACCCTGAACCCGCGGCTGGGCACCCCGGTGCTGGCCACCGTCAGCTTCGCCGTCGTGGCCACCGGTGCGGCGATGTTCAGCGCGAACGTCGTCGACTGGATCTTCGCCGGTGCCTACGTGTGGCTGCTCATCTACCTCGCCTACCACCTGCTGCTTATCGCCAACCGGTTCCTCGGCTCGGCGCGGCACTCCGACCACCTGCTCGGCGTCTTCGGGATCCCGGTCGCGATCGCCGGGTTCGTGCTGACCCTGGTCGGGCTGTACTACGCCTTCCTCGGCGCCCACCTGTTCTTCCTGCAGAAGGCCGCTTGGGTCATCGGGCTGGCCCTGCTCGCCTCCGTCGTGGCGATCGTGCTGCCGCACGACCACGGCGGTTCGCCCAGCCCCGTGGGCCCGGCCCCCGACCGGGTGGGTGACCGGAAGAACCTGGCGCCGAGACCGGCCCGGCCCGAGCCGGCCACTTGACCGGGCAGATCCACCTGGACCCCTGCCCCCGCACCGTCGCGGGGCGCGCCGAACCGACGAAGGAGCAACCGTGACCGACTTGGCCGAACTCGTGACCGCCACCCACCCGTTGGACCGGCTCACCGAGGAGGAATCCTCGGCCGCCGTCGCCCTGATCAAGGCCGACGAGCGGTTCGGAGCCCGAATGCGCTTCGGCAGTGTCAACCTGCACCTGCCGGCGAAGGCCGACGTCCTCGGCTTCGAGCCCGGCAACCCGTTCGAGCGCGCGGTCGACGCCGTCGTCCTGGACAACAGCGACGGCTCCACCGTGGAGATCACCGCCTCGCTGACCGCCGGCGGCATCACCCGCTGGGAGCGCCTGGAGGGCGTACAGCCTTCGGTGATCCTCGACGAGTTCTTCGAGGCCGAGGAGACCATCCGCAACAACCCGGACTTCCAGGCCGCGATGGCCAAGCGCGGCATCACCGACATGGACCTCGTCACCATCGATCCGTGGTCCTCGGGCAACTACGGCGACGAGTTGGAGTCCGGCCGCCGGATCATCCGCGGTCTGGTGTGGGTGCACGAGAAGCCCGGCGACAACCAGTACGCCCGGCCGGTGGACGGCCTCATGGTGATCGCGGACCTGGCGGCGAACGAGGTCATCCGGATCGACGACGAGCGGGTGCTCCCGGTGCCTGACGAGTCCTTCGAGTGGTCCAGCAAGTTCGCCTCCGAGACCCGCGAGGACGTCAAACCGCTGGAGATCGTCCAGCCGGAGGGCCCGAGCTTCACCCTGGACGGTGACCACCTGAGCTGGCAGAAGTGGGATCTGCGGATCGGCTGGACGACCCGCGAGGGGCTGGTGCTTAACACGATCACCTACACCGACCGCGACGACGTACGTCCGGTGCTCTACCGCGCCTCGATGTGCGAGATGACCGTGCCGTACGGCGACCCGTCCTCCACCCAGGCCCGCAAGAACGCCTTCGACGTGGGGGAGTACGGGCTGGGCATGCTGGCCAACCCCCTCAAGCTCGGCTGCGACTGCCTGGGCGAGATCCGCTACCTCGACGCCCACGTCTGTGACGCCGCCGGCTCGGTCATCCGGATCCCGCAGGCCATCTGCATCCACGAGGAGGACTTCGGCATCTCCTGGAAGCACACCGACTTCCGGACCGAGGACGTCGCCGTACGCCGGCTGCGGCGGCTGGTCGTGTCGTTCGTCGCCACCGTCGGCAACTACGAGTACGGCGTGTACTGGTACCTCTACCAGGACGGCCGGATCGAGAACGAGATCAAGCTGACCGGGATCCTGTCCACCGGCGGCCTGGCCGACGGGGAGGACACCCGCTACGGCACCCGGCTGGGCAAGAACCTGTATGGCCCCAACCACCAGCACTTCTTCTGCATGCGCCTGGACACCCAGATCGACGGGGTGAGCAACTCCGTCGTCGAGGTCAACACGGTGGCCGCTCCGCCGGAGGAGAACCCGTACGGCAACGCCTTCTACGGCGAGCAGACCGTGCTGGCCACCGAGACCGCGGCCCGGCGCAACGTCAACCCGCTGTCCGGGCGGTACTGGAAGATCGTCTCCAGTGAGCGCACCAACAAGATCGGCGCCCCGACCGGCTACAAGCTCGTGGCCGGGGAGAACATCCTGCCCTTCGCCACCGAGGAGTCCTCGATCCGGCAGCGCGCCGGATACATGTGGAGCAACCTCTGGGTCACGCCATACGACCCGGCCGAGCGGTACGCCGCGGGGGACTACCCCAACCAGCACGCCGGCGGGGACGGGCTGCCGAAGTGGACCGCGCAGGACCGCCCGATCACCGACACCGATGTCGTCGTCTGGTACGTCATGGGGCACAACCACCTGCCGACCCTGGAGGACTGGCCGGTTATGCCCGTGGCAAGCATCGGCTTCACCCTGAAGCCCTCCGGCTTCTTCGACTCCAGCCCCGCGATGGACCTGCCGGAGTCGCGCACCTGCCACTGACCCGATCCGGCCGACCGTCCTCTCCCACCGTGACGTGTCCTCGCGGCTGGCCGGCCACCCGTGAGGACACGGCACGATCAGGTGACCTGATCGTGGGCCCATGAGGCGGACCTCGCCACGCGCACCGTCGGAGACTTCACCGACACCGGGATCGTTGTGGTCGACCCGAGGAAGGGTGATCCGTAGCCGCCTGGGCGCAGGGTGGCGTGCCCGACGGCCCGCGGTGGTCGATTGCCGCGGCGAAGCGTTGATCGTCCCTCGGCGGTTTCGCCGGAGCCGATCTGCTCGGTGAGTTCGCCGATGAGCTCGTCCGGTCGCGGCCGAGGCCGAGGCCGGAGCCCAGCCTGAAGGCGGCCTTGTCCTCCTCAACCAGGCGGGTGTCCGGCCCGGCGTCAGGCGATCCGGCGGTCGCTGGGCCGGACCACCCGCAGCCAGCGGTGCCCGTACCCCTCCAGCGCCAGTTCCACCCAGCCGCGGACGTCGGTCGCGGTGTCGCCGTCACCGAGCAGATCGACCAGCCGGGTCTCCTCGTCGAAGTCGTCGAGGGTGAGGGACACCGTCTGCGGCTGGGCGCTGAGGTTGTGCAGCGCGACGATCGCCTGGCCGTCCCAGGAGCAGCGGTGGGCCAGTACTGCCCGCACCGGCTGGTCGAGGACCTCGAACATCCCCCACCCCAACTCGGGGCACTCGCGGTACCTCCGGATCAGCAGCGTCATGAACGACAGCAGCGACTCCGGGTCCCGCTGTTGGGCGGCCACGTTCACGTGCTCGGGACCGAAGCCGCCCTCCACGACCGGGCCCGGGAGCCGCGACGACGCGGCGGTGGAGAAGCCGCCGTTGCGCTCGGCGGTCCACTGCATCGGGGTACGGACGGCCGAGCGGCCCTCCGCGGCGAGGTTCTCACCCATCCCGATCTCCTCGCCGTAGAACAGGACCGGCGTCCCGGGCAGCGAGAACAGCAGGCTGTAGACCATCCGGATCCGACGAGGGTCTCCGTCCAGCATCGGCGGCAACCGACGGCGCAGCCCCCGCCCGTAGATCTGCATCTCCGGAGCCGGGCCGAACGCGGTGAAGACCTCCTGCCGCTCGGCGTCGGTCAGCTTGTCCAGGGTGAGCTCGTCGTGGTTGCGGACGAACGTCGCCCAGTGGCTGTCCGGGGACGTCCTCGGCCGGGTCAGCAGCGCCCGCGCCAGCGGGCGGGCGTCGGCGCGGGCCAGCGCGAGGTACATCTTCTGCATCGCGATGAAGTCGAACAGCATCGTCAGCTCGCCCCCGGCGGGACCGCCGAAGAACTTCTGCTGCTCCCGGTGCGGCAGGTTCACCTCGCCGAGCAGCACCGCGTCCCCCGTGCGCCGGCCGAGGAAGGACCGCAGGGCCCGCAGGTACTCGTGCGGGTCGGGCAGCGCGCTGTGCCCGCCGGTGATCCCGGCGGTGTCCAGGAAGAACGGGACGGCGTCGACCCGGAAGCCCGACACTCCCAGCTCCAGCCAGAAGCCCATGATCTTGGCGACCTCGTCGCGGACCGCAGGGTTCGCGACATTCAGGTCGGGTTGGTACTTGTAGAAGCGGTGCAGGTAGTACTGGCCCGCCTTGTCGTCGTAGGCCCAGATGCTCGTCTCCTGGTCGGGGAAGACGACGTCGGCCGCGGTGTCGGCCGGCGGGTCGTCCCGCCAGACGTACCAGTCGCGGTACTGCGAGCTGCGGCTGGCCCGCGCGGAACGGAACCACGGGTGTTTGACCGACGTGTGGTTGACCACCAGGTCCACGATCACCCGCATCCCGCGGTCCCGGGCGGTGCGGACCAGCTCCACGAAGTCACCGAGGTTGCCCAGCCGCGGGTCCACGCCGTAGAAGTCGGTGATGTCGTAGCCGTCGTCGCGGTCGGGGCTGGGATAGAACGGCATCAGCCACAGGCACGTGACGCCCAGCTGGGACAGGTAGTCCAGCCGCTGGATCAGCCCCGGCAGGTCGCCGCTGCCGTCGCCGTTCCAGTCCAGGTACGTCTCGACGTCGAGGCAGTAGACAACGGCGTTCTTCCACCACAGGTCGCTGGTATCGGTGATGCGCACCGGTACGGCCTTCCGTCGGGGTCGGGGCCGGCCCCACTGGCCGGCCGCGTGGGTCGGACGTGATGATGTCAGCAGGGGAGGATCCCGGGACGGAGAGACCGATGCTGCGCGACGCCGAGCTGTTCGTGATGTCCGATCAGGTGCTGGTCGAGGTCCTCGGGCGGATCCGTCCCGAGGACCGCGCGATCCCGGTGCCGGCGCCGTACGACACCCCTGCTCTGGCGGAGCCGGTCCCGATGTGGCGGCTGGTCGAGCAGTACGCCGCCGACAGTGCCGCGGTACCGGCCGTGCTGGCCAAGGACCCGGTCGACACGATCCCGGCCGACACGATCCCGGCCGACACGATCCTGGCTGACACGATCCCGGCTGACAGCGCGGACCTGCTCGGCAGCGATCCGCAGGCCGCCCTCACCCGGCTCGCGGTGGCCGCGGACGCCGCCGCCGCGGAGGCCGCCGACGGCGAGCGCGTGCTGCCCACCCGGTACGGGGAACTCCCGACGTGGGATTACCTGCGCCGCTGCACGATCGCCCGCGCCCTGCTCGCGCACTACGTCGCGGCCTACCTCGGCTCCACGGCCTGCCCGCTCACCGAGGAACTGGGCCGCCTGCTCTGGGAGCTCACCGAACCCGACGCCGCCCGGTGGCGCGATCTCGGCATGTTCGCCGATCCGATGCCGCTGCCCGACCACGTGTCATGGCGGGACCGGTTCCTGCTCTGCGCCGGTCACCTGCCGCATCCGGTAGGGCACTGACCGGCCCGGCCGGCCAGGTGGCCGGACCGGTCAGTCCGGTCGACTAGTCCTTGTCGCCCGGGGCCCCGACGACCACCGAACGGTAGCTCTCGATGATGTCCATGAACTCCTTGTGCTCCTTGGTCGGTACGCCGACGTGGTACAGCGTCGCGGCGATCTCGGTCGCCACGATGTCGAACTCCTCCTCGGACACGTGCAGGTGGGCGTGCGCCTCGCGCATGTCCCGACCCGGGTAGGCCTTCGGGCCGCCGGTCTGCTCGATCGACCAGGCGGTCACGAGGTACTTGAAGCCGGCGTGCCCCTTCTCCAGGTGGAACGCCTGGACGTGCGGGTTCCGGTTGGCCGAGACGTTCTCGTACAGCCGGTCGGTGAGTGCGTCGACCGCGCCGGCGATGCCGTAGGTGCCGCCGAGCCGCTCGTACAGCGAGCCGCTGGACGCAGGATCGGTGGGCGGAAGGTCCGTCGTGTCGGTCTGGACGGTGTCACTTTGGGCGGTGTCACTCTGAACGGTGTCGGTCATGACGATGCTCCCTACGTGGTGGCGGACGGGTGGTCGGACAGGTCAGGGCGTCCCGGAGATGGGTCCCGTCGCAGCCTCGGGCGCCAGCTGGCGGACGAGGTCGTGCAGTTCCTCGCGGAGGGCGTCCAGCTCGTCCGGCGCGAGCTGGGTCTGGCAGGCCACGTCGCGCTGCACCGCTGCGGCCGCGCGCTCGAGCTCGACGCCGGCGGCAGTGAGCCGGACGTGCACCACCCGGCGGTCCGGCGCCTGGCGTCGGCGGGCCAGCAGGCCCGCCTCCTCCAACCGGTCGAGCAGCGGGCTCAGACCGTGCGCGGGCAGCGCGAGCCGATCGGCGATCTCGTGGACGGCATGCTCGCCGTCCTGCCAGAGCACGAGCATCACCAGGTACTGCGGATAGGTGAGCCCGATCTCGTGCAGCAGCGGGCGGTAGGCCCGGACCACGGCGTTCGTCGCTGCGTACAGCGCGAAGCAGAGCTGGTCGTCCAGGCGCAGATTGGTCGGTCGGTCGATCGCGAGCACGTATACCCCCTCCTGAGAAATAACTCACACGTGATGTTTATCTGTCAAGAGCGAGGGGCGTGCCGCCCGACCGCCCGGGGGCCGCGGGCCGCGGAATCACGCTCCCGCGTCGGCGGTGGACAGGGCCTGCTCGATCCGGGTGGCCAGCGCGACCGGCGTCTCGAACATCGCGTAATGCCCGGCATTGGCCAGCACCGCCAGCGTGGCGCCGGGCAGCTGCGCCAGCCAGGTCGCCCGCATCGTGTCCGCCCCGAGCGCGGGGTCGTGCTCACCGACGATGACGGTCACCGGGATCGACGGCTCGGGGAGTTCGCCGACGAACGACGCGTGTGCCCAGC
>JBBPYA010000010.1:0-9922 GCA_038200385.1 Mycobacteriales bacterium
CGCCGCCGACGTCAAGGGCGACCTGTCCGGCCTGCTCACGCCGGGCGAGCCCGGGGAGCGGATCACCCAGCGCAGCGCCGACGCCGGCGATGACTGGCAGCCGACGGCGTACCCCACGGAGTTCCTGGCCCTTCCCGGCTCCGCGGCCGGGATCCCGCTGCGGGCGACGATCACGTCGTTCGGCCCCGTCCCTGCTGTCCAAGATCCTGGCCCTGAACGAGACGCAGGAGTCCTCGCTCGGCTTGATGTTCCACTGGGCCGACCGCGCGGAACTGCCGCTGCTGGACCTCAAGGACCTGCGCGCGCTCGTCACATTCCTCACCAGCGCCGAGGGCAAGCCGGAACTGGAGGGCCTCGGCGGGGTGTCCACCGCCACCGCGGGGTCATCCTGCGCACGCTCGTCGGACTGGAGAACGAGGGCGGCGACGCCTTCTTCGGGGAACCGGAGTTCGACACCGCGGACCTGATCCGCACCGCTTCCGACGGCGGGGCATCATCAGCTGCCTGGAGCTGGCCGGCCTCGAGAGGCACACCGCGCTGTTCTCCACGTTCCTGATGTGGTTGCTCGCCGACCTGTTCGAGGCGTTGCCGGAGGTCGGTGACACCGACCAACCCAAGCTGGTGTTCTTCCTGGACGAGGCCCACCTGCTCTTCGAGGGCGCCTCGGGGTCGGCATCGGTGAGGCGGTGGTCACCGTGAGGTCCGAGCGCGGCGCACCGACCCCGGTCGCGTGGACCCGGTTGCCGGCACCCCGCTCGCTGATGGCCCCCGCCGACACCGCCGCGGTCCAGCAGACGATCGCCGCCTCATCGTTGGCCGGGCGGTATTCCGAGGCGGTGGACCGGGACTCCGCCTACGAGCGGTTGACCGCTCGGATGCAGGCGCCGCCGCCCGCCCCGGACCCGGTCCCGGCTGGACCGCCGGAGCCCCCCGGCGCGCCCCGAGAGCAGGCCCCGCGGCGCCGCAGCAGCCGCCGGGAGCAGGATCCCCCGCTGGTCACCCAGATCCTGGAATCCGATGCTTTCCGCTCGGCGTTGCGCTCCGCGGGAACCGCGCTCGGCCGTAGCATCTTCGGCACCCGACGGCGCTGAGCTGGGCGGGGCTCGCCATCGGCGGCCCCGCGGTGCGATCATGGGCCCGATGGTTTCCGATCCGCGCCCGGACGAACCGGCCGCCGCCGTACCCGCAGACCGGCCGCAGGCCGCTGCCGCGCCCGCGCGCCGCGGACCCGTCGACGCCACGGACGGGCCGTGCGGACCGGAGACCCGGCTGAGCCGCCGGGCCGCGGTACGCCGCTCCGCCGCGGTCCTGGCCGGCACCGCCGGCCTGCTAGCCCTGCCGGGACTGACCCAAAGCGCGGCCGCCGACCCGGGTGACACGCTCCGGTTGGGCAACCGCAACCGCTCCGGTGACGCCCAGACCCGCCTGCAGTCCAGCACGACCGTGGCCACCCTCTCGCTGCTCAACGAGCGGGCGTCGGACGCCGAGCAGTTCTCCGATGTCGAGTTGGTCTCGGCACAGCTACGGTTGGAGAGCTCGATCCCCGGTGCGGTCGTCCCACAGGTGCCCGACGTGCGCAGCGTCGCGGCCGGAGACCTGGTCGCCGGCGGCGGTCTGCTGTACTTCGGTGCCGAGTCCGGCGGCTTCAACGTGGTGGCCAGCCAGGTGTTCACCTCGTTCTTCGCCAACTACCTGCACCCGGTACCGCCGAATCAGGCCACCGTGCTCGACACCCGGGCCGACCCGTCCTCGGCGTCGGGCCCGGCCCCGGCCGATCTGGACGGCGCCGGCCGTCTGGTCGGCGGTCGCAGGATCGCCGTCGACCTGCGTGGGCTGGTCGACACCACGTACGTCCCGCCGAGCGCGGCGGTGGCGCTGTCCGTCCACGTGTTCGACGCCGTCCAGTCCGGTGCGGTCCTGATGTTTCCCGATGAGCGGTCCGGCGATGGCGTTCGGCTGCTCAGCTACGCCGTGCTGCCGGGCTCGGTGACGGCCAGCGGCACGCCGTACGCCGTGCCGGCCAGCGCCGGAGCGGTGGTCGGCCTCGACACCGACGACCGGCTGTGGCTGCAGCTGAGCGCCACCGCCCACCTGCTGGTCCAGGTCACCGGGCTGTTCGTACCCGATCCCACCGCTGTCGTCGAACCTCCCGAGATGCCCGCCGACGGCTCGGCGGCGACCCGCCGGGTACGCCGCCAGCGGGACGCGCTGCGCCGGCTGACTTCCGGGTCGCCGATCCCCAAGTAGCGGGCGCCCGCCCGATCCCGAGCGAGTGTCGCTGCGCTCGTCGACGATCGGAACCGGCGACCATGTCGTAACGTCGATTCCAGCAGGGACGCTGCTGCCCCGACCGGCGCGCAGCGGCCTGAGCGCGGGACGGACGAGCGGAGGGGGAAAGGTGCTCTGCCTGGCACCGATCGAACTCGTCACTGACGCCGAACGTCAGCTGCACCGGGTGCTGAGCGGATTCGGTGCCGGCTCCGGGGTGATCGGTGGGCTTGCGGTGTTCGTCCCCGTCGTGGACGGCGCCATGCAGCGGCGGCAGGCCGACGCCATCGCGTTCCTCCCCGAGACGATCCTGGTGGTCCGGGCCGTAGGTATGGGCCGGCAGACCGGGGAGCTGCGGCCGAGCAAGGCCGGGGTGTGGACGGTCGGTGGAGAGGTGCTCCGGCTCAGCGGCGGAGGGTCGCACCCGAGCACGCAGTTGCAGCGGGCCGTGGAACTGATCGAGCACACCCTGACCGAGGGTGGGCTGGATCCCGGGTACCTGCCGACGCTGGCGATCATCGAGGGAGCGATCACCTCGGTCCGCGACCGCTCGGCCGGCGGCCCGATCGCCTGCCGGATGGACTCCGGTGACGTATTGACCGGACTGCGACACGGTGCCGCCGCCGGGCTGGAGCAGGACCGGCTGGTGTGGACCACCGCCGACGTGAAGGCGGCCTTGACCATCTTCGGTCTGCAGGGTCGCGGCCCGTCGGTGGAGGAGCTGAACAACGAGGGTTTTCTCTACTCGCCGTACGTGCTGCGGCGGGCGGGCGCGGTGCCGCCCCCGCGGGACGACGGTCCGCCCACCGATACCGGCCGATACTGGTCTGCGGCCGTCGCGCCGCGGCAGGGCGCCAGCGCCCCCCCGCCGGCCCCGCTGCCCGCGGCGGTGCCCACCGTGGCGTCGTTGCCGCCCGTTCCGGCAGCGTTCGAGGCGGGGCAGCTCAGCGGTGACGAGCCGACGCCGCCCCCGCGAAACGATCCACATCCCCTCGCCCACCTGTCCGCCCAGCCGGCGTCGGCCGGGTACCCCGCGCCTGCGCCGCCTCCGCCGGCGCTGACGGAGGGGCCACCCACGGGTCCGGACCCGGCGGCCGAAGGCGGTCTGGCCCGTCTGCTGGACCACCCGCGCAGCGATCGCGTGGACAGCCGCCGGCGACGGCGGTCCTCGACCGGGGCGACCGTCTGGATCGTGGCCGCGGTGCTGCTCGCGCTGGCCGGGGTCGGCGGTGCGCTGTTCGCCGTCGGCAGCGGGCTGCGCGATCCGCAGGCCGGGACTGCGGCGAGCAGTTCGAGCCTTCCATCGACGCCCACCACGGCACCCACGACCACGGCTGCCACCACGACCGCGCCGCCCAGCCAGGTGGTCGACGGAACGACGTACACGCTGCAGGCGCTCAAGGCCGACGGGGAGTGCGCCACGAACTCCTACGGCCAGGTCGCGGACTTCTTCTCGGGCACGCCGTGCTCGGCGCTGACCCGGTCCCTGTTCACCGCCGACCTCGGCGGCGTCCCGGCGGTGATCTCGGTGTCCATCGTGCAGATGCCCGATGAGGCGGCGGCCGGTCAGCTGCAGAACCTCGCGGACACGAACGGGACCGGGAACATCAGCGACCTGCTGCGCGCCGGGGTCCGCATCGACGGCGGACCCCCCGAGCTCGTGGCCGCGGCGTATGCCTCCGCGCGGGACGGCAGCGCGGTGCGGATCGTCGAGGTGGCCTGGATCAGCGATACCGCGACGGGAGATGCGGCGCTGCTGGACTCGGCAGCGAACGACGCGCTCCAACTCGCGATCCCGGAGCCCTGATCAGTGCGGCTGCTCGTCCTCGGCGGGACGGCGTTCCTGTCGCACGCGGTCGCGGCCGAGGCGGTGCGGCGGGGCCACGAGGTCACGTGCGCCGCCCGGGGCGTGTCCGGGTCGCCTCCGGAGGCCGCGACGCTGGTCCGCGTGGACCGAGCCGATCAGGACGGTCTTCGGCCGCTGGCGGGTCGCAAGTTCGATGCGGTGGTCGACGTCGAACTGCAGTCCCCGACCCGGGTCCGCCGCGCGCTGGACGCGCTGGCCGGCAGCGTCGGGCACTGGACGTTCGTGTCGACGGCGTCGGTGTACGCCGACAACGCCGTCGTCGGTCAGCGCTGCGGCACCGCAGCGCTCCTGAAGCCCGCCCCGGACGGTGCCGACGAGACCGACCGGGAGCTGTACGGCCCGCTCAAGGTCAGCTGCGAGCAAGCGGTGCAGGAGGTCGTCGGCGGGCGGGCCTTCGTCTGTCGACCCGGCCTGATCGTCGGGCCCGGTGACCGCTCGGACCGCTTCGGCTACTGGCCGGGCCGCCTGCACCGCGGCGGCCGGGTCCTCGTGCCGGGGGACCCGACCGATCCCGTCCAGTACGTCGATGTGCGCGACCTGGCTCGCTGGATCGTGTACGCCGCGGAGCAGCGGCTGGTTGCGACCCTGGACGCGATCTGCCCGCCGCTGACCTGGGGCGAACTCGTCACCGAGATCCGGGACGCGGTCGGGGGGAACCCGGAACTGGTCTGGGTTCCCTCGTCGCACCTGGCCGCCTGGAATGTGCCACCGTGGGCAGGGCCGGAGTCGTTGCCGATGTGGCTGCCGCCCGGTCATGACGGATTCATGGCCCGCGACGTCAGCGAGTCCCTGGCCGCCGGCCTGCGGATCAGGCCGGTCGCGGACACCGCAAGGGCGAGTCTGGCCTGGGAGACCGAACTCGGCTCCGGTCGGGAACGCGGCGCGGGTCTGAGCGCCGAACGCGAGGCCGAGTTGGTTGCGGCGTACGTGAACGGGGCGCAACACCCGAACCCCGGCTAGCGTGCGGGATGTGCCAGCGTCGCCCCACCGGTCCGACACCATCGTGGTGATGGGTGTGTCCGGGGTGGGCAAGACGACCGTGGCCGACGGCGTCGTCGCCGCCACCGGCTGGGACTTCGCCGAGGGCGACGACTTCCATCCCGAGGCCAACGTGGCCAAGATGCGCGCGGGCACACCGCTGGACGACGAAGACCGGTGGCCGTGGCTGCGCGCGCTCGCGGCCTGGATCGGGGAGCAGGAGCAGCGCGGCCGCAGCAGTGTCGTGGCCTGCTCCGCGCTGAAGCGCTCCTACCGCGACCTGTTGAGCGAGGGGAACCCGTCCGTGCGCTTCTGCGCGCTGGAGGCCGGCAACGGCAAGCTGCAGGAGCGCGTCGACCAACGCGAGGGCCACTTCATGCCGCCGGCGCTGCTGCGCAGCCAGCTGGACACCTACGAGCCGCTGGGGCCGGACGAGCCCGGCGCCCGGGTGAACGCCGACGGCAGCGAGGCGTCGGTGATCGCCCGGGTCCTGGATGCGCTGGACCTGCCGGCCGCAGCTGGCGGCGGTGCCTCCCCTGGGGCCGGGGACCCCGCACGGTGAGCGGGAGTCCGCTCGGACGGCGTACGGCGTTGCTGCTCGAACTCGACGCGACCGTCGCACCCCCGGGCGTGGCGCCGGACCCGGTGGCCCGGGTGCTCGGCCGCGGGACGGCGCCGTTGCCGCTGCTGCTCGCCGCGCTGGAGCGGGCCGGCGGGGACGCGCAGGTGGCCGGGCTGCTGGTCAAGGTCGGTGGCGCGGGCTGGCCGCTGGCCCGGGCCCAGGAGCTGGCCGACGCGCTGCGCCGGTTCCGGCGGCGCAGCGGCGCCCCCGTGGTCGCGTGGGCGGAGACCTTCGGTGAGTTCGCCGGCGCCAGCGTCGCGTACTACCTGGCGACCGGCTGCGACGAGATCTGGCTGCAGCCCTCCGGAGACCTCGGCCTGACCGGTGTGGCGGTGGAGGCCACATTCCTGGCCGAGGGCCTGGAGCGCTTCGGCGTGGAACCGCAGCTCGGTCAGCGCCATGAGTACAAGAACGCCGCCGACTCGGTGCTGCGCCGCTCGTTCACCGATGCCCACCGCGAGGCGGTGACCCGGCTGGCCCGGTCCACCGCGGAGCAGCTGATCGCCGGCATCGCGACCGCCCGTGGGCTGCCCGCCGCCGAGGTGCGCGCCCTGGTGGACCGGGCGCCACTGTCCGCGGCCGAAGCGAAGGAGGCCGGGCTGGTGGACCGGCTCGGCTACCGCGACGAGGTCTACTCGGCGGTCCGCGACCGAGTGGCCGGGGGACGCGGCGGCGTACCGCCGACGCTGCGGTACCTGTCGCGCTACGCGCGGGAGCGTCCGTCGCTGCCGGCCCGCATCCGCCGACGCGGGTACCCGGTGATCGCGCTGGTCGAGGCGCACGGCGCGATCCACCTTGGCCGCAGCCGACGCGGACCGCTGCGCGGGCCCTCCACCGGCTCGGACACGCTGAGCGCGGCGCTACGGGCCGCGGTCCGCAGCGAACCGGCGGCGCTGATCCTGCGGGTGGACAGCCCGGGCGGGTCCTACGTTGCCTCCGACGTGATCTGGCGGGAAGTCGGTCGGGTCCGCGCCGCCGGGCTCCCGGTCGTCGCGTCGATGGGCGACGTGGCGGGCTCCGGCGGGTACTACGTCGCCATGGGCGCAGATGCGATCGTGGCCCAGCCCGGAACCCTGACCGGGTCGATCGGCGTCTTCGGCGGCAAGGCCGTGACGGCCGGGCTGCTAGCCCGGCTGGGGGTGGGTCACGATGCGGTCAGCGAGGGCGCGCACGCCCGGATGTTCACCGCGCGGCGGGGCTTCACCCCGCAGGAGCGGGAGCTGCTCGAGGAGTGGCTGGACCGGGTGTACGCCGATTTCACCGCGAAGGTGGCGAGCTCGCGGGGAATGTCCGCGCGACGGGTGCACGAGCTGGCCCGCGGCCGGGTGTGGACCGGCTCCGACGCGCACGAGCGCGGCCTGATCGACGAGCTGGGTGGTCTGCGCCGCGCGGTGGAGGTGGCCGCCGGGCGGGCCGGGCTGGACCCGGATCGGGTCCGGCTGCGCCGTTTCCCGGACGTGCGGCCGCTGGACCGGCTTCGCGGGCCCCGGTCCAGTGAGGACCGCGGCGCGGCCGCGCTCGAGTCGGGCTCGGGGATCGGCTCGGGGTACGGGATCGGGTTGGGCTCGGGGTACGGGATCGGCTCTGGTTTCGGGATCGGCTGGGGGTACGGGACCGGCTCGGACTGGGGACCGCTGTCGGCCGTCGCCGGCGCGCTCGGGCTACCCAGCGAGGGGCCGCTGATGCTGCCGTACCGACTCCGTCTGAGCTGACCCGCCGCGGGTTCCCCTGCTCCGCGTTGCCGCCGGTCCGGCACGGCTGTCGGGGGCTGATTCTGTCGGTACCTCGTCGTAGCTTCCGGGATGGGCCGCCACCCCCGTGGCCGCGAGAGGAGACGCCATGACCGACGGAGCCCCGGGTGCCGACGCGCGGGACCGGGAGCGGGACGAGCTGCTGGGCACGCTGGCCCGGCACCGCAGCTTCCTGGGGCAGACTCTGAACGGCCTCAGCGACGAGCAGGCCGGGGCCAGCCCGACGGTGAGCGAGCTCTGCTTGGGCGGATTGATCAAGCACACCGGCAACACCGAGCGGGTCTGGATCGACTTCTGCGTCCGAGGGGCGGAGGCTCACGGCCCCGCCGTCGACTGGTCCACGATCGACTGGTCCGACCCCGGCGCGACGCCGGGCGCGGCCGAGATGTTCGAGCGTCGGGCCCGCGAGTTCGCGATGCTGCCGGAGGACACCGTGGCCGGTGTGCTGGCCGACTACGCCGCGGTGGCCGAGGAGACCAAGCGGATCGTCACCGGGCTCGCCGACCTTGGCGTCACCCATGAGCTGCCGTCGGCGCCGTGGTTCGAGCCCGGCGCAAGCTGGTCGATCCGTCGGGTGCTGCTGCACGTCCTGGCTGAGACCGCTCAACACGCGGGGCACGCCGACATCCTGCGGGAGTCCATCGACGGGGCCAAGACGATGGGCTGAGCGGCACCCGTCCCACGGGCTCCGGAGCCGCAGCTCGGCAGTCCCTCGGCTCGGCAGCCCCGGCTGCGGGCGGCCTCAGGGCTTGCCAGCCCGTGGCTCGACAATCCTGCGGCTGGAGCAGCGCTGATCTACTGGCCTCGCCGACCGTCGATGCTCTCGCGAAGCAGGTCCAGGTGACCGCAGTGCCGGGCGGTCTCCTCGATCATGTGGACCAGCGCGTACCGCAGGGTGAAGTGCATGTCCGGGCCGCGGGCCGGTTCGTCCAGCCCGGCTCCGGCGATGGCCCCCCGGGACCGGACGCACTCGGCCTCGTACTCGGCCACGACGCCGGCCAGGCTGTCGCCCTGCTGGAGCAGGAAGTTGCCGTGGGGGTCGTCGTCGGGCCACGGCCACGGCACGTCCAGCCCGGCGAAGTCGATGCTGAACCAGAACCGCTCGGTGCCCGTGAGGTGCTTGACCACCCCGGCCGGGGTGAGTTCGCTGGCGGGCACCGACCGGCTGGCGGCCTGCTCGTCGGTCAGGCCGTCGACCTTGTGGACGGCGGTGCTGCGCAGGAAATCCAGCATCGCGGTCAGGGTGTCCCGCTCACCGGCCGACTCCGGCGGCCGGGCTCGGGGCACCGGATCGGGCATCTGCTCAGTCTGCCGGACCGGCCAGCAGTGCCGCTGCGGCCATCCGGGCCAGCAAGTCGGCCATCGGGGCCCGCGGCAGGGCGTGCGCGCTGTGCGGCGTGGAGTTGATCAGGCCGAACACCGCGTGCGCCGCGGCCCGCGCACCGGCCTCGTCACGGTCCGGGTCGATCGTCCGGAGCACGCTGACCCAGACCTCGACGTAGCGACGCTGCAGCCGGCGTACCCGCCGCCGATCGGATTCGGCGACGTTGGCGAGGTCCCGGTCCTGGACGACGATCAGCGCGGGATGGGACAGGGCGAAGTCGATGTGCCAGCCGATCAGCGCGGCCAGCGCCTGCTCGGGGCCTTCGGCGTCGGCGACCTGCGCCGATCCCTCCGCGAGCAACCGCTCGCTGATCCGGACCAGCATCTCCGCGAGCATGGCGTCCTTGCTCGCGAAGTGCCGGTAGAGCCCCGGCCCTGAGATCCCCACCGAGGCCCCGATGTCGTCGACACCGACGCCGTGGAAGCCGCGCTCGGCGAACAGCGTCGCGGCGGCGTCGAGGATGTCCTCCCGGCGTCCCCCCGCCCGCCGGATCCCCGTCGCGCCTGCCATGGCCGGGATGTTAGCCGAGTGAGTTAACGGCCGCTAACGGCAGCGGCACCACGAGGGACGGTTGCGGGAGCCGAATCAGCGCAGCCGGATCAGCCCAGCTGGATCAGGGTGCCGCTCACCAGCCGGGCGGCATCCGAGCAGAGCCAGCCGACGACCTCGGCCACCTCGTCCGGCGCTACGACGTGGTGTGTTCCGGACTGTGCGCGACGAACTCCCGGCTGGCGGCGGTGACCCAGCCGGTGTCAGCCGGCGTGCCGACCCGTCAGGACCACGGCGGCGCCGGCGGTCGCCAGGTACGCCGCTACAGCGGCGCCGATTCCGTGGTGGGCCCCCGTCACGGGGGCTACCCGCTCGTGTGCACCGGAGGTCACCGACCGAGGTAGTCGGCAGCGAGGGGGGCTTCGCGGTTCGCGGTCGGAGGTTAACGGCTGCTAACATTCGACGACAGGGATGCCGACAACGACGCCGGGAGGTCGCCGCCATGGACTGGCCGGTGCTTGCGTCGCGGCACGATCCAGGAGACGCCCAGGCGACCGCGAACG
>JBBPYA010000011.1:0-5742 GCA_038200385.1 Mycobacteriales bacterium
CCGCCACCCGCGCCGCCGCTGCCACCAACCCGAACCACACCCCCGGCCAGACCTCCGGGCACGCTGGCACTACCACGGGCGGCCCGGGCGGCGCGCCTGGGACCGTCGGTGTTGCAGCCACCGGCCACACCGCGCCGGCCCCACCCCGGGGGCGGCCTGGGCTACCTGGCCGACGGCACCCCGATCAGCCCCGCGCTGGCCCGCAAACTGGCCTGCGACTGCGACCTGATCCCCGCCGTCCCCGCCGTCCTCGGCCCCGACGGCCCCGTCCTGGACCTCGGCCGCACCGCACCGGTCTGGCTCGACCCCACCGGCACCCCCCAACGCAACCACCGACACCCACCCCTGCGCTGGTGACCTCGCGAGTCGGTGCGTGCAGTCGACCGGTCAGCTGGGATGCGTCATGGACAGCACGTCCAAAGCGGCGTCCAGCTCTGCCTCGGTGAGCTTGCCGTCCTCGACGTAGCCCCGCTCGAGTACCACCTGCTTGATGGTCTTGCGCTCCTTGAGCGACTGCTTGGCCACCTGAGCTGCCTCGTCGTAACCGATGAAGCGGTTGAGCGGCGTCACTACCGACGGGGAGGACTCGGCCAGCTCGAGGCAGCGCTCGACGTTCGCGGTGACGCCGTCGATGCACCGGTCGGCGAAGAGCACGCTGACGTTGGCGAGCAGCCGGATCGACTCCAGCAGGTTGCGGGCGATCACCGGCAGCATGACGTTGAGTTCGAGGTTGCCCGCCGCCCCGCCGAAGGCGACCGCGGCGTCGTTCCCGACCACCTGGGCGACGACCTGGCAGACCGCTTCGGGGATGACCGGATTGACCTTGCCCGGCATGATCGAGGAGCCCGGCTGCAGGTCGGGCAGGCCGATCTCACCGAGTCCGGCCCGCGGGCCGGAGCCCATCCACCGCAGGTCATTGGCGATCTTGTACAGCGAGATCGCGACGGTGCGCAGGACCCCGCTGGCCTCGACGAGGGCGTCGCGGGACCCCTGGGCCTCGAAGTGGTCGCGGGCCTCGGTCAGCGGCAGCCCCATGTCCGCAGCCAGCACAGCGATCACCTCGCCGCCGAAACCGGCCGGACTGTTGATCCCGGTACCCACCGCCGTACCGCCCAGCGGAAGCTCGCCGATCCGGGGGAGGGCTGAACGCAGCCGCTCGACGCCGTACCGCACCGCCGCCGCGTACCCACCGAACTCCTGGCCCAGGGTCACCGGGGTCGCGTCCATCAGATGGGTCCGCCCGGCCTTGACCACGCTCGCGAACTCGGCGGACTTCGCCTCCAGCGACCGCGCCAGGTGGTCCAGCGCAGGGATCAGGTCGACGACGATCCCGCGGGTCGCCGCGATGTGGATGGCGGCGGGGAACTGGTCGTTGGAGGAGAACGGGTCGTTGACGTCGTCGTTGGGATGTACGGCCGCACCGAGGGTCTGCGCTGCCAGGGTGGCGATCACCTCGTTGGCGTTCATGTTCGAGCTGGTGCCCGAGCCGGTCTGGTATACGTCGATCGGGAAGTCGCCGTCATATCCGCCGCCGGCCACCTCGGCCGCGACATCGTGGATGGCCTTCGCCTTTGCGGCGTCGAGCATGCCCCGCTCACCGCGAAGGCGGGCGCTGCAGCCCTTGATGGAGGCCAGCGCGCCGATCAGGCCGCGCTCGATCGTCAAGCCCGAGATCGGGAAGTTCTCCACCGCGCGTTGCGTCTGTGCCCGCCACTTGGCCCCGACCGGTACCCGGACCTCGCCCATCGAGTCGTGCTCGGTCCGGAAGTCCTGCTCGGCCACGGCTTCTCGTCTCCTCGGCTGTCGCGACGCATCCGTCCTGCGATGCTATCCAGCGTGGTCGCGCGCGGTCAGCGGCCGTCGATCGACTTGTACTGCCGCTCGCGCTCACCGACGTACAACTGCCGCGGCCGACCGATCTTCGTGGCCGGGTCCTTGATCATCTCGCGCCACTGGGCGATCCAGCCGGGCAGCCGGCCGAGGGCGAACAGCACGGTGAACATCCGGGGGGGAAAGCCCATCGCCTTGTAGATCAGCCCGGTATAGAAGTCGACGTTCGGGTACAGCTTGCGCTCGACGAAGTAGTCGTCGTTGAGCGCCAGTTCCTCCAGCCGCAGGGCGATGTCCAGCAGCTCGTCGGACTCGCCGATCGCTTCCAGGACCTCGTCGGCCAGCTTCTTCACGATCGCGGCCCTGGGGTCGTAGCTCTTGTATACCCGGTGCCCGAAGCCCATCAGTCGCAGGCCGGGCTCCTTGTTCTTCACCCTGGTGACGTAGTTGTCGACATCGCCGCCGTCGTCGGCGATCGCCTGCAGGGTCTCCAGGACAGCCTGGTTCGCGCCGCCGTGCAGCGGACCGAACAGCGCGTTGATCCCAGCCGAGACCGAGGCGAACATGTTCGCGTGACTGGATCCGACCAGCCGCACCGTGGACGTGGAGCAGTTCTGCTCGTGGTCGGCGTGCAGGATGAACAGGGTGTCGAGTGCACGGACGAACGTCGGATCCACCTCGTATGGCTCGGCGGGAAACCCGAACGTCATCCGCAGGAAGTTCGTCACCGTGTCATTGGAGTTGTCGGGGTACAGGAACGGTTGACCGACCGACTTCTTGTACGAGTACGCCGCGATGGTTGGCACCTTGGCGAGCAGCCGGACGGTGGAGATCTCGACCTGCTCGTCGTCGAAGGGGTCCAACGAGTCCTGGTAGAACGTCGACAGCGCGCTGACCGCGCTGGACAGCACCGGCATCGGGTGCGCATCCGGCGGGAAGCCCTCGAAGAAGCGCTTGAGGTCCTCGTGCAACAGGGTGTGCCGGCGGACCTGCGCGTCGAAGGACGCCAGCTCCTCGGTGGTCGGCAGGTCGCCGTAGATCAGCAGGTAGCTGACCTCGAGGAACGAGGAGTGCTCGGCGAGCTGGTCGATCGGGTAGCCGCGATAGCGCAGGATGCCGGCGTCGCCGTCGATGTAGGTGATCGACGATTTGCATGCCGCGGTGTTCATGAACCCGTTGTCGAGAGTGACCAGCCCGGTGGAGGACAGCAGCTTGGAGGCGTCGATCGCCGACGTCCCCTCGCTGGACGGTGCGTAGGGCAGGTCCATCTCCCCGTCGGGGTACCGCAGCGTGAACTCGGGTGCGTCGGTCATCGCGTCGGCCTTTCGCTCGGATGTCGGCGACGCTAGCCGACGCCGTACGCCGTGGTCGGGTCGGCTGGGCGCCGATGGGGTGGCCGGGTGCAGATCGAGCCCTTCGCGCCCGGACGACTCGGTTGCTCAGGCCTGCTTGTCGAAGTCGATCGAGGAGTACGCGCGCAGCTTGGCCAGGCGGTGCCAGGAGTCGATCTGCCGGATGGTGCCCGACTTCGAGCGCATCACGAGGGACTGGGTGCTGACCTCTCCCGAGCGGTAGTGCACGCCGCGGACCAGGTCGCCGTCGGTGATCCCGGTGGCGCAGAAGAACACGTTCTCGCCGCTGCACAGGTCGTCGATGGTCAGGATCCGGTCCAGGTCGTGGCCGGCGTCGAGGGCCTTGCGCCGCTCGGCGTCGTTGTGCGGCCACAGCTTGGCCTGCATGGCACCTCCCATGCACTTCAGGGCGCAGGCGGTGATGATCCCCTCGGGGGTGCCTCCGATGCCGAGCAGCATGTCGACGCCGGTGCTGTCCCGCGCGGCGCTGATCGCGCCGGCGACGTCCCCGTCGGAGATGAAGTGGATCCGAGCGCCGGCCTCGCGGACCTCCCGCACGAGCTCGTCGTGCCGTGGGCGGTCCAGGATGCACACCGTCACGTCGGCGACCTGCCGGTTCTTGGCCTTGGCGACCCGCCGGATGTTCTCCCCGACCGGGTCGTCGATGTCTACGACGTCAGCTGCCTCGGCCCCCACCGCGAGCTTGTTCATGTAAAACACGGCGGACGGATCGAACATCGAGCCGCGCTCGGCTACGGCCAGCACCGCGAGGGCGTTGGGCATGCCTTTGGCCATCAGGGTCGTCCCGTCGATGGGGTCGACTGCGACGTCGCAGTGCGGCCCGTCCCCGTTGCCGACCTCCTCGCCGTTGTACAGCATCGGCGCGTCGTCCTTCTCGCCCTCGCCGATGACGACGACGCCGTTCATGGACACCGTGCCGATCAGGGTCCGCATCGCGTCGACGGCGGCGCCGTCACCACCGTTCTTGTCCCCCCGCCCCACCCACCGGCCGGCGGCCATCGCCGCAGCCTCGGTGACGCGCACCAGATCCAGGGCCAGGTTGCGATCCGGCGCCTCCGGCTGGACGCTGAGCGCGCTGGGGATGTCGGACACGCCAGGACTCCTGCGGTTTCGGGATGGATATCGTCTCAGACCGGGCGCCGTGCCGGCCCCGGCGGCGCACCTTACCGTCCCCCAGCGGCCGTCGGCGGCGCAGTCGGTCACGATGGACCCGTGGCAGACCGAGCCAGGCGAGGCCCCACGACCGGCGACATGGTGCGGTCCCTGGTTCCGCTGACCGTCCTGATCCTGGTGATGGTGTGGTTGTACCGGCCCTCGACCCCCGATCCGGTCACGACTGTCGACCCGGCGGGGGACGTCTTCTACGCCGCGTCCCTCGCCTCGTTCACCGTGCTCGCCCCGAGCGGCCTGCCGACCGGGTGGCGGTCCACCAGCGCGCGGGTCGATCCCGCCGAGCAGGGCGGTCCGGTCGGGCTGTCCATCGGGTACGTGACGCCGCAGGGCAGGTTCGCGCAGTTCGTGCACAGCTCGGTGCCCGTCGAGGCGCTGCTCGTCGATGTCCTCGGCAAGGGGTACACCCAGGTGGGGGAGACCGAGATCGCCGGTCAGGGCTGGCAGGAGATGCGCAGCGCCCGCGACGAGCCGGCGCTGGTGCGCTCCGCGGACGGGGCCACCGTGGTGATCACCGGGTCGGCCTCCGACGCCGAGCTCCGGGCGCTGGTGGCGGCGCTGCGCCCGGCGCCCGGCTGAGGCCTGCCTACCGCCGAGGTCCGGTACCGCGGGGACTACTCCGGGGGCGGTTGGAGGATGTCGGCCAACCGCTGCCGGGCGCCGTCGAGCCGGGCCTGGCAGATGCCGGCCACCGCCTCGCCGCGCTCCCACAGAGACAGGGATTCCTCCAGGCTCAGGCCCCCCGCCTCCAGCCGTCGCACCACCTCGGCGAGCTCGTCACGGGCCTGCTCGTAGCTCAGTTCGCCCGAGGGAGCCGGATCGGTCACGCCGGCCAGCGTAGTGACCGGTGCGGGCCAGCAGACCGCCGCGGCTTCAGTCGACCGTGACGTCGAGGCGCCCCCCGGCGAGCCGCACGGCCAGCTGATCGCCGCTGCCGGTCTGCTCGGCGTCGCGCACCACGGTGCCGCTCGCGGTCTGCACGACGGCGTACCCGCGGGCCAGGGTCGCTGCCGGGGACAGCGCGGCGACCCGGGCCCGCGCGTGGTCCAGGTCGGTGGCGGCACCGTCCAGCCGGGCCGCGGCATGCCGGCGAACCTGGTCGCGCAGGGTGATCACCTGTGCAGCCCGGTCCCGCACGAGCACCCCCGGATCGGTGAGCACGGGGCGGCCTCGGATCCCGGCCAGCCACTGCTGCTCGGTGGCCAGCCGGGCACTGGCCGTACTTCGCAGCCGGTCCCGCTGGTGGCCGAGCAGGCGCACTTCTTCGTGGACGTCGGGTACCACGCGCTTGGCCGCGTCGGTCGGCGTGGCGGCGCGGACGTCGGCGGCCAAGTCCACCAGCGGCGTGTCCGGCTCGTGGCCGATGGCG
>JBBPYA010000012.1:0-3395 GCA_038200385.1 Mycobacteriales bacterium
GACCGTCGTACCGGCGCGTACGGCGGCCAGCAGGTCGCCCGGTCCGTCGTACACCTCTTCCGCCCCTGCGTCCCGGAGTTCCCGCTCGCTGAACCCGCCGGTCCGCACGCCGACGCCCGGGAGTCCGAGCCGTTGCGCGGCCGCGAAGTCCCAGCTGGCGTCGCCCACGCAGACCGCCGGGCCACCGCCGGCCTTGTCGATCGCCACTGCGAGCAGGTCGGGCGCCGGCTTGGAGGAATCCGCGTCCTCGGCGTCGGTGACCGCGGCCAGCAGGTCGTCCACGTCGAGCAACCGCAGGTAGTGCCGCACATGCTCCGGCGCGCCGGAACTGGCGATCACCACCTGCAACCGTGCTCGTGCGTCGCCACGAGCAGGTCCCGGGCGCCGTCGAGCACCAACACCTCGTCGATGAGCGGGTCGAACTCCTCGCGCCAGGCCGCCCGGATGGCGTCCCCGAATCCGGTCTCGACGTCATCGCCGCAGACCGCGGACACCAGCCGGTCACCGCCCATCCCGATCGCCCGGTGCAGCCGCCATACCGGCACCGTGATGTCCTGCCGGCCGAAGGCGCGGTACCACGCCACCGCATGGTGGTAGGTGTTGTCCACCAGCGTCCCGTCGAGATCGAACAGGGCGACCGCCGGCTTGCTCACGACCGAACCCCCAACCAGCCGTGCCACGGCCCGTCCACCCGCTCCCCGCCCGGCGGCGGGTCGAAGAGGTTGCCCGGGGTCGGCGGCGAACTCCGGCCGGACAGCCCCAAGCGCAGCATCAGCGGCCCGACGAGTCGGTCGTACACCCACGGCAGCGCGGTGAAGCCGGTCAGCATCAACGGGTTGCCCCAGCCGACCCCGACCCGCGGCCGGGGCCGGTCGGCGACCGTGAGCACGGCCGCGGCCACCCGGTCGGCCGAGACCACCGGCGGTGGGGGACGCGCCTCACGGCCGGCGTACGTCGCGGCCTGCTCGTACACGGGCGTGTTCACCGCGCCCGGCCACACCTCACAGACGTGGACGCCCGGCATGGCCAGGGTCTCGGCGTGCCACGATCGGGCCAGTCCGCGGACGGCCCACTTGGTACCGCCGTAGGCGGACAGGTAGGGCGTGCCGATCCGGCCGATCAGCGAGCCGAGCAGGATCAGCGTGCCGGCCCGGCGCGGCTCGAAGTGCCGCAGCGTGGCGCGGGCGACGTTGACCGTGCCCTTGACGTTGACGTCGACCACCCGGTCGTACACCTCGCCCGGGACGTCGAGCAGGCGACCGTACGCCGCCACCGCGGCCGCGTGCACACACACGTCGATCTCATCGAGGTCGTCGACCGCCGAGTCCACGGCCGCGTCGACGGCGTCCCGGTCGGCCACGTCGGCGACCAGCGTCGTGACCCGCGGTGAGCCGGCCTCCCGACACTGCGCCGCCGTGTCGGCCAGGGCTGTCGCCGACCGGGCGAGCAGGGCCAGCCGGTCACCGCGGGCGGCGAAACGCAACGCCGCGGCCCGGCCGATACCGCTCGACCCGCCGGTGACGAGGACCGATCTCACGGCTGGAGGATGACCTTGATGCAGTCATCCTCCTTCTTCTGGAAGATCTCGTAGCCGTGCGGCGCATCGGCCAACGGCAGCCGGTGGGTGGCCAGGTCCTCGACGCCAAGCACGTCGTCGTCCACCAGCAGCGGGAGGATGTCGTCGACCCAGCGCTTCACGTGCGCCTGACCCATCCGGATCTGCAGACCGCGATCGAACATCTCCATCATCGGCATGGGTTCGACCTCCCCGCCGTACACCCCGCTGATCGACACCGTGCCGCCCCGACGGCACGCCTTGATGGCGGCGGTGAGGGCGGTCATCCGGTCGATGGCGATCTTGTCGACCAGCGGCTGAGCCAGCGCGTCGGGCAGCAATCCGACCGCGGTCTGGGCCGCCTTGCCGACGACCGATCCGCCGCCGCCGTGGGCCTCCATGCCTACGGCGTCGATGGTGCTGTCCGGCCCGCGTCCCGCGGTCAGTCCGATCAGCGCCTCGGCCACGTCGTCGACCTCGGTCATGTCCACGGTCGTGGCGCCGTGCTTGGCCGCCAGCGCCAGCCGCTCCGGCACGCTGTCCACCGCGAAGACCCGTTCGATACCGAGGTGGCCGGCGATCCGTACCGCCATCTGCCCCACCGGGCCGAGACCGAGCACCGCCAGTGAGCCACCCTTCGGTACGTCGGCGTACTGCACGGCCTGCCAGGCCGTCGGGAGGATGTCCGACAGGTACAGGAAGCGCTCGTCGGGGTGGTCGCCGGGCACCTTGATCGGGCCGAACTGCGCCTGCGGCACCCGCAGGTACTCCGCCTGGCCGCCGGGCACTGCGCCGTACAGCGAGGTGTACCCGAACAGCGACGCGCCCTTGCCCTGGTCCTCGTTCTGGGTCGTCTCGCACTGCGCGAAGAGCTGGCG
The DNA here is from genome assembly GCA_038200385.1 of Mycobacteriales bacterium. Taxonomy (GTDB): domain Bacteria; phylum Actinomycetota; class Actinomycetes; order Mycobacteriales; family Geodermatophilaceae; genus JBBPYA01. Next base: position 2,434 of record JBBPYA010000012.1, read on the forward strand.
CTCGCACATCCAGCACTGCCCGCAGGAGATGTTGAACGGGATGACCACGCGGTCGCCCGGCGCGATCTGCGTCACCTCGCGGCCCACCTCCACCACCGTTCCCATGGGCTCGTGGCCGAGAACGTCGCCGGGGGTCAGGTAGGCGCCGAGCACTTCGTACAGGTGCAGGTCCGACCCGCAGATCGCGCTCGAGGTGATCCGGACGATCGCGTCGGTCGGTTGCTCGATCCGGGGATCCGGTACGTCGACGACCTGCACGTCCCGCTTGCCCTGCCACGTCAGTGCCTTCACAGCCAGCCTCTCCTCGTCCGTCGTCCGTCCTGCTGGATCTACCCCGACGGGCCGGCGCTCACACCCGCGGTCGATCCGGCGATCGCCGGCTGGGCCGGGCGGGGCGGCTCGGCGACCGGATCGACCGGAGGACGACCGGCGGCGCGGGACGCCGCCACGGATCGGCCGAGCGGGTCCACGATGCGGCCACCGCCGGGGCGGGCTCCGGGCGGGTCCAGCCCGCACCTGTGGGCTGTGTCCACGCCGTTGGTTTCGCGACCCGCCGCTGGGGTACGAGAGGGCGGAGCCGAGGAGGCAAACGATGGCGAGCGTCGTGGTGACGGGGGCGTCCAGCGGGATCGGTGCGTCGACCGCGCTGGAGCTGGAGCGGGCCGGGTTCACCGTGTTCGCCAGCGTGCGTGACCCGGCCGACGCCGAGCCGCTGCAGCGCGGCAGCTCCGACCGGCTGCACGTGCTGACCCTGGACGTCACCGATCCGGCGTCCATCGCGGCCGCCGCCGACCAGGTCCGCGAGCACGTCGCCCAAAGCGGGCTGGACGCAGTGGTGAATGTGGCCGGCATCGGCGTGCCCGGTCCGCTCGAGCTCCTCACCGCCGAGCAGCTGCGGGCCGAGCTGGACGTCAACGTGGTGGGCCAGGTCGCGGTCACCCAGGCGTTCCTGCCTCTGCTGC
>JBBPYA010000013.1:0-12286 GCA_038200385.1 Mycobacteriales bacterium
CACCCGTCCCTGGTCACTCCGGACTCGCCGACGCAACGTGTCGGAGGCGGTTTCGCGACCACGTTCGCGCCGGTCCAGCACCTGGAGCGGATGCAAAGCCTGGACAACGCTTTCACCGATGACGAGCTGGACGCCTGGGCGATCCGGCTCGGCCGCGAGGGCGGCGACGTCGGCAGTTTCCTCTGCGAGCTCAAGGTGGACGGGGTCGCGATCGCCCTGGTCTACCGTGACGGCCGGCTGGTCACCGGAGCCACCCGGGGGGACGGCCGGGTCGGCGAGGACGTCACGCACAACATCCGGACGCTCGCGGACGTGCCGCAGCAGCTGACCGGCGACCAGGTCCCCGCATTGCTCGAGGTCCGCGGCGAGGTCTACTTCCCGGTCGCGGCGTTCGCCGACCTGAACGCCTCGCTCGTCGAGGCCGGCAAGGCGCCCTTCGCCAACCCTCGCAACGCCGCCGCCGGCTCGCTGCGGCAGAAGGACCCCAGGGTCACCGCCGGCCGCGGCCTGCGAATGGTCGTCCACGGCTTCGGCGCCCGGGAGGGTTTCATGCCGGTCAGCCAGTCGTCGGCGTACGACGCCATGGCCGGCTGGGGACTGCCGACGAGCAGCCGGTACGTCGTCGCCCCGGGGCTGGCGGAGGTCCGGGAGTTCATCGCGCACTACGGCGAGCACCGACACTCCGTCGAGCACGAGATCGACGGGGTCGTCGTCAAGGTGGACCACCTCGTCCAGCAGCGCCGGCTCGGCTCGACCAGCCGGGCGCCTCGCTGGGCCATCGCGTTCAAGTACCCGCCCGAGGAGGTCAACACCAAGCTGTTCGACATCCGCGTCAACGTCGGCCGGACCGGCCGCGTCACGCCGTACGGCGTCATGGAACCGGTCAAGGTGAGCGGATCCACGGTGTCCCAGGCGACCCTGCACAACCAGTCCGAGGTGGCCCGCAAGGGCGTCCTCATCGGCGACACCGTCGTGCTGCGCAAGGCCGGGGACGTGATCCCCGAGATCGTCGGCCCGGTGGCAACGCTGCGCGACGGCACCGAGCGGGAGTTCGTGATGCCGACGGTTTGCCCGGCCTGCGGGACCGCGCTGGCGCCGGAACGCGAGGAGGACGCCGATATCCGCTGCCCGAACGCGCGCTCGTGCCCGGCCCAGCTGCGGGAGCGGCTTGCGCATGTCGCCGGGCGGGGGGCGTTCGACATCGAGGTGCTGGGGTACCAAGGCGCCGACGCCCTACTGGCATGCGAGCTCGTCACGGACGAGGGGGATCTGTTCCACCTCGACGCCGACGCCCTCGCGACCTGCGCGTTCTTCACCCGCAAGGACGGCGACCTCACGACCAACGCCGCCAAGCTCCTCCAGATCCTGGAGGCGGCCAAGAATCGTCCACTGTGGAGAGTGCTGGTCGCGCTGTCGATCCGGCACGTCGGCCCGACGGCAGCCCAGGCGCTGGCCCGCGAACTGCGGTCAATCGACCGGATCGCCGCGGCCGACGAGGAGCAGATCGCAGCGGTCGAAGGTGTCGGGCCGACGATTGCCGCCGCAGTGGCCGACTGGTTCACGGTGGACTGGCACCGGACTCTGATCGACAAGTGGCGGGCGGCCGGCGTCCGGCTGGAGGAGGCCGGCGGCCAGGACGGGCCGCGGCCACTGGAAGGAATCACCGTCGTCATCACCGGCTCGCTGCGCGACTACAGCCGGGACTCCGCCACCGAGGCGATCCAGAACGCCGGCGGCAAGGTCAGCGGGTCGGTGTCGAAGAAGACGTCCTTCCTGGTCGCGGGGGACAACCCGGCGTCCAAGTACGACAAGGCGGTCTCGCTGAAGGTGCCGATCCTGGACGACGACGGTCTGGGGGCACTGCTCGCCTCAGGGCGGGACGCAGCCGCCGCGGTCGCGACGAATCCCGCGCCCGCGGACGAGCAACCGGACGCCGCACAGGTTGGGAAGCCGGGCGTCGACCCCGCCGGAGCGGCCGTCGGTCCGCCGGCCGTCGCCGCCGCTCCGGCCGGGGACGGGTGAGGCTGTTCGTCACCGCGAAGCGTGGTGACACCAGCGACGAACCCGAACACACGCTCGCCGCTTACGAAGCGGCTGTGGCCAAGCGCGCGGATGCGGTCGGGATCGCCGTGCGGCTGTCCGCCGACGGCGTGCCGGTCGTGCGGAGGTACGCCTACCTGGATGACGACACCGACCGCTGTGGCGCCGTCCATGCGATGCCTTGGGCCGAGCTTTCCCTGGCCGTGGTGGGTCCGCGGGGCAGGCCGCTGTCGAGACTGGGCGACATTGCCGATTCACTGGACGGCAGGCTGGACCTCGACATCCGGCTGGCGTCCACGGAGGCGGAGCTGGGACCGGCCGTGCTCACCGAACTTCGTGGCTGCGACCTGGACCGGGTGCAGATCACCGGGACCCACGCCGCCCAGCTGGCCCGGCTGTCGGTGGTGAACCAGGACGTCATCCGGTGCCTGCTGGTCGGTCCGAGCCCGTCGTGGGCCGGCCCGGACCTCGTGGTCCACGACGCCATCCAGCGCGCCCGGTTGGCCCGCGCCGACGCCGTACACCTGCGACCGTCCCAGGTGACCCCCGAGACACTCAACCGGCTCGACGACGCCTCGCTCGGCGTGCAGGTTTGGGGCGCCGACGATGCGGTACAGGTGGAAGCCCTGCACGCGCTGGGACCCAGCCGGTTCTGCACCGACCGGCTGGACGCCCTGCTGGCGCTGCGCGACGCCGAGCCCTCGGAGGCCGCAGCGCGTTGAGTGGCAAGCGACCACACTGCGCCGAGGTCACGGCGGCCGCACCGTGCTGAGCCGCCGGCGGCCGCATCGCCGCGAGCCACGGCGGCCCAAAGGCACTGGATCCGTGGGTCGCCTCGCGCCTATAGGAAAGTGGTCCCGACACGTCGACTGAGCTGCGCTGGCTCGGGCGTGTCGGGACCACTTCCGGGTCGGCGGCGGGGTTACGTCGATAGCTAGGCTCGATCGTGCACGTCGGGACCAGTTTCGTGCCGACCCGCTGCAATAGGGACCGGTTCTGTGCAGGGCGGCCTAGTGGTGCCGAATGAGGTGCGCCCGCCCGCGCCCGCCCCCAACTGAACTGCTGCACCCGACCGGCCGTCACGATTCGGTCGGCAGCCCCGACCAACTCGGCGGTTGGAGCCTGACCAACGTTGTCGAGTTGCTGCCGGCACGGGACTTGCTGCCGGAACGCGACACGAGCGGCGGCCGCGCCGCGCTGAGCCATAAGGCACCCCGCCGTACACTGCTGCGCGTTGCCCGCCGCCGACCGCTGGAGTCCTCCGTCCCATGGCCTCGATCTCGCGCGCAGAGGTCGCCCACCTGGCCCGGCTGGCCCGGCTCGCGGTGTCCGAGGAGGAGCTGGAGACGTTCGCCGGGCAGCTGGACCTCATCATCGCCTCGGTAGCCCGGGTGGGCGAGGTCGCCGCCGACGACATCCCGCCGACGAGTCACGCCGTCCCGGTGACGAACGTGCTGCGGCCGGACGAACTCCGTCCGTCGCTGTCGCCCGAGGACGTCATGGCCGCCGCGCCCGCGGCGGAGGGCGGGCGCTTCCGGGTCCCGCGGATCCTGGACGAGCCAGAATGAGCGCCGACGCACTCCCCGCCGTGGAGGCGCGGGTGAACTGCGCCGACGCACTCCCCGCCGTGGAGGCGCGGGTGAACTGCGCCGACGCACTCCCCGCCGCGGAGGCGCGGGTGCACTGCGCCGACGCACTCCGCACGGAAGCACCGCCCGGATGAGCGAACTCACCGAGCTGAGCGCCGCCGAACTCGCCGCTCGGATCGCCGACGGGACCGTCAGTGCGGTCGAGGCGGCGCAGGCGCATCTGGACCGGATCGCGGCGGTGGACGAGCGGGTGCACGCCTTCCTGCACGTCGACACCGACGGCGCGCTGACCGCGGCCCGCGCCGTCGACGAGCGGCGGGCCCGCGGCGACGCGCTGGGCCCGCTGGCCGGCGTACCGCTGGCGATGAAGGACGTCGTGGTGACCCGCGGCCTCCCGAGCACTAGCGGCTCCCGGATCCTGGAGGGCTGGATCCCGCCGTACGACGCCACCGTCACGCAGCGGGTCCGGGCCGCGGGCGTCGTCATGCTCGGCAAGACGAACATGGACGAGTTCGCAATGGGCTCGTCCACGGAGAACTCCGCCTACGGCCCGAGCCACAACCCGTGGGACCTCACGCGGGTGCCGGGCGGTTCCTCGGGCGGTTCCTCGGCCGCTGTTTCGGCGTACGAGGCCCCGCTGGGGATCGGGACCGACACCGGCGGTTCGATCCGTCAGCCGGCGGCGGTCACCGGGCTGGTGGGGCACAAGCCGACGTACGGCGGGGTAAGCAGGTACGGCCTCATCGCGTTCTCCTCCAGCCTGGACCAGGCTGGGCCGCTGACCCGCACCGTGCTCGACGCGGCGCTGCTGCACGAGGCGATCGGCGGCCACGACCCGGCCGACTCGACCAGCATCAACGCGCCCGTACCCGCGGTGGTCGCCGCCGCCCGCGACGGCGCCCGCGCCGAGCTGTCGGGACTGCGGGTCGGCGTGGTGCGCGAACTGTCCGGCGACGGCTACGAGCCCGGCGTACTCGCCCGAGTCTCCGAGACGGTGCAGCTGCTGGTCGACCTGGGCGCGACGGTGACGGAGGTCAGCTGCCCGCACTTCGGCTACGCGTTGCCGGCGTACTACCTCATCGCGCCCAGCGAGTGCTCCTCCAACCTGGCCCGCTTCGACGCCGTCCGGTTCGGGTTGCGCGTCGGCGACGACGGCGTACGCGGGTTGGAGGAGGTGATGTCGCTGACCCGGGAGGCCGGCTTCGGGGCGGAGGTCAAGCGCCGCGTCATCCTTGGCACCTACGCGCTGTCCAGCGGCTACTACGAGGCCTATTACGGGCAGGCGCAGAAGGTGCGCACCCTGATCAGCCGCGACTTCGCCGCGGCGTTCGAGACCTGCGACGTGCTGGTCTCCCCGACCACCCCGACCGTGGCCTTCCCGCTCGGCGCGCGGGTCGACGACCCGATGGCGATGTACGCCGCCGACCTGTGCACGCTGCCTGCGTCCCTGGCCGGTACGCCGGCGATCTCCGTGCCGTGCGGGCTGTCCGGCGGGCTGCCGGTCGGGTTCCAGGTGATGGCCCCGGCGCTCGCCGACGACCGCTGCTACCGCGTGGCCGCCGCCGTCGAGGCCTGCCTGGCAGGCCGCTCCGCAGGCCCGGTGCTCGCCGCAGCGCCGCGGCTGTAGCGCCGCCGTGGTCGTCGTGGCGGTGTCGATCAGCGCGGTGGTCGCCGTCACGGCGACGGTGCTGTTCCTGGCCACTGGCGGCCTCGGGTACCTCGTCCTCGTCGGCGCCGCCCTCGTCGCCGCGATCTGCTTCTTCCTCCTGGCCGGGGACTCGCCCCGTCTCGGCCGACCGTCGGTGCACCGATGGTGGACCGGCCGCCGCGGCGGATCGGCGCACCGGGCTGGCTAGCGCCGGGCCGCGTGTGTCACCGTTGTGGTCGGCGCGGCGATCCGCGCAGTCGTCTGCCGGCGGGGGCCGGCAGCGGACCGGACCGAGGAGGGGCGATGCCACGACCGGCCGAACCACCGCGGCCCGCCCCGCGACCCGCCCCCACCGGCCGCCCGACGCTGACCTGGGAGTCCTTCGGTGCGTCGGCGCTGTGGCGGCTCGTCGGTCTGCTCAGCCTGCTCGTCGTCGTGCTGGGCGTCCTCACCTGGTCGTGGGACGTCGCGCTGGGCACTGCCCGGCTGTCCCTGGTCGTCCTGCTCGTGATCGCCACCTGGCTGTACGTCGTCTGGTTCCGGCGCCAGCGCGCCGAGCTGGCCCGCCGGGAGCAGTCCCGCGACGAGAACCTGCGCGACTACCGCCCCCACTGAGCCCCGAGGCGACGACATGACACTGACGCTGCCGGCGTACGACGCCGTGCTGGCCCGCTACGAGCCGGTCATCGGGCTGGAGACCCACGTCGAGCTGGGTACCCGATCGAAGATGTTCTGCGGCTGCTCGACGCAGTTCGGCGGGGAGCCGAACACCCAGGTCTGTCCGGTCTGCCTCGGCCTGCCCGGGTCGCTGCCGGTCGCGAACGCCGGCGCCATCGAGGCCACCATCCGGATCGGGCTCGCGCTGAACTGCTCGATCGCCTCGTGGTGCCGTTTCGCCCGGAAGAACTACTTCTACCCCGACATGCCCACGAACTTCCAGATCAGCCAGTACGACGAGCCGCTGTGCAGCGACGGTTGGGTCGACGTCCGGCTCGGGACCGACACTTACCGGATCGGCATCGAGCGGGTGCACCTGGAGGAGGACACCGGCAAGTCGCTGCACGTCGGCGGCGCCACCGGCCGGATCCACGGTGCCACGCACTCCCTTGTGGACTACAACCGAGCGGGCATCCCGCTCGTGGAGATCGTCACCAAGCCGATCCCCGGCACGGGGGCGGTGGCGCCGGAGGTGGCTCGCGCCTACGTCACCGAGTTGCGCGACATCCTGCGGGCGCTCGACGTCTCCGACGTACGAATGGAGCAGGGCAGCATGCGCTGCGACGTGAACACGTCACTGTCCCCGGTGGACAGCGGGGTGTGGGGAACCCGCACCGAGACCAAGAACGTCAACTCGCTGCGTTCGGTGGAGCGGGCCGTCCGCTCGGAGATGATCCGGCAGGCCGCGGTCCTCGACGGCGGGGACCGGATCATTCAGGAGACGCGGCACTTCCACGAGAACGACGGCCACACCACGCCGGGGCGGTCCAAGGAGGAGGCCACCGACTACCGGTACTTCCCAGAGCCCGACCTGGTGCCCCTGGCGCCGGACGCGCACTGGGTGGAGCAGCTGCGCGCGACGCTGCCCGAACTGCCCTCGGCGGTCCGGCACCGGTTGCAGCAGGAGTGGGGCTGGTCGGACCAGGACATGTCCGCGGCGGCGAACGCCGGGGCGGTCGAGCTGATCGGGCGGACGATCGCGGCGGGGGCGACGCCGGAGGACGCCCGCAAGTGGTGGCTCGGAGAGTTGTCCCGGCGCGCCAACGCCTCCGGTGAGGATCTGACCGACCTCGCCGTCACCCCGGAGCAGGTCGCCGCCCTGGCAGGGCTGGTCGCGGCGGGCAGCATCAACGACAAGTTGGCGCGGGCGGCGCTGTCCGGCGTCCTGGCCGGTGAGGGCGACCCGGGGCAGGTCGTCGCCGACCGCGGACTGGCCGTGGTCAGCGACGAGGGTGCCCTCGGATCTGCCGTGGATGCAGCGATCGCCGCCGATCCGGAGGTCGCGGCCAAGATCAGGGCCGGGAAGGTTGCCGCCGCCGGCGCGCTGGTCGGTGCGGTGATGAAGGCCACCCGGGGCCAGGCCGACGCGCAGGTGGTCCGGTCCCTGATCCTGCAGCGGCTCGGCCAGTCCTGACGTCCTCCGGCGGGTTCAGCTGACGCTGCCGCCGGCGTCGCTGGGAGGGGGCACCCGCAGTACCCGGTCGTCGGTGGGGGCGGGCGTTGGGTTGCCGTCCAGGTTCGACGTGGTGATCCACAGCGCGCCGGTCCGGTCCGCGACGACCGTGCGCAACCGCCCGTAGACGTTGACCAGGAAGTCCTCGGGGGAGCCGACCGCCGCGCCGTTGCCGTCCAGCAGCGTGATCAGGATCCGCTTGCCGTCCACGGCCCCGAGGAAGGCCAGCCGGTTGAGGATGGCGCAGCCGCCCAGTCCGGCGTCGGGGTACGTCGCTGCGGGGGGGACGGCATCCGGACGGTTCGGCCAGCCGTAGTCCGCCCCGGGCACGAGCAGGTTCAGCTCGTCCCCGCCGGGCTGGCGGGTCTCGGTGACGTAGAGCCGGTCCGCCCCGTCGAAGCACAGCCCGGTGACATCGCTGTGGCCGCGGCTCAGGACCGGTGAGTTCGGTGGCCCCGAGTCCGGCGCCGGCTTGCCGAAGATGTCGAAGCGCAGCACCTTGCCGGCCAGGCTGGCCGGATCCGCCGCGAGCCTGGGCCGCCCGGTGTCCCCGGTCCCGACGTAGAGCAGCTGGTCCGGGCCGAACGCGATCCGGCCGCCGTTGCCGGTCCGCCCCTTCGGGATGCCGGTGACGATGGCCTGCGGGACGCCGCCGAGGGTGAAGCGCAGCAGCCGGTTGTCCGTGCGGCTCGTCGCGTACGCGTAGACGAGCCCGTCCTCGGTGAACGTCGGCGACAGCGCCAACCCCAGCAGGCCGCCGTCGCCGGTGGCGTCCAGCCCCTTGATCGTCATGAGCTCCCCCGGCGGCGAGCGGTCCGGGAACACCTGCAGGATGCGGCCGGTCCGCCGCTCGCCCACGATCGCCGAGCCGTCCGGGAGCAGGGCCAGACCCCACGGCGTGTCCAGCCCGGACGCCACGACGTTCGGGTCCTCGGCCCCCGGCTGGGCCGGCGGGGAGGGACTGTTCGGGTCCGGCCGCGGCAGCGCCGGGTCCGACGGCGGGGCGTCCACCGCGGGGGGCTGGCCCTGCACCTGTGGCTGCCAGGGGCCGGCCGCGACGTACTCCGGGCTCGCGCAGCCGGCGACGACGAGCAGCGCGAGGACGGTGGCAGCAACCCGTCCCCGACCTGCCATGTCCCTGGCCTCCCTTTCTGCGCTGTCCGCGCCAGGGTACGTCGGCGCGGGACGCCTCCGGGCCGGACCAGCGCAGCCGACCACCGGGGCGCCCCCTACAGTCGGAGCAATGAGTTCCGAGGTCGTCGTCGTCGTACCCATGGACCGGGGCCGCGAACTGCTGGCGGAACTGCCCGAGCACGTCCGGGTCGAGGTCTGGGACGGCAAGGGCGAGCTGCCGGACCGGGTCAGGGACACCCAGTTCTGGGTTCCGCCGTTCCTCAGCGGCCCGGAGCTGGCCGCGGCGTACGCCGACCTGAAGCAGCTGCGGGTCGTCCAGCTGCTGACCGCCGGAGCGGAGAACTTCCTGCCCGGCCTGCCGGGCGGTGTCGTGCTGTGCAACGCCCGGGGCGCGCACACCGGGCCGACAGCGGAGTGGGTCGTGGCCGCCCTGCTGGCGTCGTACCGGATGTTCCCGCGCTTCCTGGTCGCCCAGGCCGAGGGGCGGTGGGACTTCGCCGTCAACGAGGAGCTCGGCGGACACCGGATCCTCGTCGTCGGTGCCGGCGACATCGCCGAGCGGGTGCGCCGGATGCTGGCCGGCTTCGACGTCGAGGTGTCGGTGGTCGGCCGGACCGCGCGCGACGGCGTACACGGGACCGATGAGCTGCCCGATCTGCTGCCGGACGCCGACGCGGTCGTCCTGCTCGTGCCGCTCACCGACGAGACGCGGGGGATGGTGGACGCGCAGTTCCTGGCGCGGATGGCCGACGGTGCCCTGCTGGTCAACGCCGCCCGCGGCCCGGTGGTCGTCACCGACGCGCTGGTCGCCGAGCTGGCCTCGCAGCGGCTCCGCGCGGCCCTGGACGTCACCGACCCCGAGCCCGTGCCCGAGGGGCATCCACTGTGGACGGTGCCGGGCCTGCTGCTGACACCGCACGTGGCCGGCAGCGTCCCGGGTGCCACCGGCCGCGCGTTTGGGGTGGTCCGAGACCAGCTGCACCGGTTCCTGGACGGCAAGCCCCTGCAGAACGTGGTCCGGGACTACTGAGCGGATGAGCCGGCCGTACGACGTCCCGCTGTCCGAGCTGCGCCGGCGCCGCAGCGTCAAGTGGCAGCAATTTCCCCCGGACGTGCTGCCGATGCATGTGGCCGAGACCGACTTCCTGCTCGCGGACCCGATCCGGGCCGCTGTGGCCGATCTCCTCGAGCGGGGCGACACCGGTTACGCCTTCGCCCTGGAACTGCCCGTGGCGTACGCCGAATTTGCGGCCAACCGGTACGGGCAGGTCGTCGACCCGGGCTCGGCCCTGCTCGTCGGGGACGTGATGGAGGGGGTCTACGTCGCGTTGGGGGGGCTCACCGATCCCGGGGCCGGCGTGGTGATCTGCCCGCCGGTCTACCACCCGTTCTTCGACGTGATCCCGCGGGCGGGACGGCGTACCGTCCACGCGCCGCTGGCCCGGGATCCGGACACCGGGCGTTACGAGTTCGACCTGGCCGCGCTGGAGGCGGCGTTCGCCGCCGGTGCCGCGGCGTTCCTGCTGTGCAACCCGCACAACCCGGTGGGGCGGGTCTGGACGCCGACCGAACTCGGGGCGGTCGCCGAACTGGCCGACCGGTACGGCGTGCTCGTCCTCGCCGACGAGATCCACGGCCCGTTGACCTTCGCAGGGCACCCGCACACACCGTTCGCTTCGGTGGACAGCGACAGCGCGCGGCGGGCGGTGAGCTTCGTGTCCGCGTCCAAGGCGTGGAACCTGCCGGGGCTCAAGTGCGCGCTGGCGCTCGCCCCGGATCCCGCGGCCCGGGACCGCTTCGGCCCTGCGCCCAACCACGTCTCGATCGCCGCGAGCATTCTCGGCGTCGCGGCCAGCGTCGCAGCGTTCCGGGACGGCGGCCCCTGGCTGGACGGCGCGCTGGCCCGGTTCGCCGCCAACAGGGACCTGCTCAACGAGCTGATGGCACAGCGGCTGCCCGGGATCGGGTGGGCCCGGCCCGAGGGGACCTACCTGGCCTGGCTCGAGTGCGCGGGGCTCGGTGCGGATCCGGCGGCAGAGTTCCTGGCGACCGGACGGGTCGCGCTGGACAGCGGATTGCGGTTCGGCATGGAGGGCGCGGGCTTCGCCCGGCTCAACCTCGGCACGTCCGCCGCGCTGGTCACCGAGGCCGTCGACCGGATGGCCCTCGCCCTGCGCTGAGCGATCGGACGCCGCACGGTCGGAAACTGTCGGACGTCGTTCGTACGGTGTCGGCGTACGCCGGACGATCCCCGGCCGGCACCGAGCGAGGAGATGCACCGATGCCCGAATCCATGCTGGATGCCGTCGGAGTCGTGGTCAGTGACATGGTGGCCAGCGTCGCCTTTTACCGCCGGGTGGGGGTGCCCTTCCCCGCGGACATCGAGATGGACGACCACCTCGAGTGCGCGCTCGGCTCCGGGATGCGGTTGATGCTGGACACCGAGGAATTGATGCGTCAGCTGCATCCGGGCTTCACCGGCGCGGTCGGGGAGCGCACCGCGTTCGCCGCCCGGCTGGACACCCCGGCCGGCGTCGACGAGCTGTACGCCGAGCTCGCCGCGGACGGGTACGGCGTCACCGAACCGTTCGACGCCTTCTGGGGGCAGCGCTACGCCACCGTGCACGACCCGGACGGGATGCACGTGGACCTGTATGCGCCGCTGGAGTCCTCCGGCTGAGCTGGCTGCGGGTACCGGGTGGCTGTCCGCCGTGCGGGGGACCGGCTGCCGTGTCAGGCCGACCGGTCCACCGGCGGCACTCCCAGCCGCCCGCCGGAGGCCTGGTGCAGCCTGGGCAGGTCACGGGCCCGCAGTGTCGGCATCCGGAGGGCACCGCCGTCACGGCGGATGAGGAACAGCGGCCCGCCGTCACGAACCTCGACGCCGGCGACGTCGGGCCACGGGACCGTCGTGGTGGCCAGGGCCGCGTGTACCGCGATGCCGTCCCGGTCGATGTCGACCCCGCTGCGCCACACGTACAGCCCGGCCAGCAGGGGGACGACGAACAGCGCCAGCAGCCACGGGCTCACGGCCGCCATCGGGATCACGCAGATCGCCAGCACCAGCACGGCGAGCAGCGCGGAGCGCGGCATCCGCAACCGTGCCGGAGCAGGTTGCGCGGTGAGGTCGGGCACGACAGCCATGCTCCCAGAACGCGGCGCCTGTGCGGCTGTTCCGGTGGCGCGCTGCACAGGGACAGGGCGCGGACGGCTCGGCGGCCAGCACAGGCCGGCAGCCTCGGGTCCACAACCTGGGACGCGGCGGCGGCGCGGCTAGGCTCCCGACGTGAGCGATCACCGAGCGCGCAAGCCGCGCAGCCACGAGGTCACCGAGGGATACGAGCGGGCGCCGGCCCGGGCCATGCTGCGCGCCGTAGGCATGACCGACGAGGACTTCGGCAAGCCGCAGATCGGCGTCGCGTCGTCCTGGAACGAGATCACGCCGTGCAACCTGTCCTTGGACCGGCTGGCCAAGCAGGCCAAGCAGGGCGTGCGTGACGCCGGCGGATTTCCCATGGAGTTCGGCACCATCTCCGTCTCGGACGGGATCTCGATGGGCCACGAGGGGATGCGCGCCTCGCTGGTCAGCCGGGAGGTGATCGCCGACTCGGTGGAGACGGTGATGTTCGCCGAGCGGCTGGACGGGTCGGTGCTGCTCGCCGGCTGCGACAAGTCGCTGCCCGGGATGCTGATGGCCGCGGCCCG
>JBBPYA010000014.1:0-9130 GCA_038200385.1 Mycobacteriales bacterium
CCGCAGCGCGGCCACCTCGCGGGCGAGGTACTCGGTGTCCGCGTTGGCCGCGAGCGCCCGGTTGCGGTCCTCCTCGATGGTCACCCGGTCGCGGTCGGTCTGCCGGCTCTGTGCGAGCAGGATCAGGGGTGCGGCGTACGCGGCCTGGGTGGAGAAGACCAGGTTCAGCAGGATGAACGGATAGGGGTCCCAGCGCAGCTTGAGCGCGGTGAGGTTCAAGGTGATCCACAGCGCGACGATGACAGTCTGGTACGCCAGGAACCGCCCGGTCCCCAGGAACCGGGCGATCTTCTCGCTGAACCGGCCGAACGCGTCGCTGTCCAGGCGGGGGATCAGTCGCCGCGGCTCGCGTGGCTGGTCCAGCCGGACCGACCGGCTGCCACGCGGTTCGGTCACCTCGGGCCCCTCGGGGTGCGCGTCACTCCCGGCCCTCCCGCCAGTCCTCGGGCAGCAGGCTGTCCAGCAGGTCGTCGACGGTGACCGCGCCGACGAGGTGGTTGTCGCTGTCCACCACGGGGGCAGCGACCAGGTTGTACGTCGCGAAGTAGCGGGTCAGCTGCGGCAGCGAGGCGCCGGTGGTCAGCGGGTCCAGCTCGTCGTCGATCACGCCGCTGACCAGGCTGGACGGCGGCTCGCGCAGCAGCCGCTGGATGTGTACCAGGCCGAGGAACCTCCCCGTCGGGGTCGCCACCGGGGGGCGTACGACGTACACCTGGGTCGCCAGCGCGGCGCTGAGCTCGGGCTCGCGGACCCGGGCCAGCGCCTCGGCGATCGTGGCGTCCGGCGCCAGGATGACCGGTTCGCTGGTCATCAGCCCCCCGGCGGTGTCGTCGGAGTAGGCCATCAGCTGCCGGATCGGCTTGGCCTCGCCGGGTTCCATCAGCGCGAACAACCGTTCCCGCTCGGCAGCCGGTAGCTCCCCGAGCAGGTCGGCGGCGTCGTCGGGGTCCATGGCCTCGAGTACGTCGGCGGCCCGGGCGCCCTCGAGCCGGCCGAGGATGACGATCTGGTCCTCCTCGGGCAGCTCCTCCAAGACGTCGGCTAGCCGCTCGTCGGCCAGCGCCTCCGCGATCTGCTGGCGGCGGCCCTCGGGCAGGTCGCGCAAGGCGTTGGCCACGTCGGCGGCCTTCATGTCTTCGAAGACGGCCAGCAGGCTGTCCGCCCCCTGGTCGTCGGAGGGCAGGGTCAGGCCGACGACGGCATTCCACTCGACCTGGCGCAGGTGGCCGCGGCGCGTCAGCCGCTTGCCGGCCAGCTCCCGCACCGCCAGCCGGGACAGCACCCACTCCCGGGTGCGGGTCTGCTCGATGGCCACGTCGCTGACCGAGGCCGGCATCCCGCCCTCGACGAGGGTGACCCGGCGGTCGAACAGTTCGGCCACTACCAGCGTCTCGTGGCGGCGCTGCTCGAAGCGCTTCAGGTTCAGGGTGCCGGTCCCGAGCACGACGGCATCGGGTTCGATTGCGGTGATCCGGTCCAGCGGCAGGTAAATCCGGCGGCGCTGCTGGATCTCGACGACCAGGCCGGTCGCGCGCGGCGCCACGTTGCCGGTCCGCAGCGTGACGACGACGTCGCGCACCTTGCCGAGATGGTCGCCGTTCGGGTCGAACACGGCGACGCCGCTCAACCGGGAACAGAACACCTTGGTCGTGGTCGCCACGAGCGCAGGCTACCGTCGCCGCCGTGACCGACCGGGCAGGAGCAGACGTGCTGAGCTACGAGATCGTCGACGTGTTCACCGACACCGCGTTCACCGGCAATCCGCTGGCCGTGGTGCTCGACGCGCAGGAACTGCCGGCGGCCTCGCTGCAGGCGCTGGCCCGCGAGTTCAACCTGTCTGAGACCGCGTTCCCGATGCCCTCGGACCGGGCCGACTACCGGCTGCGGATCTTCACCCCGGACACCGAGCTGCCCTTCGCCGGGCACCCGAGCATCGGCGCCGCGCACACCTTGGCCAGGCTCGGGCGGATCGGCTCCGGCCTGGTCGTGCAGGACTGCGGAGCGGGGCTGCTCCCGCTGACCGTGGGCGCGGACTCGGTGACCCTGACCGGGGGTACGCCGACGCTCGGCGAGGCCCTGGACCCCGAGCCGCTGCTGCGGGCGGTCGGCCTCGACGCCTCCGCGCTGGTCGACGGTGCGGCCGACGGTCCTGCGCCGGGGGCACTGGCGCCACGGCTGGCCGGCTGCGGGCTGGAGTTCGGCTACCTGCCCGTGCGGCCGTCGGCGGTGGGCGCCGTGGACGTGGACCTGCGGTTGCTCTCAAGGGTGGTCCCGGCCGGCGCCGGGGGAGTCTGCGTCCTCGCCTGGGACGCGACCGCCGCGCAGGCGCATGTGCGGGTGTTCGCCGCCTCGGTGGGGGTGGCCGAGGATCCCGCTACCGGGTCGGCCGCGCTCGGTCTCGGCTGCTGGCTGGTGTCCGCCGGACTGTTGCCGGGCCAGGGCCGCTCGTCGTACACCGTCCGGCAGGGCGCCGAACTGCACCGACCGTCGCAGCTGCACTGCGAGGTGACCGCCGATCGCGGCGCGGCCACCGAGGTGACCGTGCGCGGTTCGGTCGTCCCGGTAGCCAGCGGGACCATCCGCCGGCCCTGACCGGTGGGGTCCGGCGACCCTGACCGGCGGGGTGAGCGGGCCGCGCGCGGCATAGCCTGCGGGCCGGGGTCGCGCAGCTGCGGGTGGCGGAGGGCGTGGATGGTCGGGCGCCGCCCGCGCGCGGCATAGCCTGCGGGCCGGGGTCGCGCAGCTGCGGGTGGCGGAGGGGTGAGGATGGCCGAGGGCCGGGTCGGCCAGTGGCAGCTGGCGCGCCCGACCGGGGCGGAGTTCGCGCTGCTCGCCGTCGCGGTCGCCGGGGTGTCGATGTCGGCGCCGCTGACCGCGCTGGCGGCGGCCCCGGCACTGGGCATCGCGTTCTGGCGCAATGCGGTCGGTGCGGTGCTGCTCGCACCCGGCGCGACCGCCGTGCTGCGCCGTGAGCCGCTGACCCGGCGGCAGCTCGGGATGTGCATGCTGGCCGGGGCGTTCCTGGCCGCGCACTTCGCCGCCTGGCTCCCGAGCATCAACCTGACCACGGTCGCGGCGTCCACCGCCTTGGTGTGCACCACGCCGATCTGGACGACGCTGGCGGCCCGGGCCGCCGGGCACCGCATCCCGCACCGGGTCTGGTTCGGGCTCGCGCTCGGCCTGATCGGCGTCGTCCTGGTCACCGGCGTGGACGTCACGGTGTCCGCGCGGGCTGTCGGCGGTGACTTCCTGGCCCTGCTCGGCGGCGTGCTGGCCGCCGGGTACGTACTGATCGGCGCCTCGGTCCGCAAGCACGTCAGCACGGCGGCGTACGCCGGGGTCTGCTACTCCACGGCCGCCGTGGTGCTAGCCGGCGCGGCGCTGCTCGCGGGCATCCCGCTGGCCGGGTACGCCGCCCGCGACTGGCTGCTGATCCTGGCGATCGCGGTGTGCGCGCAGATGCTCGGGCACACCATCTTCAACCGGGTGGTGTCCACGGTGGGACCGACGGTCGTCGGGCTGGCCATCCTGCTGGAGGTGCCGGGGGCCGCCCTGCTCGCGGTGGCGCTGATCGGTCAGGTCCCGCCGCTGCTCGTCCTACCGGGCCTGGTGCTCATCGTGTCGGGGATCGCCCTGGTCATCCGTTCCGGGCAGCGCCCCGGTGCCACCCCACCGCCCGCCTGACCCGCGGCGATGACAGCTGGGCCGCGGTCACTGCGCCGTCTCCGCGGCGCTGACCTCCCAGAGCCGCTCGGCCAGCCCCGGGTCGACGGCGCGGGAGGTGGCCCGCGACAGCCGCCCGGAGTCGAAGTACGCGCCGGGCAGGTCGCGGCCCGTGTCGGTGGTGGCGAGCAGGACCAGCGTCGACGCGCCCTGGGACGGCGAGACGAACCCGACCGGGAACAGCTTGCCGGCCAGCGCGAACAGTGGGCTGTCGGCGCCGAAGTCCGAGCGCACCAGCCCCGGGTGGAAGCAGGTGGCCACCACGTCGCTGTGCCGCAGCCGCCAGTCCAGCTCCGTCGTGAACAGCACGTTGGCCTGCTTGGAGTCGGCGTACGCCCGCCACCGGCTCCACCGCCGGCGGCTGAAGTCCAGGTCGCCCGGGTCGAGCCAGCCGAACGCGTGCGCGGCCGAGGACGTCGTCACCACCCGCCCGGCCGGGGCGGCCACGAGCCGGTCGAGCAGCAGGCTGGTGAGGAGGAACGGAGCCAGGTGGTTCACCTGGATCGTCAGCTCGTGGCCGTCCACCGTGCGATCCCGCCGGGAGGAGATCAGGCCGGCGTTGTTTACCAGAACGTCGACCTCGGCGTAGTCCGCGGCCAGCGCCTGTCCGGTACGCCGTACGTCGGCGAGTACCGCGAAGTCGCAGACCCGCGCGTCGGGATCCGTCCCGGGGGTGGCCCGGATGCCGGCCACCACCGCCGCCAGCTTGTCTGGGTTGCGGCCCAGCAGCACCAGGTGGTCGCCGTTGCGGGCCAGCGCGGCCGCGGCCTGCGCGCCGATCCCGGAGCTGGCGCCGGTCAGCACGACGGTTCGCGGCATCCGGCCTCCCTCTAGCATCGGGGCATCCCGACCCCGAAGGAGACGCTAGTGGCCGAGCTGCGCCCCCGTCGTTCGTGCCTGGCCGTGCCCGGCAGCAACCCGCGTTTCCTGGACAAGGCCAAGGGGCTGCCCGCCGACCAGGTGTTCCTGGATCTGGAGGACGCGTGCGCGCCGCTGGCCAAGCCCGGCGCCCGTAAGAACATCGTGGCGGCGCTGAACGACGGCGGGTGGGGGGACAAGATCCGGGTCGTCCGGGTCAACGACTGGACCACCGAGTGGACCTACCTGGACGTGATCGAGGTCGTGGAGGGGGCCGGCGCCAACCTGGACGCGATCATGCTGCCGAAGGTCGCCGACGCCGCCCAGGTCCGCGCGCTGGACCTGCTCCTGACCCAGATCGAGAAGACGGTCGGGCTGGACGTCGGGGCGATCGGCATCGAGGCGCAGATCGAGACCGCGCAGGGCCTGATCAACGTCAACGAGATCGCGTTCGCCAGCGACCGGATCGAGACGATCATCTTCGGGCCGGCGGACTTCATGGCCAGCATCAACATGAAGTCGCTCGTCGTGGGCGCGCTGCACCCGGACTATCCCGGCGACCCCTTCCACTACATCCTGATGCAGATCCTGATGGCCGCCCGGGCCCGCGGCGTGCAGGCGATCGACGGTCCGTTCCTGCAGGTCCGCGACGTCCCGGCGTTCGAAGAGGTCGCCAGGCGCTCGGCGATGCTCGGGTTCGACGGCAAGTGGGTGCTGCACCCCGGACAGATCGACGCCGCGAACGAGATCTACTCCCCGTCGCAGGAGGACTACGAGCACGCCGAGCTGATCGTGGACGCCTACGAGCACGCGACGTCCGAGGCCGGCGGCAAGAAGGGCTCGGCCATGCTCGGGGACGAGATGATCGACGAGGCCTCCCGCAAGATGGCCCTGGTCATCGCGGCCAAGGGCCGCGCCGCGGGAATGCAGCGCTCGGAGTCCTTCACCCCGCCGGAGTGAACCGCGCCGCCAGCCCATCTTCCCCACAGTGACGTGACCCCGCGGCCGTCGTCCTCTCCCACGCTGACGTGACCTCGCGGGCGGCCGGCCACCCGCGAGGACCCGTCCCGATCACGTGACCTGATCGTGACGGGGAAGCTCGGGAGCGGTCGGGCGGGGGCGGGGGTGGGGCTGGGGCTGGGGCGCGGATCAGCGGAACGGGTCGGCGGCGGCCTGGATCCGCCCGACGTACGCTGCCCAGTGCCCGGCGTCGCCCATCTCGTCGTGGTCGTGGCCACCCCGGCCGTCGATCAGCTCGCGCAGGATGTCGGCGTGGCCGGCGTGCTGGGCCGTCTCGGCGGTGAGCCGGACCAGCAGGTGCCCGAACGTCGTCGTACGCCGATCCGCCGGCCACCACGACACCTCCGCCGGAGCCGACAGCGGCAGCGTCGCGATCGAGGCGTCGGAGTGTTGCCACGCCGACCGGTACAGCTCGAGCAGGTAGTCCCGCGACTGCTCGGGGGTGGCCCACATGTCGGCGCCGTCCCACACCGATCCGTCCTCGTCCCAGGGCAGAACGACCGGGGCCGGCCGGCCCACGCTGTCGCCGAGGTAGCCGAACTCGACGCCGAGCAGGTGTTTGACCAGGCCCAGCAGGTTCGTCCCGGTCGGGGTCAACGGCCGCCGCACGTCGTACTCGGACAGTCCGTCCAGCGCGCCGACCAGGCTGTCGCGGGCTTGTTGGAGGTAGCGGCGCAGGTCGGCCGCGAGGGCGTCGGTCATGGCCCGGACGTTACGTCGGCGTACCGACAGGATTGCCCGGGCCTTCGACCAGCAGCGCCCGCACCACGGCCGTAGCTGTCGGTCCTTCCGACACTGGTCCCGACACGCCCGATTGGGTCCGCCCGGGTCGGCGTGTCGGACCATTGTCGCTCGGGCGCTGCACCTGTGGACCGGTTTCGGGCGGCCGGCACCCCAGAACTTCGCCGCGACGGATCCAGCTCAGCGCGGATCGCCGGCCAGGATCGCCATCCGGACCTCGTCGTACCACTCGCCGTCCCACCGCAGGACCTCCCGCCCCACGCCCTCGTGACGGAAGCCGCACTTCTCGTACACCCGGATCGCCCGCGGGTTGAAGGCGTAGACACCGAGGGAGATGCGGTGCAGCCCGACCACATCCAGGCCGTAGGCCACCACCGCACGGGTCGCCTCGGTCCCGACCCCACGGCCGTAGCCGCCGGACAGCGCGATCCGGAAGTTCATCGACTCGTTGTCCACATCCAGATCGTTGAGCGCGACCTCGCCGAGGTAGCGCCCGTCGGCGGCGTCCAGGATCGCCCAGTCGGAGCGGTCGGCGTTGCCGGGCAGGCTGGCCAGATACCGCCGTACGGCGTCCTCGGTGAACACGGCGTGCGTCCCGGTCAGCCGCATCGCCTCGGCGTCGGCGAGCGCGGCCCACCCGTCGGCGAACTGCTCGGGTCCCTGCGGCACCAGCCGCAGCCGCTCGGTGGCCAGGGTGGCGACATGCTCCAGCGCGGTGCGATCCAGCATGCGGGGATCGCGCCTCAGGTGGCCGTCGGGAAGTCGATGTGGTTGATCTGGTCCACTGCCGAGCCGAGCAGCACGAACAGCACGATGAAGTACAGGATTATCAGCACGGTGAACACCGAGCCGACCACGATTCCGGCCAACGCCAGGCTGCCGCCCTCCTCGCGGGTCCGGGCGATCTGACCGCGGGCGATGACCCCGAACACGATGCCCAGCGGTGCGAACACGAAGGCGAAGACCAGCGCCAGGATGGCCATGGTGTTCGTCGGCGCCCGCGGTGGTCCCCACGCCGGTGCGTATTGACCCTGTCCGTACCCCGGCTGACCCGTGGGCGGAGGCCCGTGCTGCTGGGCGTACTGCGGTTGGCCGTCCTGCTGCCCCGGTTGGTGCTGAGCGAACGGCGGCCGGCCGTACGCCGGTGGACCACCGGCCGTCGACGGCCCGCTGCGCTGCGGGTACTCCGGCTCGAAGTTCGTCACACTCTCCCCGATCCTGGCAACCGGCCAGGACTGTATCCGCTGCCGACGTGAATACTGCGGAACGAGGCATCCCGCCGCCGCGACCGGTCACCTGCCGGCCACGCTGACCGATCATCCTGCCGAGGAGGGACTGCATGGCCCGACTGGCCCAGACGCCGGGTCTGACCGACCTCCAGCGGGAGATCCTGGCCACGGTCCGGCAGTTCGTGGACAAAGAGATCATCCCGCACGCGATGGCCCTGGAACATGCCGACGCCTACCCGCAGGACATCGTCGACGGGATGAAGGAGATGGGCCTGTTCGGCCTGACCATCCCCGAGGAGTACGGCGGGCTGGGTGAGTCGCTGCTCACCTACGCCCTGGTCGTCGAGCAGATCGCCCGCGGCTGGATGAGCGTGTCCGGCGTCATCAACACCCACTTCATCGTGGCCTACATGCTCGGCCAGCACGGGACCGCCGAGCAGAAGCAGCGGCTGCTGCCCCAGATGGCTGCCGGTGACGTGCGCGGTGCGTTCTCGATGTCCGAGCCGGCGCTGGGCTCCGACGTCGCCGCGATCAAGACCCGCGCGGTCCCCGACGGCGACGAGTACGTCATCGACGGGCAGAAGATGTGGCTGACCAACGGCAGCACGTCGACCCTGATCGCCACCCTGGTCAGGACCGACCTGGGGGAGAGCTCGCCGTACAAGAACCTCACCGCGTTCCTGGTCGAGAAGCCGGCCGGGACCGGAGAGGTGCTGCCCGGGCTGACCATCCCCGGCAAGTTGGACAAGATGGGCTACAAGGGCGTGGACTCCACCGAGGCGGTCTTCGACGGCTTCCGGATCGGTGCCGACGCGATCCTGGGCGGCGATCCCGGCCGCGGCTTCTACCAGATGATGGACGGCGTCGAGGTCGGCCGGGTCAACGTCGCAGCCCGCGCCTGCGGCATCTCGATCCGGGCCTTCGAGCTGGCGGTGGCCTACGCCCAGCAGCGGGAGACCTTCGGCAAGAAGATCGCCGAGCATCAGGCGATCGCGTTCAAGCTGGCCGAGATGGGCACCAAGGTCGAGGCCGCGCACCTGCTCATGGTCAACGCCGCCCGGCTCAAGGACGCCGGCGAGCGCAACGACGTCGAGGCCGGGATGGCCAAGCTGCTAGCCAGCGAGTACTGCGTCGAGGTGACCCAGGAGTCCTTCCGGATCCACGGTGGCTACGGGTACTCCAAGGAGTACGAGATCGAGCGGCTGATGCGGGAGGCGCCGTTCCTGCTGATCGGCGAGGGCACCAGCGAGATCCAGAAGATGATCATCAGCCGCGGCCTGCTCAAGGACTACGCGCTCTAAGACCCGGCCGGGCAAGCTCTCAGGCGATGTCGGCGTGGACGAGTTCGCGGCTGACGGCGCCAACCCGGTCGACGGCGGCCCGCGGGAGCGTCCTACCGGGCCTTAACGTGACCTCGCGGGTGGCGGGCCGCCCGCGAGGTCACGCGACGATCAGGTGACCTGATCGTGGCGGGTTCGGGGGGCGGGGCCGGGGCGGACCGGTCAGGGGCACTGGTCGCGGATGGCCACGGCGAGGCCGCTGACGGCGGCGCCGTTCAG
>JBBPYA010000015.1:0-4113 GCA_038200385.1 Mycobacteriales bacterium
CGGGTGGCCGGTGCTGGTCGCCTTGTCGCACAAGGACTTCATCGGGGAGACGCTGGACCTGCCGGTGGGGGAGCGGCTGACCGGGACGCTGGCGGCCACGGCGGTCTGCGCCTGGCACGGGGCGCGGGTCTTCCGGGCGCACCAGGTCGCGCAGACCCGGCAGGTGCTCGATGTGGTGGCCTCGATCCGGGGGGACCGGCCGCCGACCCGAGTGATCCGCGGGTTGGCCTGAGCCGCGCTTCACCAGGCCGCGGTGACGTCCCCGTCCGGCATCGGGCCACGACCGACCGGCCCCGCGGGGTCCGGGTCCGGGCGCAGCAGGGCCAGCGCCTGCTCGTGCAACACTCCGTTGCTGCAGACCGCGCTGCCGCCGTCCGGACCGGGGCGCCCCTCCAGGTCGCTGAACCGGCCACCGGCCTCGGTCACGACGACCGCCAGCGCGGCCAGGTCCCACAGCGAGACCTCAGGCTCGCAGGACACGTCGACGGCGCCCTCGGCGACGAGCATGTGCGACCAGAAGTCGCCGTACCCGCGGGTCCGCCACACCGAGCGGGTCAGCTCGAGGAAGCCGCCGAGGCGACCCTGCGCCGCCCAGCCGGACAGGCTGGAGTAGGACAGGCTCGCCGCGTCGAGGCGGTCCACCGCCGAGACCCGGCACGCGGTGGCGCTGGACAGGCTGCGCCCGGTCCACGCGCCCGAGCCGGTGGCCGCCCACCAGCGCCGGCCCAGAGCCGGCGCGGACACCAAGCCGACGACCGGGTCGTCGCCGTCCATCAGGGCGATCAGGCTGGCCCACACCGGTACCCCGCGGACGAAGTTCTTGGTCCCGTCGATCGGATCCAGTACCCAGCGGCGGGGGCCGTGCCCGGACGCGCCGGACTCCTCCCCGAGGACGGCGTCGCGGGGACGGACCCGGCCCAGGCTGGTGCGCATCAGGTCCTCGGCGGCCCGGTCGGCGTCGGTGACCGGCGTCAAGTCCGGCTTGGTGGTGACCCGCAGGTCGGCGGCGCGGAAGCGCGCCATTGTCAGCGCGTCGACCTGGTCGGCCAGGACGTGGGCCAACCGAAGGTCGTCCTCGTACGTCGTTCCCACGGCCGGCACGTTACCGTCGGCGCTGTGCGAGCAGGTGTCCTCGTCGGTCTGCTGGCCGAACCGGAGCGGCTTCGGGTAGTGGCCGCGCTCGTCCTCGGAGCGACTCGGTTCGAGGACATCGTCGAGCGCTCCGGGTTGGCGCCGCCGGCGGTGGGCCGCGCGGTACGCCGGCTGGAGTCCGCCGGCCTGCTGAGCATCCAGGACAACCGGTACGAGCTGCACGCCGAGCTGTTCAAGCAGGCCGCGCGGGCCGAGCAGCCCGCGCCGGAGGACCTGGGGATCGTCGACCCGGCCGAGGAGAGCATCCTGCGCGCCTTCTTCAAGCAGGGCCGGTTGACGCACTTCCCGACGGCGCCGGGCAAGCTGTCCGTCGTACTCGGGCACATCGTCACGACGTTCGAGCCGGGCGTGCGCTACCCGGAACGGGAGGTCAATGCGATCCTGGCCGCCTTCCACGCCGACTACGCGGCGCTGCGCCGCGGCCTGGTCGACGAGGGACTGCTCAGTCGGGCCGACGGGATGTACTGGCGCAGCGGCGGCCGGGTGGACGTGCTCGCGCCGTGAGTGCGTCCACCCCGACCGGTCGGCCGCGATGACTGAGCTGTTCGCGCCGCTGCAGGCCGCAGGCGGGGTCCGGACCACGGTGGCCGACCGGGCGTGGGTGCAGGCGATGCTGGACGCCGAGGCCGCCCTCGCTGCCGCGCTGGCCGAGGTCGGGCGGATCACCGAGGCGGAGGCGCGGGCGATCGCCGCCGCCTGCGACGCCTCGGCGTACGACCCGAAGGAACTGGGGGAGCGCTCCGTGGGGTCGGGCAACCCGGTCGTCCCGCTCGTGGCGATGCTCCGCGTGCGGGTCGGCGGCGAGGCGGCGTCCTCGGTGCATCTCGCGGCCACCAGTCAGGACA
Source organism: Mycobacteriales bacterium (assembly GCA_038200385.1). Taxonomy (GTDB): domain Bacteria; phylum Actinomycetota; class Actinomycetes; order Mycobacteriales; family Geodermatophilaceae; genus JBBPYA01. Next base: position 1,998 of record JBBPYA010000015.1, read on the forward strand.
TCCTGGACACCGCCACGATGCTCGTCGCGCGGGCCGCGCTGGATGTGATCCGGGACGACCTCGGCGGCTGCCTGGATCTGCTGGCGGGACTGGCCGGTCAGCACGGGGACACCGTGCAGGCCGGTCGCACCCTGTTGCAGCTGGCCGCTCCGACGACGTTCGGGCTGACCGCGGCCGGCTGGTTGGCCGGCCTCCTGCACGCCGACGCCGCCCTGGTAGCGGCCCGGTCGGGGCTGGCTGTCCAGCTCGGCGGGGCCGTCGGGACGCTGGCCGGGTACGGCGAGGACGGCCCGCGGGTGGTGGCCGCGATGGCCGCCCGGCTCGGTCTGGCCGAACCCCGGCTGCCATGGCACACCGAGCGTGGGCGGATCGCCGTGCTGGCCGGGGCCCTCGGGCACGCCGCCGGCTCGGTCGCCGCCATCGCCCGGTCGATCACCCTGCTCGCCCAGTCCGAGGTGGGCGAGCTGGCCGAGGTCGGCCCGGCCGGAACCGGGACGTCGTCGGCGATGCCGCACAAGCGCAACCCGGTGGCGTCGGTGCTGGCGGTGTCCTGCGCCGCGCAGGCCCCGGGGCTGGTGGCGACGCTGCTCGCCTCGATGGGCCAGGAGTACCAGCGGGCCGCCGGCGGCTGGCACGCGCAGTGGCGGCCGCTCACCGAACTGCTCCTGGCCGCCGGCTCGGCATCCTGGTGGCTGCGGACCAGTCTGCAGCGGCTGCAGGTCGACAGCGACCGGATGCGCCGGACGGTCGACGACCGGGCCGGGCTGCTCACCGCCGAACGGGTCTGGCTGGCGCTGACACCGACCCTGGGGCGTGCGGCGGCGCAGGATGTCGTGGGCCGGTGCGCCCGCCGCTCCGCGGCCGGCGAGGGTCCGCTGGCCGACCTGCTGGCCGCCGAGCCCCTGGTGTCCGGCGTACTGGACAAGGCGGAGCTGATCGACCTGACCGACCCGGGGCGCGAACTGGACCCGGCGCGTGAGCTGACCCGGCGGGCGCTCGAGGACTACCGGAAATGGCGGGAGAGCTCATGACCGAACCAACCTCAGGAGCCGAGCCGGCGCCCCCGCGCCGGCCCGTGGACCTGCACTACGAGGTGGCCGGACGGGCGGACGGGCCGGTCGTGCTCCTGTCCGGGTCGCTGGGCAGCGACCTGCGGATGTGGGACCCGCAGCTGCCGCACCTGCTCGACGCCGGGCTACGGGTGATCCGTTACGACCACCGCGGGCACGGCGGGTCACCGGTGCCGCCGGGGCCCTACACCCTCGACGAGGTCGCCGGGGACGCGCTGGATCTGCTGGACCGCCTCGGCGTCGAGCGGGTGTCCGTGGTGGGGCTGTCCCTCGGCGGCATGGTGGGGATGTGGCTGGCCCGGAACGCACCGGATCGGGTGGAGCGGTTGGTGCTGTGCTGCACGGCGGCCGAACTCGGGCCGGCCTCGATGTGGGACGAGCGGATCGCGGCCGTCGCTGCCGGTGGCACCCAGGCGGTGGCCGACGCCGTCGCCGAGCGTTGGCTCACGCCGGCGACCCGGGCCGGCCGACCCGAACTGGTGCAGTGGCTGCGCGACATGATCGCCGCGACGTCCGCGGTCGGGTACGCCGGATGCTGCGCCGCGATCCGCGACATGTCCCTGCTGGCCGGGCTCGGCGCCATCACCGCACCCACCCTCGTTCTCGCCGGGGCGGCAGACCCGGCCACCCCGCCCGAGCAGGGGCAGCGGATCGCCGAGGGCATCCCCGGCGCGCGGTTGGTCGTCGTACCCGACGTGGCCCACCTCGCCACCCTCGAGGCAGCCGGGCGATGCAGTGAGCTGATCCTGCGCCACCTGCTGCCGGACCGCCGGGCGGCCGGGATGGCGGTACGCCGGAGCGTGCTCGGTGACGGCCACGTGGACCGCTCCCTGGGGGGCGCCGACGAGCTGGCCGGACCGTTCCAGGAGTACATCACCGAGGCGGTGTGGGGCTCGATCTGGTCCCGGCCGCAGCTGGACCGGCGTACCCGCAGCATCGTCACGGTCGCGGTGCTGGCCGCGCTGCGCGCCCACGACGAGCTGGCGTTGCACGCCCCGGCGGCCCTCCGCAACGGCGTCACCCGCGAGGAACTCGCCGAGGTCCTC
>JBBPYA010000016.1:0-7787 GCA_038200385.1 Mycobacteriales bacterium
CAGCGCGCCGAGATCGGCACCCTCGCGCAGGGTGGCCCGGAGCCCCGGGCGCAGCGCGACCGCCGGCTCCTGCAGGTCGTTGCACGCCAGCCGGCCGACCCAGCGGGCGTCTCGTGCGCGCAGCGCGTTGATGAGCTGGTCCGGGGGCTTCAGCGACGGGCGCTGGCCGGCCCGCTGCCGGTCCAGCTCGGCGTACACCGCGGGCGTCGCCAGCCCGCCGTCGGCCACCGCGAGCACCCAGTGCCAGTCGCCGGTGGCCAGCACCGACGTGAGCAACTCCCCGCGCCCGGTGCCCAGCGCCAGCCCACCGGCGAGGGAGAACGCGACGTCGCTGCCCAGCTCCTCGGCGAGTTCGAGCAGGTCCGCACGGGACAGCCTGGTCCCCCAGAGCCGGTCGCAGCCGACCAGCGCGGCCGCGGCGTCGGCGCTGCCCCCGGCGAGCCCGGCCGCGATCGGGATCTGCTTGGCCAGCTCCAGGTGCGCGTCCGCAGGTGCGCCGGCGCGGGCGGCCAACAGCTCCGCGGCCCGCCAGGCCAGGTTGTCCGCCCCGAGGGGCAGCCCGGGCAGCCGGTCCCCGGCCACGCTCATCGACAGCCCGTCGGCGGGCCGGACGGTGACCTCGTCGTACAGCGAGACCGCGAGGTAGACCGTCACCAGCTCATGGAAACCGTCCGCGCGGCGCGGGCCGACGGACAGATGCAGGTTCAGCTTCGCCGGCGCCCGGACCAGCACGTCGTTCTTCACGCAAGCATTGTCTCCGCAGCCCGGGCGAGGCCGACGAAGCCGGTCAGGTCCAGGGCCTCCCCGCGCAGTGCGGGGTCCAGTCCGGCCGCCCTGATGAGCTGCTCGGAGCGCTCCGGGGACCCCGCCCAACCGGCCAGCGCGGCCCGCAACGTCTTGCGCCGGGTGCCGAAAGCGGCATCCACCAGAGCGAAGACGGTGTCCCGCCCGACGCCCACCGGTTCGGGTCGCCGGCTCAGCTCTACCAGCTCGGAGTCGACGTTCGGCTCGGGCCAGAACACGTGCCGGCTCACCGCGCCGGCCCGGCGGGCTGCGCCGTACCACGCCAGCTTGACCGACGGCGCGCCGTACACCCTGGACCCGGGCGGTGCGGCCAGCCGCTGCGCGACCTCGGCCTGCACCATGACGAGGACGCGACGCAGCGCCGGCAGCAGGGCCAACAGGTGCAGCAGCACGGGGACGGCGACGTTGTACGGCAGGTTCGCGACGACGACGCTCGGCGCGGGGCCGGGCACCGTACTCAGCCGCAGCGCGTCGGCCTCGACCACGGTCAACCGGTCGGCGAGCGCGGGGGCTCGGTGCGCGACGGTGCCGGGCAGCACCCGCGCGAGGGCCGGGTCGAGTTCCACGGCCACCACCCGGTCGCAATGCGGGAGCAGCCCGAGGGTGAGCGAGCCCAGGCCCGGCCCGACCTCAAGCACGACGTCGGCTGGGTTCAGCCCTGCGAGCCGCACGATCCGACGCACCGTGTTCGGGTCGTGCACGAAGTTCTGCCCGCGGCTCTTCGTGGGGCGCAGCGCTACGTCGGCGGCCAGCGCGCGGAGCTCGGCCGAGCCGAGCAGCCGCGCCGCCGGTCCGGGACTAGTCGTAGAGGTGGAAGCCGCAGGCCGGCCACGGGCTGTCGCCGCGGTCGGCGTACAGGTTCTCCCCGACGGCGATCTGCTGCGACCGGGAGGCCTGGTTCGGGTAGGCGGCGTACTGCCCGCCGCCGTAGGCGTCCCAGGTCCCCTTGTCGAACTGCAGGCCGCCGTAGTACCCGTTGCCGGTGTTGATCGACCAGTCGCCGCCGGACTCGCACTGGGCCAGTGCGTCCCAGTTCAGTCCGCTGCTGCTCGGCGGCGGCGCACTGCCGCCGCCACCACCACCGCCGCTCGGGGCGGGCTGCGGGGCGGGCTGCGGAGCCGGTTGCGTGGCGGGCTGCTGAGCCGGTTGCGGGGCGGGCTGCGGCGCCGGCTGTGGCCGCGGCTTGGTCCCGACCGAGATCAGCTTGTTCACCGGCTCCCGGGTGACCTTGGAGGTGACCTTCGTGCGGGCGGTCTCCTTGCCGTCGGTCTTGGTGATCCGGTAGGTGACCAGACGGGCCCCGTCGGCGCCGGCTCGCGCCACCTGGGTCTCACCGACGAGCAGGTTGGCGTCGTTCTGCTCGACGACGGCGAACGCGATCGGTTCGGTCTTTTGGGCCTGCTGGAAGCGGATCCGGGTGACCGTCAAGCTCATCCCGGTCAGCAGCGGCTGGTTGAGGTACATCGACGTGGTGTCCGTGGCCGCGAGCGCGACGTTCTGCTCGGCCAGCAGGCCTGCGACGTCGGCGGCCGAGGAGACCACCGGGCGGGTCGTGCCGTCCACGCGCACCGTGACGGCCTTGGGCAACCGCAGGTCCAGCGACAGCCCGTCCAGCGGGACCCGGGTGGACCGCGACGCCGAGACGTAGATGTTGGAGTCGCGGAAGCCGAGCTGGTCCAGGGCGTCGGACACGGAGCGGGCTGTCACCCAGATCTCGCGCTGGGCGCCGTCGACGGACAGCGCCAGGAGCCGGCCACGGTTGAGGGTGATCTCACCGCCGTCCCGGATCGCGGAGTCCGCGCTGGGCAGCAGCCGGTCGTGGGCCCCGACGTCGAGCTTGGCGTCGGCGAGCACCCCCCCGACGGAGTCGGCCCGGGTGCTGACTGTGGTCGCCGCCCCGTCCACGGTGAGGGTCACGGTCTTGCTGAAGGAGGCCCAGGTGATCGAGCCGGCCACCAGGCCGGTGAGCAGGATCCCGAACAGGACGATCTTGAAGGGGCGGCGCACGAGACTCCGAACGTTATGGCGTCCGGGCAGGGGAAAGGCCAAAGCACGCCAGGGCGCGCCGCTCCGTAAGCACTGCAGGCACGATGTCCGCAGCACGGGGCTTCCCCACCCCGGCTGTACGTCACGAGACGATAACGGACAGGTCTCGTTCTGGCGAACCCGCGATGACCGGACGGAGTCAGGAGCGGACGTCGGCCGCTCTCCGGACCGGCCGCAGCCAGCTCGGGAGGAAGGCCGCGACGAAGAACCCGGCGAGCAGCGCGGCCAGCCCGCCGGCCACCAGGGCCAGGCTGACGACGTCGGAGTTGGCGCAGCTTCCGACGACCGCAATGCCCGTGACCAGCGCGAACCCGCCCAGCGGCAGCAGTGTGAGCACGCTGCCCGCGGCGACCGCGGCGTGCGCGCTCGCGCTGCGCAGCGCCTCGTCGACAGGGACGTCCTCGAACTGCGCGGCCTGGGGCAGCCGAACGATGCGCAGCAGGGTGAGCTCGGTCACGAGCCAGCTCAGGACCGATACCGCCAGCACCATCGAGGCGTACTCGGTGACCTGCCCGGAACCGACCAGCTCGGCCCCGCCGCCGGGGCAAGCCAACTGCAGCGCCGCCGATCCGCCGGAGGTGGGCTTGCTGAGCAGCCGGGTCCCGACCGCGATCACGGTGGCCAGGAGCGCGGTGCCGCGCAGCGACCAGACCAGGCCCGGATGGATGTAGTCCGACAACGTGCCGGACCGGCGCCGGTCCAACTCCCACTGCGGCCGCGGGCGGGCCAGCTCCCCCGCCAGTACGCCGAGCAGGTACCCCAGCGCGAGCGCGAGCGGCCACACAAAGACCGACACGGTGCCGATCCGCACCGCCAACAGCACGATCAGCCCCAGCCCGGCGACCAGACCGGCCGCTCGGAACACACGGGCCCGGACCGGCCACCGGGCCATCGTCTTGTCCGCCTCGGCGGTCGGTACGACGAAACCGAGGGTGCCCTCGTTGACCAGCCGACGCTGGGTCGCCTGGCGCCACAACCGGCCCAGCAGCAGCGCCGGGACGATGAGCACCAGCAGCAGGAAGAACACCACGATCCGGCCCATCGTCACCTCCACGTCCGCTGCGGCCCCGCCCCGGGTCGTCCCATTGTGCGCCGTGCCGCCTACCTCGGCACCGGTCACCGGTCGGGACAGTGGGTCAGCCGAAGACGCGGCGTCCGGTCGCGGTCACCGCGGCACACAACTCGTCCACGGGCACCTGTTTGACCTCGGCCAGCGCCCGCAGGGTCAACGGCACCAGGTACGGCGCGTTGGGCCTGCCCCGGAACGGCATCGGCGTCAGGAACGGTGCGTCGGTCTCCACCAGCAGCTGGTCCAGCGGAACCAAGCGGGCCGCCGCCCGCAGCGGCTCGGCGTTGGCGAAGGTCACGGTACCGGCGAAGCTGAGCACGTAGCCGCGGTCCACGCAGGTGCGCGCCATCGCCTCGTCGCCGGAGAAACAGTGCAGCACCGTGTGTTCGGGCGCGCCCTCCTCAGCCAGCACCCGCAGCACGTCGTCGTGTGCGTCCCGGTCGTGGATCACCAGCGCCCTGGCGTGCCGCTTGGCGATGTCGATGTGGGCGCGGAACGCCGCCTCCTGCGCGGCGTGCCCGTCCGCACCGGTCCGGAAGTGGTCCAGCCCGGTCTCGCCCACCGCCCGCACCCGGGGCTGCGCGGCCAGCCGGTCGATCTCGGCCAGCTGCTTCGGTCCCGCGCCCCCGCGGGCCGCCTCGTTGGGGTGGACGGCGACCGCCGCGAGCACCGCGTCGTACTCCGCCGCCTGCGCCGCCGACCAGACCGAGGACTGGACGTCCGTGCCGACCTGCACGATCCGGGTGATGCCGACGGCCGCGGCCTCGGCCAGCACCTGCGGCATCAGCACGCCCATGTGGTCGACGTGGCAGTGGCTGTCCAGCGCCTGGACCGGCAACGGCTCCGGCGGTGGCGGGGCGCCCCGGCGGTCCTGCTTGGACCCGCTCACCGGGACCTCGTCACGTCGGAGTGCCGAAGCGGGCCAGCTCGTCGTCCACGATGGACGGGTCCAGCTTGACGAACACGGGCGTCGGCGGCGCCAGCGGACGACCGGCCGGGATCGGCGTGGACTCCCAGGCCGCCTGCTCGTCGGCGTACGACCCGGTGATGATGCTGTACGGCGTACCGCCGTCGAGGTCCTCCACGTCGGCCATCACCGGCAGCGCCGCCCAGGTCCCGGTGCCGCCGAGCAGCTCGTGGACCCGCTGCGCCGAGTGCGGGAGGAACGGCGTGAGCAGCGCCTTGCAGTCGTCGACGACCTGCAACGCGACGTGCAGCACGGTGTCGCGGCGGGCCGGGTCGTCCTTGAGCTTCCAGGGTGCCTGGTCGGACAGGTACTTGTTGGCCTCGGCGACGACCTTCATCGCCTCCCGGATCGCCTCCTTCTGCCGGGACCGGCCCAGCAGGTCGCCGACCGGCCCGAAGGCGGCCGCGGAGACCTGGAGCAGGGCCCGGTCGGCGTCGGTCAGCTCGCCGGCCGCCGGTATCGCGCCGACGTTCTTGGCGGCCATCGAGATCGAGCGGTTGACCAGGTTCCCCCACCCGGCGACGAGCTCGTCGTTGTTGCGGCGCAGGAACTCCGCCCAGGTGAAGTCGGTGTCCGATGTCTCCGGGCCGGCGACTGCGAGGTAGTACCGCAGCGCGTCGGCGTCGTAGCGGCTGAGGAAGTCGTTGACCAGGATGCCTACGCCGCGGGAGGCAGAGAACTTCTTGGCCTCCATCGTGAGGAACTCGCTGGAGACCACCTCGTGCGGCAGCTGCAGCCGGCCGAGCGGTCCCGGCTCGCCCCCGTGCGCGCCGTCACCGTTGTAGCCGGACAGCTGCGCCGGCCAGATCTCGGAGTGGAAGACGATGTTGTCCTTGCCCATGAAGTAGTAGCCGCGAGCGTCGTCGGCCTGCCAGAACGGCCGCCACGCGTCGGGATCGCCGGAGCGCCGGGCCCACTCGATGGAGGCCGACAGGTAGCCGACGACGGCGTCGAACCACACGTAGATCCGCTTGTCGGGCCGGTCCCGCCAGCCGTCCAGGGGTACCGGCACACCCCAGTCCAGGTCGCGGGTGTACGAGCGCGGCTTGGCGTCCTCGATCAGGTTCATCGCGAACCGCAGGACGTTGGGGCGCCAGTTCGTGCGGGTCTGCAGCCAGCCGGAGAGGGTGTCGGCGAACGCGGGTAGGTCCAGGAAGTAGTGCTCGGTCTCCACGAACACCGGGGTCTCGCCGTTGATCCGGCTGCGGGGGTCGATCAGGTCGATGGGGTCGAGCTGGTTGCCGCAGTTGTCGCACTGGTCACCGCGGGCGTGCTCGTAGCCGCAGATCGGGCAGGTTCCCTCGACGTACCGGTCGGGCAGGGTGCGGCCCGACGACGGGCTGATCGCGCCCATCGTCGTCTTTGGGAAGATGTAGCCGTTCTTGTACAAGGTGCTGAAGATGTCCTGCGCCGTGCGGTGGTGGTTGACCGTCGTGGTCCGGGTGAACAGGTCGTAGGACAGCCCGAGCGAGGTGAGATCCTGCTCGATGACCCGGTTATAACGGTCGGCCAGCTCCTTGGGCGGGACACCTTCGGCGTCCGCGGCCACCAGGATCGGCGTCCCGTGCTCGTCGGTCCCCGACACCATCAGGACCTCGTTGCCGGCCATCCGCTGGTAGCGGCTGAACACGTCGGACGGGACGCCGAAGCCGGCGACGTGGCCGATGTGCCGCGGGCCGCTGGCGTACGGCCAGGCCACCGCGGTCAGAATGTGCCGGGAACTCATGAGTTCCACAGTAGTGACGGGTGCCCACCAGTTTCCTCGTTGCCGGATACCGTGGAACGTGGCGATGGCAGACACGGCAGGGATGCAGGTGCACGCAGTCCAGATCCGATCCTGGCTCGGCACGGCCGCACGGCTGGTGCTCGGAGCTGTATTTGTCGTAGCCGGAGCACTGAAGCTGCCCGATCCGCCGCGGCCGAGCGCGCGGTGGGCGCCTACCGGTTGCTGCCCGAGGTGCTGGTGGCTCCGATCGCGTTCGGGCCGCCGGCCCTGGAGATCTCCGTCGGTCTGCTGCTGCTGACCGGTGCGTTCGTGCGGGCCGCCGCCATCGCAGCAGCGGTGTTGCTCACCGTGTTCATCGCCGCCGTGGCCTCGGCGTGGGCCCGCGGGCTGAGCATCGACTGCGGCTGCTTCGGGGGCGGCGGGGCCGTCGCTCCAGAGCGAACGGCGTACGGCAGGGAGTTGGTGCGCGACGCCGCATTGCTGGCGCTGGCCGGCTTCTTGGCCGCCGCGCCGCTGACCCGGCTGGCCTGGTTGGACCGGGCCGCCGTACCTGGGTCGTCGCCGCAATCCTGATCGCGGTGGTCGCCGTCGTTCTGGTACAGGTGCTACGGACCAGCGGCGCGGCCGCGACGGTTCCGGCGAACACGGCGGCCGGCACGTCGAACTCGGCGTTCGAGATCGGCAACCCGACCGCCCCTGTCGTCGTCGACGTGTACGAGGACTTCCAATGCCCGGTATGCAAGGAGTTCGAGAGTCAGGACGGGGCCACCCTGTCCAGCCTCGTGGACGAGGGCAAGGCCCGGGTCCGCTACCACCCGATCGCGATCCTGGACCGGGCGTCCACGGACAAGTACTCCACGCGCGCCGCGAATGCCGCGGCGGTGGTCGCCGATGCCGCCGGAACCGCCGCCTTCCTGAAGTTCCACAGCGCCCTGTACGCCGCCCAGCCGGCCGAGGGCGGAGCCGGTCTGACCGACGATCAGCTCGTGTCGATGGCGGCGGCCACCGGCGCGAAGGGCACCGCGGTGGACAGGGGGATCCGCGACCTCCGCTTCGGCGACTGGACCGCGACTGTCACTGCGGAGTCGAGCAAGGCCGGCGTGGCCAGCACGCCGACGGTGCTCGTCAACGGGACTGTCCTGCAGGACCGCTCCGCGCAGAGCCTTGAGGCCGCG
>JBBPYA010000017.1:0-6762 GCA_038200385.1 Mycobacteriales bacterium
CCCCACGGCGGTCCACGCTGTACCGCGGCCACGACGCACCAGGCAGCAACCCATGCCGGGATCGTGCTCGATCCCTCGCCGATCCGGCCAGCCATTTTCGGACCGACCCGGCCGGCCGGCGGTCGGACCTCGTGGGGTTAGCGTGACGGAGCCCAACCGGAGCCCAACCGGAGCCCAACCGGAGCCCAACCGGAGCCCGACCGGAGGACCCGAGGAGCTGAGGAGCTGAGCTGATGACAGGACGGGTGCACAGCGATCTGCTGCTGGTCGGCAGCCTGCCGGCCGCAGATACCGAGTCGGCGTTCCGCGCCGGGGCGGAGCTGTTCGCCGAGCAGGTCTTCGCGCTGCCGGACGGGGAGACCGGACCGCGGGCGGCCTGGGTCGGGTACGAGCGCGAGCAGTTGGTGCGCCCGCACCCCGATGTCGAGACGGTCGCCGTCACCGAGTCCCCCACCGGGATCCCGAGGCACGCCTACGAGACCCCGGTCTTCGGCATCCGCGACGGCGTGACCGAGCTGCGCTGGGAGAGCTGGCCGCGGATCGACGCCGCGCTGGAGTCCTACGCGCAGTTCCGAGCCCTGCGCGAGCAGGGCGTGATCCCGCAGCAGCTGCGATTCCAGATCGGGCTGCCCTTCCCGGCCAGCGCCATGAACGGCTTCAAACAGGACTTCGGTGCGGACTATCCGGTCGCCGAGCGCGCGTTCGAGAACCTCCTCGCCCGCGAGCTGCAGCGCCTGACCGCACAGATCCCGGCCGCGGACCTCGCCATCCAGTGGGACGTCTGCTATGAGGTGCTCGACCTCGAGGGCGTGCTGGCCTGGACCGCCGGGGATGCCTGGGACCGCTTCGCCGGGCCGGTCGAGCGGCTGTCCCGGCTGGTGCCGCCGGACGCCCTGCTCGGGTACCACCTGTGCTACGGAACGTTCCCGGAGTGGCCGATGTACGAGGCGCGCGACCTCGGTCTGCTCGTCCGGATGGCCAACCACGCGGTGGCCCACTCCGGGCGTCCGGTGGACTGGCTGCACCTGGCCGGACCGCGCTACCTGCGCAGCGAGGACGACCGGTTCTTTGCGCCGCTGGCCGGGCTCGAGCCCGGCGACGCCCGGCCCTACCTGGGCATCGTGCTGCCGGTGGACGGCCTGGCCGGGCTGCGCCGCCGGCACCGCACCGCCTCCCGGTACTTGCCCGACTTCGGCGTCGCCATGTACTGCGGGTTCGGCCGGCAGCCCGGACGCGATCCCGCGGCCACGATGCGCGAGCACAGCGAAGTCGTCCGCGAACTCGCGGGATGAGGGGCCGGCTCACATGCTAAACGGCCGGTCGGCGGCGCGGCCGGTCGCTCAGCCGGCCTCGGCGATGGCCCGCAGCGCAGCGGCGGTCTGCTCATCGGCCGGGAACAGCAGCTCGATGACCAGCTCAGCGACGGTGATGTCCGCCGGCGTTCCGAACGTCGCCACGGTGCTCAGGAACGCCAGGTCGTACCCCTCGTAACGGACCCGCCACGGCACGACCACCTCACCGCCCTCGTCGCATAGGCCCGGCGGGCCGGCGCTCGAGCTGCCGCCGGGGTACCCACGCAGCTCGGCGAGCAGGTCGAGCAGCTCCGGGTCGGCGGTGGCCTCGACCTGGCGTTCCAGGCGTCGCAGCACGTGAGCGCGGTACTCGGGCAGGTTCGTGGTGATCGGCGCCAGGCCCTTCGGATGCAGGGTCAGCCGCAGCACGTTGACCGGCGGCGTGATCAGCCCGGGGTCGACGGCGCCAAGGATGCGCTGCACCGGGGCGTTGGCCTCGACGAGGTTCCACCAGCGGTCCACGGCCATCGCCGGGTACGGCTCGTGCCCGGTCAACAGCCGGCGGACGGCACCCCGGATCGCCAACATCTGCGGTGAGTGCAGGGACGTCTCGGCGTACACCGGCGCGTAGCCGGCGGCCAGCAGCAGCCGGTTGCGGTCGCGCAGCGGGACGTCGAGGTGCTCGGCCAACCGCAGCACCATCGCCCGGCTCGGCCGGGACCGCCCGGTCTCCACGTAGCTGAGATGCCGGGTGGACACCTCCACCGAGTGCGACAGCTCCAGCTGGCTCAGCCGACGGCGTTCCCGCCAGCCGCGCAGCAGCTGCCCCACCGGTCGGGCATAGCCGTCCTCGAGTACCGCCGTCACACCGGCGACGGTAGCGGCCGGACCGGGCCGTTTCCATGACCTCGGAGGTCATCGACGGCGTACGCCGCAGCGTCGACGCTGGGAACCGCAAAGCACCGATCGACCCCGAGGAGCTGCCATGAACCCCACCGCCACAACCGGCCGCAGTCTCGTCCAGGGCCGGGCGCTGTCCCAGATCCTGCGCGTGGACGCCGGCGCGTCACTGCTGTCCGGGCTGGCGATGCTGGCCCTGAGCGGACCGGCCGCGGGCGGGGTCGGCCTGCCCCGGGCGCCGCCTACGTCGAGGCCGTCGCTCTCCGGCAGGCAGCTGCCGCGTGACGAGGCCCGGGGCCTACCCGGCGGCGGCGACCGGCGATCCGCCCACCAGCGCGTCCGGCTCGTTCCTGGCCCGGACGATCAGCGCCTCCAGGCTCTGGTCGTCGTAGCCCTCGCCGGTGGGCTCGCCCAGGCTGAGGTCCAGTTCGGTGTGCACGGCGGCGACGTCCAGGCCGAGGAACTGCAGGGCGGTGAAGAACACCGGCTTCTCGGTCTGCAGTACGTGGTACACGTCGTTGTACTCCTCCAGCGGCATGTAGACCGTCGTGAAGCCGGGACTCTGGGTCAACCAGTTGGCCGGACGCACCGGTGGGAACCCAATGAACGCGGTTCCCCCCGACTCCAGGGCGAGCCGGAGTGAACGGGAGAAACTCAGGTAGTTGTTCTGGCTGACGTAGGCCGAGTACGTCGTGATCCTGTCGAACAGCGGCATCGGGTTCTCCTCTCGACCGGGCGCGTTCCCGGGGCGGATCCTGGCGGAAAGCCGGGACCACCTTCTCGGAGCGCGCAGGAGCGAGCGAGATACCTCCGCACGGATGCCGGCTGCGACCTGATCAGTCGAGCAGGTCCAGGGCGGCCGCGACGATGGACCGCACGCCGATGCCGTGCAGGTCGTACACCTGCGCGATCGTGCCGACCTGCCCGAACGCGGTCACCCCCAGCGTCGTGATCGGGGTGTCGTGGACCGCACCGAGGAACGCCAGCGTGTGCGGGTGCCCGTCCAGCACGGTGACCAGCGGCAGCGGCCGGTCGAACAGGTCGGCGAGGATCGCCTCGTCGGCCAGCGGGTCGTCCCCGGCCAGCCCGCGCCGGTGCTGCATGGCCCGGAAGAGCAGGTCAGCGCTGGTCACGCACACGACTCGGGCGGGGAACCCGGCGGCGGCCAGCTCGGCGGCCGCGGCCAGCGCCTCGACGACAAGCACCCCCATCGCCACCAGCGTCACCACCGCCTCCGCGGACTCGGCGAGCACGTACCCGCCGCGGACCACCAGGTCGCGCCGGCGCTCCCGACCGGCGGCGTCCTCCGGCACCCCCGCTACGGCCTGTTCCAGCGGGCGGGTGGAAAGCCGCAGGTACGCGGAGGAACCGTCGGGCCGCCCCAGCAGGCTGAGGCAGCGCAGCAGGCACCACTCCAGGTCCTGGGTGAACGCCGGCTCGTAGCAGACCACGCCGGGCTGCTCGATTCCGGTCGACGGGGTGGTGATGGACTGGTGCGCGCCGCCCTCCGGCGCCAGCGTCACCCCGGACGGCGTCCCGACCAGGATGGACTGGCCACCGGCGTAGCAGCCATAGCTCCACGGCTCCAGGGCGCGGTTGACGAACGGGTCGTAGATGGTGCCGATCGGCAGCAGCGGCTGCCCCCACCGGCTCCAGGTGGCACCCAGCTCGCCGAGCAGCCCGACCAGGTTGACCTCGGCGATACCGAGTTCGATGTGCTGGCCCAGCGGGTGCTCCCGCCAGTGCAGCCGGGTCTCGGCGTCGTCCTCGAACCAGTCGGTGACCTCCCCCACGGCGAAGATGCCGACCTTGTTCAGCCAGCCGGCGAGGTTCGTGCTGCTCGCGACGTCCGGGCTGGTGGTCACGACCCGGCGGGCGACCTCGGGCGCGTCCCGGTGCAGGTCCACGAGGCTGCGGCCGAGCCCGGCCTGGGTGGAGGCGGTCCCACGGTGGGTCCGGCCCAGGTCCTCGGGTACGGCGGGCGGCTCACGCCACTGCACCGCGGGGCGCTTGAGCCGCTCGGCCACCTGGGCGCACAGCAGGGCCGGCGGAGCGTCCGGATCCCACAGCTGCCACGGCTGCTCGAGGTCGGCGCCGAGTCGTCCGGCGAGGTCGGCGTACTGCTCCGGGCGCAGCAGCGCAGAGTGGTTGGCCGGATGCCCCTCGGTCGGCAGCGAGTAGCCCTTGATCGTGTACGCCAGGATCACCGTCGGCCGGTCGTCGGCGACCTGCCCGAACGCCGTCACCAGGCCCCCGAGGTCGTGCCCGCCGAGATCGCGGACCGCGGCATGCAAGGTGGCGTCGTCCAGGCCGTCGACGATCCGCTGGATGCCGGAGGCGCCGGGCCCGGAGCCGGCCAGCCGGACCCGCAGCTCCGGCCCGGTGGAGCGCAGCAGCCGCTGGTACTCGGGGTTGCCCATCGCGTCGATCCGGTCCCGCAGCGCCTGGCCACCGGGTTCGGCGTACAGCCGCCGCAGTAGCGGGCCGTACTTGCACGTGATGACCTGCCAGCCCGCCGCGGCGAACATCCCGGCCATCCGCTCGGCGGCGATCTGCGGGACGACCCGGTCCAGGGACTGCCGGTTGAGGTCGACGACCCAGAGCACCTCGCCCAACGTGCCGACCGTCGGGTCCAGGATCGCCTCCCAGCACGCCCCCTCGTCGAGTTCGGCGTCGCCGAGCAGCGAGATCTGCCGACCCCCGGCCGGTACGCCGAAGCGCTCGACGTACCGCCGGGACAGCGCACCCCAGATCGGGGCGGTGGCACCGATCCCCACCGAGCCGGTGGAGTAGTCGACGGTGTCCGGGTCCTTGGTCCGGCTCGGGTAGGACTGCAGGCCACCGAACTGGCGCAGCCGCGGCAGGTAGGAGACGTCCAGGTCGCCGAGCAGGTAGTTGATCGCGTGCAGGACGGGACTGGCGTGCGGTTTGACGCTGACCCGGTCCTGCGCGGTCAGCGCACCGAACCACAGTGCGGTCATGATGCTGACGATCGAGGCCGAGGACGCCTGGTGCCCGCCGACCTTCACCGACGGCGGCTCGTCCTTGCCCGCGGGCTTCGCGGTGTTGACGTGATGGACCATCGAGGTGGCCAGCCACAGCACCCTGGCCTCGACCGCCCGGAGCAGGTCCAGGTCCGGAACGTCGCCCACAGCACGCTGCATAGCCGACAAACTACGGACGGACAAGCCGACTGCGGCGGCGGGATATACCGTGGCCGACGATGCCCTCCATGCCCACGATCCAGCAACGTCCCTACGTCGAGACCGTCGAGCCACCGGGCCGGGTCGCGGCGGTGATCCTCGTCCTGCACGGGGGCAAGGTCAGTGCCACCGAACCGCCGACCATGCGCAGCCTGTCGATGCTGCGGATGCGTCCGTTCCTCCGCCGGCTCGGTGCCGCGGGAAAGCCGCACGGGGTGGCCACGCTGATATTGCACTATCGCCTGCCCGGGTGGAACGGCGCGGCCGCGGACCCCGCCCGGGACACGAACTGGGCGCTGGAGGAGATCACCCGCCGGTACGGCCGGGTTCCGGTGGTCCTGGTCGGCCACTCGATGGGCGGCCGGGCGGCGATTCGCACCGTGTCCCACCCGCAGGTGGTCGGCGTCTGCGGGCTGGCCCCGTGGCTGCCCTCGGACGAGCCGGTGCCCGCGCTGGCCGGGCGCACCGTCCTGATGGCGCACGGCACCCGCGACAGATGGGTCAACCCGCGGGTCAGCTACGAGTTCGCGGTGCGGGCCAAGGCCGCGCACCCGGACGTCGCCCGGCTGGAGGTGCAAGGCGTCGGCCACGCGCTGTTCCGCCGGGGCCGGGACTGGCATGCCTTTGCCCGGAATGCCACTTTGGGAATGCTCGGATTCGAACCGCTCTGGCCGCTGCTGACGAATGCTCTGCACGAGGAGCCTCCAGGGGGACTTCGAGTGGCCTTGGAGGTTCCTCGCACCACGGCCGAAGCCGACCGCTGAGCAGCAAGGAGCCGCAGTGCCCGCACTCACTCGCGTCCTGGGCGCGGCCACGGCCGCCTGCGGGCTGAACGAACTGCTCCGCCCGGCGCGCCTGGGCTGGGCCGGCCGGCGGTGAGACAGGACCGACCCACCGTCAGCGTCGTCGGCGCCGGGGTAGCCGGGCTGACCGCGGCATACCTACTGCAACGGCGCTACGACGTCACGATCTTCGAGGCCGACGACCGGCTCGGTGGGCACGCGCACACCCACGACGTACCCACCCCGGACGGCCGGGTCATCCCCATCGACACCGGCTTCATCGTGCACAACGAGCGGACCTACCCGAACCTGCTCCGGCTCTTCGGTGAGCTGGGGGTTGCGACCCAGCAGACCGAGATGAGCATGAGCATCCGGTGCCAGGGCTGCGGCCTGGAGTACGCCGGCGCCCGCGGGCTGCCGGGACTGTTCGCGCAGCGCCGCACAGTGGCCAACCCGCGCTACCTGCGGCTGCTCGCCGAGATCACCCGCTTCCACCGGCACGCCCGGCGGCTGCTTGCGGCGTATCGCCCCGGGGACCCCGACGGCGTGGACGCCGTGACGTTGGGCGCGTTCCTGGCGCTCGGC
>JBBPYA010000018.1:0-3606 GCA_038200385.1 Mycobacteriales bacterium
GCTGGGCGCCCGGCTGTACCGATCGGTCATCGACGAGGCCACGGTGGTCCTGCCGCAGGGCGGGGCGGCGCTGGACCGGGTCGCGACCGCGGCGGGCGGCGGCTGCCCCTAGCCGGCAGTCCTCAAGCGGGGGGTGAACCGCCCAGGTCCGCCCGGGACTCGACGACGTGCTTGAGGTGACGCAGCGAGGCGCGGATGGCGGACCGGTTGCGCGCCGGGAAGCCGGCGATCTCCATCGGGAGAGCCACCGGGGAGGCCGACCAGTCCCAGGACTCGGTGACCTGCGTGCTCTCGCCACGAGGTTCCAACTCGTACCGCCAGGTGTGGCGGGCCATGTGCTGCCAGGCGATCCGCCGGCCCTCGTCGAACTCCACGACGGTGTTGGTCACGCGGTAGGGCAGCACCATCCGCATGTTCATCCCGAACTTCGACCCGCGCTCGAGCCGGTCCGGGCCGACGACGGAGCCGCGCAGCGACCCGGAGCCGTCGATCAGCGGGTGTCGCCGGGGATCGGCGAGCAGGTCGAAGATCCGCCCTGCCGGTACGTCGATCACGATGCTCTCGGACAGGATTCGCTCGCCGGCCACAGCGTGACGGTACCCGCACGCTCATCGGGAGTTCGCCCGTCGTTCACCTGTCCTGACCGGGCAGGTCACTTGATGTGCCTACCTTCGGTCTTGTCGATTCCGAGGCAGCGGCGGCCGTCCGCTGCCCTACCAGGAGGGTTCTTCCTTGACGTTGCATCGCCCCATCCGGCTCGCCGCCGTGACCGTGGCCGGCGCCATCGCCCTTGCCGCCTGCGGCAGCAGCAGCGGGACCAGCGGGGGGTCCAGCGACACGTCCGGTGCCTCCGGCGCCTCCGGCGGAGCCTTGAGCGGCACGCTGGCCGGCGCCGGGTCCTCGGCGCAGACCGCGGCCATGCAGTCCTGGATCGCGGGGTTCCAGTCCGCCAACCCCGACGTCACCGTCAACTACGACCCGGTGGGGTCCGGCGGTGGTCGCGAGCAGTTCATCGCCGGGGGAACCGACTTCGCCGGCTCCGACGCGTACATGAGCGACGACGAACTGGCCAAGGCCAAGGACCGCTGCGGCTCGGAGGCCGTCGACATCCCGACGTACATCTCGCCGATCGCGGTCGTGTTCAACCTGCAGGGCGTCGACTCGCTCAACCTCACGCCGGACACGGTCGCGGGCATCTTCCACCAGGACATCAAGAAGTGGAACGACCCGGCGATCGCCGCGGACAACCCGGACGCGCAGCTACCCGACCTGGCCATCACGCCGGTGAACCGCTCCGACCCCTCCGGCACCACCAAGAACTTCACCGACTACCTGTCCAAGGCCGCGCCGAACGTCTGGACCGACGCTGCGAGCGAAGACTGGCCGGTGTCCGGCGGCGAGGCCGCCAACGGCACGTCCGGAGTCATCCAGGCCGTGGGCGCGGGTGACGGGACCGTCGGCTACGCCGACGCCAGCCAGGCCGGCCAGCTCGGCGTCGCCTCGATCAAGGTGGGCAACGACTTCGTCAAGTACTCGCCAGAGGCCGCCGCCGCCGTGCTGGAGGCCTCGACGGCGGTCACCGGTCGCCCGGCCGGGGACCTGGCCATCGACGTGGCACGGGACACCACCCAGTCCGGCGTGTACCCGATCGTCCTCGTGTCCTACGAGATCTTCTGCACCAAGTACTCCGACGCGACGCAGGGTCAGCTGGTCAAGGCGTTCCTCAGCTACATCATCAGCAGCGAGGGCCAGCAGGCCGCAGCCTCCGCGGCCGGGTCGGCGCCGCTGACCAGCACCCTGAGCGAGCAGGCTCAGTCCTCGATCGACATGATCAGCAAGTAGCGCTGCACCCCGGCCGGACTCCTGACTAGCCTCCACACCGGTCCGGGTGGCCGAGCCTCGGCCGCCCGGACCGGTTACCCCTTTCGCGGAGAGCGCCCCTTGTGACCACGCCGCTGACCGATTCGCCCGCCCCGCCGGCACCACGGCGGCGGGCGCGTCGGGGTGACCGGATCTTCGCCGGCCTTACCCGCGCGGCCGGGAGCGTCATCCTGGTCACCCTCGCCGGGGTAACGATCTTCCTGGTGGTCCAGTCGCTACCCGCGCTCACCGCGAACGGCGCGGACCTGCCCGGCGGCCAGGGATTCCTGCCTTACGTCGCGCCGCTGGTCTTCGGAACCCTGCTTTCAGCCGTGATCGCGCTGATCCTGGCCGTCCCGATGGCGGTGGCGATCGGCCTGTTCATCTCGCACTACGCGCCGCGCCGGCTGGCCCAGGGGCTGGGCTACCTCGTGGACCTGCTGGCGGCCGTCCCCAGCGTCGTCTTCGGACTCTGGGGGATCATCACACTGGCGCCCAGGCTCGTCCCGCTCTACCGCTGGTCAGCGGAGCACCTCGGCTTCGTCCCGTTCTTCGCCGGCCCCGCCTCGGCCACCGGCCGCACGATCCTCACCGCCGGCGTGGTGCTTGCGGTGATGATCCTGCCGATCATGACCGCGATCTGCCGCGAGGTCTTCCTGCAGACCCCGGTCCTGCACGAGGAGGCCGCGCTCGCCCTCGGAGCCACCCGGTGGGAGATGATCCGGATGTCGGTCATCCCCTACGGCAAGGCCGGCGTGGTCAGCGCCGCCATGCTCGGGCTCGGCCGGGCGCTCGGGGAGACCCTGGCAGTGGCCCTCGTGCTTTCCGTCGGTGGGGGGATCAGCCTGAACCTGATCAGCCAGTCCAACCCGGCCACGGTGGCCGCCAACATCGCCCTGAAGTTCCCCGAATCCACCGGGCTGGACGTCAACACGCTGATCGCGACGGGTCTGGTCCTGTTCGTCATCACCTTCCTCGTCAATGCCGGCGCGCGGGCCTTTCTGGCCCGCCGCAAGGACTTCTCGGCGGCGAACTGATGGCGACGTCGATCTCCCCGCGGCGCCCGCGCCCCGGATCCGACGCCGGCGACCTGCCGAAGGTGTTCGGTCGGTTGCCCCGCTGGGCCGGGTACGCCCTGTTCGCCGGCTCGGCGGTCGCGGTGGGAGTCCTGCTGCGGATCATCGGGTTCAGCCTGGTCGGCTTCGTGGTGTTGACGCTGCTCGTCTATTCCGTCGTCCAGTACACCGTGTCCCGGCGGGTCGAGGGCCGGCGGCGGGCCGCCGACCGGCTGGTGACGATCGTGGTCAGTTCGGCGTTCGCGTTGGCGATGCTGCCGCTGGTCTCCCTGGTGTGGACGGTGTTGGACAACGGCCTGCCCCGCCTGGACCTCACGCTGTTTACCGAAAGCATGCGAGGCGTGATCGGGCCGGGCGGCGGGATCCTGCACGCGCTGATCGGCACCCTGCTGATCACCGTGAGCGCGGCGCTGATCTCGATCCCGATCGGGCTGCTCAGCGCCGTCTACCTGGTGGAGTACGGCGATGGCCGGTTGGCCCAGGCCATCACGTTCCTCGTCGACGTCATGACCGGCATCCCCTCCATCGTGGCCGGCCTGTTCGCCTACGCGCTGTTCGTGCTCTTCTTCGGTCCCGGGGTGCGGTTGGGCGCGGCCGGAGCCGTCGCGCTGTCGGTGCTGATGATCCCGGTAGTGGTGCGGGCCTGCGAGGAGATGCTGCGGCTGGTCCC
>JBBPYA010000019.1:0-7298 GCA_038200385.1 Mycobacteriales bacterium
CGCGCCAGCTCGAGCGCCCGGCGCATCGGATCGTCGTACCCGCCGGTCATCGAGGCGGGCGGGCGCCCACTGCCGCGGCGAACTCGGCACCGAACCCGAGGTTGCCGGCCAGTTGGGCGAGCATCTCGTCAGCGTACAACTCGAGGTTGTCGACGATCATCCGCAGCTCGTCGGCCGGCAGCCCCAGATCGGCGAACAGGTCGAGGTCGCCGACCGGCCAGATCTCCTCGTCGTCGTCCTCGTCGGGGACGTCCTCCCCCAGCCACCGGGCCGCCTGCCTGGCCAGATCCCAGTCGACGGCGGCTGTGACGTCGGACAACAGCAGTCCGACCCCCGATTCGGGACGGATCCGCAGCGCGATGAAAAACTCGTCCTCGATGTTGAGCAGAGCTACCGGCCCGGCGTCACTCGGCTGCTGGCGCAGCGCCGCGATGCAGTGCTCGAGATCGTCGAGCACGGCCGGGGGAAGCAGGTCGCAGGACCAACGGCCGGCCTCACGGCAGACCGCGACGGCGAACCCCTCTGGGGTCATCCTGGCTCCTCGTTCCCATCCGACCTGGCGGATGGTCGCAGACTCCGGTGAGGCGGCGGTAGAGCGGTGCTGCTGCAGCCTCTCAGCGGGCGTGCTGGATGCATCGCGTGGACCAAGGCCGGGCCTCCAGTCGACTGGCTGCGATCGGTTCTCCGCAGACGTCGCAGCGGCCGTAGGAGCCCTCGTCGAGCTTGGCCAGCGCCCGCACCACCTCGGCGTGGACGTCGCCGAGCTGCCCGTGCGCGGCGACCTGCGCCAGCCGCTCGACGGCGATGTTCGTCCCCTCCCCGACCCGCTTGCCGAACGAGATGCTGCCCACATCCCCGCTGGAGGCTGTCAGCCCGAGGCGTTCGGCCTCGAGTTCTTCCCTCTTGTCCTGGAGCACGTCCCGGACCGACCTGGTCACGCCGCTACCGCTTGCGCAGGAACGTCAAGCCGTCGGCCACCGGCAGCATCAGGGTGTCGAAGCGCTGATCGGCGGCCAGCGCGCGGTTCAGGGCCTGCACGGTGCGGTCGTCGTCGCCGTGCCCGTCGCCGGACACGATCCGCCCCCCGCGCAGCACGTTGTCGATGATGACGAGGCCGTTCGTCCGCATCCGTGGCGCGAGTTCTTCGACGTAGGCCGGGTACCCGGTCTTGTCGGCGTCCAGGAAGGCGAGCTCGTACGCCGGTGTGGGCGGCATCGCCCGCAGGGTGTCCAGGGCCGGGCCGATCCGCAGCTCGATCCGCTCGGCCACACCGGCCCGCTCCCAGTACCGCCGCGCCACATCGGTCCACTCCGTGCTCACGTCCAGGCAGAGCAGGCGGCCCTCGGGTGGAAGTCCGCGTGCAATCGACAGCGCCGAATATCCGGTGAACGTCCCGATCTCCAATGCCGACGTGACCCCGAGCAGCCGGGTCAGCATCGTCATGAAAGCGCCTTGCTCCGGTGCGATCTGCATATCCGCCACGTCGCCGAGCTCGGCTGTCTCGGCAATGAGAGCGCGCTGGACCTCGTCGAGTGGTTCGCTGCTGGCGAGCAGGTAGTCGTGGACCGCACTGGTCAGCAGGAACGACTTCGGCGTCACCGGTCCAGCGTAGGGCTCGAGCGGCTAACCTCGCGCGGGTGATCGACGCGCGGTTGTTCGCCCAGCTGGCCGCCGATCCGTACGCCGCCTCGCTCGGGGTCACCCTCGAAGAAATCCGTCCCGGCTACGCCCGGGCCCGCCTGACCGTCCTGGACGGGCATCTCAACGCGATGGGGGCGCTGCACGGCGGGGTCGTCGTCGCCCTCGCCGACGTGGTGCACGCTGCGGCGTCCAACAGCCACGGCACCCTCGCGGTCGCGGTCGAGGTGCACGCCGAACTGCTCGCCACCGCCCCGGTGGGCGCCGAGCTGGTCTGTGAGGGCACCGAGGTGTCCCGGACGCGGCGGACCGGCCTCTACCGCATCGAAGTGCACTCCGGCGACGTGCACGTGGCGACCTGCCTCGGCCGGGTGGTCCGGCGCGACCTCCCGGTCCTCGCCCCGTCGTGACGGGAGTCGCCGTGATCGGGCTCGGGCTGATCGGCGGCTCGGTGGCGCGCCGGCTGGCCCGGACCTATGACGTCGTCGGCTGCGATTCCGATCCCGCCACGGTGGAACTCGCGCGCGCGGCCGGCCTGCAGGCCACCGGCAGCGCCGACGCGGCCGTCGCCGACGCGGACCTCGTGGTCGTCGCCGCGGCACTGGCCGCGCTGCCCGAGGTGATCGCGGACCTGGCCGGCCGGACGGCGCCCCGCGTCGTCGTGACCGACGTCGGTTCGGTGAAGCGCCCTGCGTACGAGGCCGCCCGAGCCGCCGGCATGGTCGACCGTTTCGTCGCCGGGCATCCGATGGCCGGCACCGAACATTCCGGTTTTGCCGCCAGCGACCCGGCCCTGTTCGAACGCGCCGCCTGGGTGCTGTGCCTCGAGGCCGACACCGACCTGCCGGCCTGGATGGCGGTGGCGGCGATGGTGCTGGCGCTGGGGGCGCGCGTCGTGCCGAGCACCGTCGCCGACCACGATGCCGCTGTGGCCCGGATCAGTCACGTCCCGCACCTGGTCGCCGCGGCCATCGCCGCGGAGGCGGCCGTCGCCGGACCGCTGGCCTTGACGCTGGCGGCAGGGTCGTTCCGGGACGGCACCCGGGTGGCGGCCGGTGATCCCGCGCTGTCCGAGGCTATGTGCCGGACCAACCGGGAGGCGGTCGACGCTGCGCTGTCCGGCGTCCTGACCCGGCTGGAGCAGGCCCGCTCCGAGCCCGGCCCGTTGCTGGCAGATGGGCACCAGGTCCGGGGGGCGTGGACCGGGCGCACGGCGCGCCGGGTCGAGTTCGACGCGGCCGACGACGACCTGCGGTCCCGGCTGCTGGCCCACGGACGGGCCGGCGGCTGGCTGGACTCCGTTGCGTCCAGCACGCTGTCTGGGCAACTGCCCACCGCACTGGAGGCCTAGCCGATGGACTTCGACGACCAGGCCCGGCTGGACACCTCGCAGGTCCGCGACTTGCGCGGGGCCCGAGGCGGCGGTCTGCGCGGGCCGCGGGGTGGGGGGCCGCGTGGTGGGCGCCGGCTACCGGGTGGCATGGCCGTCGGCGGCGGCGGGCTCGGAATCGTCGGGCTTCTACTCGTCCTGCTGCTGAACAACCTGGGCGGCAGCACGCCCACCCAGCCGGCCGCCGGCGACCTGTCGCAGTGCCAGACCGGCAAGGACGCGGACACCCGGCAGGACTGCCTTGTCGTGGCCGTGGTGAACAGCGTGCAGGCGTACTGGACCCAGGCGTTCGCCGACACCGGACGGACCTACCGCGACGCGCCGACAACACTGTTCACCGGTCAGACGTCGACCGCCTGCGGCGCGGCCACGTCCGCGGTGGGCCCGTTCTACTGCCCCGCCGACAAGTCGGTGTACCTGGATCTTGGGTTCTTCGACGAGCTGCGTACCCGCTTCGGGGCCAGCGGCGGGAAGTTCGCCCAGGCCTACGTGATCGGGCACGAGTACGGCCACCACGTCCAGGATCTGCTCGGCACCAGCGACCGGGTGTCCGCAGGGAGCGGAGCCACCAGCGACTCGGTCCGGCTGGAGCTGCAGGCCGACTGCTACGCCGGCGTCTGGGCGGCGTACGCAGCCGACACCGATGCTTCGATCCTGTCCACCCTGACCGAAGCGGACATCGCCGACGGCCTCAACGCCGCGGCCGCGATCGGCGACGACCGGATCCAGTCGCAGTCGACTGGTCGCGTCGATCCGGAGACGTGGACGCACGGCTCGTCCGAGCAGCGCCAGCGATGGTTCAGCACCGGGTACGGCCAGGGGGACCCCGGAGCCTGCGACACGTTCAGCGGCGACATCTGAGCTGCCGGGCCGGGTCCGGCGACCGGCGTCGGGCTGCGCGAATCAGCCCGGCAACGGTCCTAAGCCACACAATGTCCTCGACGGCGGGCCCCGAAGTGCGGCGTGTCGACGCGACCCGCCGGGGTCAGGACGCCTACCCCGGCGGTGCACCATCCGATTGTGTGGCCTGGGGACGCCAACCGCAGGTCAGGACTGCGGGGCCGAGCCCTGCTCCACCAGGGACTTCACGTTCTCCAGGGTCTTTCGGACACCCTGCTCGATCCGGTCGGCGTCGACCCGCTCGGTGTGCAGGGACAGCTCGACGGTGGACCGGGTGTCATCCCCGGTGACGTCGAGGGAGCCGTGGTAATTGCTGTCGCCCTCGGCTCCCCATTCCAGCCGCTGGTTGTCCCGGTCGACGCGGAACCACGCCTCACCCTCCCGATTGGTCCCCTCCACATCGGCCACGACGTGGACAGCCTCGCCCTCGGCGGGTTCGGCGCTGGTCATGGACTGGAAGTACTTCGGCAGGTTGCGTACGTCCGCGAGGTAGTCGAAGAGCTGCTGCGCGGGCGCGTCGACGGATTGGCTGTGTTGGTAGTCACCCATGCCGATCGGTTGCCCGGTCCGGACAGCGGTCAAACCTGGCTCCGGTGTGCCGCGGCGTCCGGCCGCTGCCTAGGCTGCACGGGTGGCAGCGCGGGCGGGCGTCGTAGTCACCGGCACCGAGGTCCTGACCGGGCGGATCGCCGACCGTAACGGCCCGTGGCTCGCCGAGCAGTTGCGCCTGATCGGCGTGGACATCGCCCAGATCCTGGTGGTCGGCGACCGGCCGGCCGATCTGCGCTGGGCCCTGCGATGCCTGCTCGACTCCGGTGTCGACCTCGTGCTCACCTCAGGTGGCCTGGGCCCCACCGCGGACGACCTGACCGCGGAGATCGTCGGGCAGATGCAGGACCGGCCACTGGCGCTCGACACCGCGCTGGAGGGGCGGATCACGGCGATCGTCGCGGACCTGATGGCGCGACGGGGGTGGGAGGTGTCGGACGAGGCGACGACGGCCGCCACCCGCAAGCAGGCGTTCGTCCCGGCCGGTGCCACGATCCTGGAACCGGTCGGCACCGCGCCCGGGCTAATTGTGCCCGCGGGTCCGGGCCGGGACGGACCACCGGTGATCGTCCTGCCCGGGCCGCCGCGGGAGCTGCAGGGGATGTGGCCGGCCGCGCTGGCCGACCCGCTGGTCCGGCAGGCACTGGCCGGCCGGACCGAACTCCGCCAGGAGACCCTGCGGCTCTGGGACGCACCGGAGTCCGAGCTGTCCGCCGTCCTGCGCGACCTGGACGGCCACCTGGAGGGCCTGGAGATCACCACGTGCCTGCGCGGCGGCGAGCTGGAGGTCGTTACCCGGTTCGGCCGCGACGCCCAGGAGGCCTACGACAGGCTCAACGCGGGGCTCGCCGAAGCGTTCGGCCAGCGGCTGTTCTCCTCCGACGGCGACACCGTCGACGACCTCGTGGCCCAGGGGCTGGCCGCGCACGGTTGGACGATCGCGACCGCCGAGTCGTGTACGGCGGGACTGCTGGCCGGGCGACTCACCGAGCGCGCCGGGTCGTCGCAATGGGTGCGCGGCGGCCTGATCGTGTATTCCGATGAGGCGAAGACCGAACTGGCCGGCGTACCGACCGATCTGCTGGCGCGGGTCGGTGCGGTCAGTGCCGACGTGGCACATGCCTTGGCACAGGGCGTCCGCGACCGGCTAGCCGCGGACGTCGGAGTCGGCATCACCGGCATCGCCGGTCCCGGCGGCGGCAGCGAGGACAAGCCGGTCGGGCTGGTTCAGCTGTGCGTGATCGGACCACAGGGCGAGCGGGCAGTCGGCGTGGTGCTGCCGGGATCGCGTGCCGACGTCCGCGCCCGGTCGGTGACCATCGCGATGCACCTGTTGCTGGATCTGGTGCGCTGAGCGCAGCGCCGCGACCACCTCAAGGCCGGGGCCGGTCCGCACGGTGTGTTTTGCTGCCCAGGATGCGGTCCCTGGTGCCGTACACCCGTCCGGCCCGGGTTGGTCCTCGTTCCGGCGCGAGAGTGGCTCGGTCAGCACGGAGTGGCCGAAGGGGAGACCGCGTGCGCGAACTCGGCCGTGATCGCCGGGTTGATCTCGGTCTGGGTGAGGGCGAAGGGCTGAGAGGCGTTGATGGTCGGCTGCACCTGGCGGGCGAACTCCTGAACGCCAGGTGCTGGTACTCCATCTCGGTCACGAAAGCGGCCGGCCTGGAACAGCCGCACGCCGTTCCACCCGTTCGCGCCGGCAGCCGACTGCCACTCAGCCAGCGCGGCGACGCCGGATGGCGACGTGTCATTGGTCATCGTGTTCTTGATGTCGTCGATCAGCCGGTCGTGCTCGGAATGGAACACCTGGTGGATGGCGGTGAGCCCGATGTTCTCGTTGACCGGTCCGTCCCCGGCGGCGAAGTGCAGGTCGAGGATCTCGTTGTCGTACTGGTTGACGCAGCCGGTCGGGAGCCGCGGTGTCGGTGTCACCTTCGACCAGGCCGGTCGTGGTCACGCACTGGGACAGTCCGCGGTCCGGACCGGGGATGAACTTGCCGGAGGGGGCGGCGGCGTTCATCGGGATGTTGAGCGCGTCCTGGCCGATGACGGGTCGGCGCCGTGCTCACCGGCCGGGGCCTGAGCGCATCGGCCGAGCACCAGGTGCAGCCGGCACCCACCTCGGCGGGTGTGAGCGACTTGGTTCCGGTGGCCGGACTGGTGACCAGCTGAGTGCGCGCTCGGAGGGACTCGAACCCCCAACCTCCTGATCCGTAGTCAGGTGCTCTATCCGTTGAGCTACGAGCGCATCGCGGGCCAGTATCCCACACCGGCCCGCGGCGGAGGCTCCGGGATTTGAACCCGGGAGGGGCGCGAACCCCAACCGCATTAGCAGTGCGGCGCCATAGACCGGACTAGGCGAAGCCTCCCTGCCCCAACTGCGCGGGACCGGCCACGAGGTTACAAGGTGCTCGGAACGCCGGGCAAAGCACGCGTCGGCGGGGACACCGTCCTACCGCTGACAAGCACATCCGCGTACGGTCAGACCAGGTCCCCCGAGACTGCGTGAGTCGACGGCGCCACCCGCGGGCTCCCCCGGCCTGCCGCAGGCCACCGGACACGGAGGAGGGTTGGGTTGACCACCGTGGCGGCGACGCGTACCCCCGATCGGGTCTCGAAGTTCCTCGTCCCCGAGATTGTCTTCGGCCAAGGGGCGCTGTCCGAGGCAGGCTTCGCGGCTCGGCGGCTGCATGCCCGCCGGGTCTTCGTGGTCACCGACCCGGGCATCATCGAGGCCGGCTGGCTCAAGGAACTGGCAGGGCATCTGGACGCCGCCGGCCTGCCGTACGCCGTCTGGCACGGGGTGACCCCCAACCCAAAG
>JBBPYA010000020.1:0-4673 GCA_038200385.1 Mycobacteriales bacterium
GTCCGGCGTCTCGCTGGAGGCGCCCACCGAGGAACGCGAGGAGGCGATCCAGGCCGGCGGCCGGCACTACGCGGAGTCCCTGCCGGTCGAGTACGTCCCGACGGTGGCGTACCGCGAGGGGTACGAGCGGGCCCTGACGTCCTCGGCCCGCCGGGTGGCCGAGGCGGTGGGCGCGGTCACCGAGCAGGTGCTCGCCGCACGGGAGGGACGCCCGGTCCTGGTGTCCCTGGCCAGGGCCGGCATCCCGGTCGGCATCCTGATGCGGCGCTGGGCGGGTGAGGTCCACGGCCTCGACGTGCCGCACTATGCGGTGTCGATCGTGCGGGGGCGTGGGATCGACCCGGTGGCGCTGCGCTGGCTGGCGGCCCAATACGATCCGGCGCGGGTGATGTTCGTCGACGGGTGGACCGGCAAGGGAGCGATCGTCCGCGAGCTGCAAGCCGCAGTGGCCGAGCACGCGGCCTGGTCCGGGCAGTCCTTCCCCACCGACCTGGCCGTACTCGCCGACCCGGGGGAGTGCGTGCGGCTGTTCGGGACCCGGGAGGACTTCCTGGTGCCCTCGGCCTGCCTGAACTCCACGGTGTCCGGGCTGGTCAGCCGGACGGTGCTCAACGAGGAACTGACCGGTCCGGGCCAGTTCCACGGCGCGAAGTTCTATGCCGCGCTGGCCGAAGTCGACGTGTCCGCCGAGTTCCTCGCGGCCGTCACCGGACAGTTCCCCATGGTCCGGGCGGCCGTCGCGGCCCGCGACACCTCGATCGGCCCGGAGCCGACCTGGCGCGGCTGGACGGCCGTCGAGGAGATCAGCGCGGCGTACGGCATCGGTGACGTCACCCTCGTCAAGCCGGGGGTGGGCGAGACCACCAGGGTGCTGCTGCGGCGGGTGCCGTGGCGGATCCTGGCCCGGTCCGGCGCCGGGGCCGACATCGCGCACGTCGTGCTGCTGGCCGCCGAGCGGGGTGTCCCGGTGGAGTACGTGGACGACCTGCCGTACGCCTGCGTCGGGCTGATCCACCCGCGGTACACCAGGGGCGCGACCGGCGCGGGCGGGACCAGTGCCCGGGGCGAGCCGGCGGGGATCCGACCGTGACCGGATCGGCCGGTGGCGTACCCCCGCTTGTGGTGTGCGACCTGGACCGCACCCTGATCTACAGCCGCTCGGCGCTGGACGCCGACCCCCCGGCGTTGCAGTGCGTCGAGCGGATCCGCGGCGCGGACGCGGCGTACCTGAGCGCGCCGGCGGTGTCGCTGCTCGTCGAGCTGCGTCGGCGCAGCGAGTTCGTCCCGACCACGACCCGCACCCGGGAGCAGTACGCGCGGGTCACGCTGCCGGGGGGACCGGCGCGGTTCGCGATCGTGGCTAACGGCGGGCACCTGCTCTGCGACGGGGTCTCCGACCCGGAGTGGCAGCGCACCGTCCAGGACCGCCTCGCCCGGTGCGCACCGCTGGCCGAGGTCCGGGACCGGCTGCGGGCGCCGGCGCACGGTGCCTGGCTGCTCCGCGAGCGCAGCGCCGAAGAGCTGTTCTGCTACGCCGTCGTCGAGCGGGACCTGCTGCCGGCCGACGTCGTCGCCGAGCTGGCCGCCTGGGCGGCGGACCGCGGATGGGCGGTGTCGCTGCAGGGCCGCAAGCTCTACCTGGTGCCCGTGCCACTGACGAAGTCGGCCGCGGCCGCGGAGGTGGCCCGGCGGACCGGCGCCGACACGGTGCTCGCGGCCGGCGACTCGCTTCTGGATGCCGACCTGCTGGAGTACGCCGACGTCGCGGTCCGGCCGGCGCACGGTGAGCTGCACGACACGGGGTGGAAGCGCCCCGGGGTGGTGGTCACTGCCGCGGCCGGCGTCCGCGCCGGCGAGGAGCTGCTGCGGGTGCTACTGAGCCGGATCGGGGTCTACGCCGGCGCCCGGGACTGACGGACCGCGTCGACCACCGCGCGGGCGCTCTCGGTGACGGTGCGCAGCTCGGTGAGGTAGGCCCAGTAGTCGGGCCGGTTCCGGGCGGCCAACCGGTCGGGCGCGGTGTCCAGCTGCACGCCGAGCGCGTCCAGCCGGGAGACGTGTTGCGGCGAGGGTCTGTCGGCCCCGGCCAGCAGGAAGCGCTGGGCGTCACGGACCACCCGGCGCGCCTGCCGCAGCGGCTCGGCGGTGTCCTGTTCGACCTCCCGCAGCGCCACGAGCCGCTCACGCACCGCCCGGGCAGCGTGGGTGGCCGCCTCTATCGTGGTGCGGGCCGAGCGGATGGCCTGTTCGGCCTCGCCCCAGCGCTGCTCCTCGGGGCGGGCCAGCGCCGCCGCCCGGTCCAGGTCGCTGTGTACCTGGCCCAGACCGCGGGACGCCGTCGACGCCAGATCCTCCAGGTCGGCGAAGGACGGGTAGACGTAGGAGCGGCGCAGTTCCGACAGCGTCGCCGGTACGGCATCGAGTTGGCTCGTCGCGGCCTGCAGGAACGTCCGGGTCGACGTGATCCGGGTGGCGATCGCCTCGGCCCGCCCGCCGAGCGACTCGGCGTCGACCCGCGCCTGCTCGGCGAGCTGACTCGCCCGGGCCGCGTTGTCCAGCATCCGCTGCAGCCCGAGGGCGGCCATCCCGGCGTCCAGCCTCGACAGTGCCTGCCGGGCCAGCTCCAGCAGCGCGGTGGCCTCGCGGGCCTGGAACCCCTGCGCGCGCGCCCGGTCGACCACGCCGGCCGCAGCGGTGACGGCGACCTTCGCGGCGTACACCCGGTCGGGAACGACGGCGTGGGCGTTGCGGGCGTGCTGCAGCTGGGGTCCGGTGCGCTCCAGGAAACGGCGGATCGCGACCACCGCGTGCCCGAGCTGGTCGGCGGAGGCGCGGAAGGCGTCGGTGGCGTGCCGGGCCACCGGTTCCTCGGGGTCGCTGTCGAGGTCGGCCGCCGACACCGCCGACATGTAGGCGGCGACCGCCTGATTGGCCTGCTCGGACACCGGCTGCCAGGCCGCCTCGGCCTGCTGCAGGGCTCGGCCGCCGTCCACGGCGGCCAGCATCCGGACACCGTCGGCGGCCTCGGTCTGCACCCGGTCCAGCTCGATCAGGGCCTGGGCGGCCCGGCCGGAAGCCTCGCGGGCCGCGGCCTGGGCCTGGTCGCGGCCGCGTCGCCACCACCGATCCGGGGCCGGCTGTCCCATGCGTGGCACCGTATCCCGCTGGACGCGGCGGTGACCGCCCACTGCCGGTGCGCCGGTGTTCAGTCACGGCCGAGGGCGGTGCAGACGCACACCCGGTTGCCGTCAGGGTCGGCGAGCACCGTGAACGACGGCGCCCCCGAGTCCTCGACGACGGACCCGCCTGCTGCCACCGCCGCCGCGATCCGTTCCTCGGCCACCTCGGGGGCCAGCCACAGGTCGTAGTGCCAGCGCTGGCGTGGCGTTTCGTGCTCCTCGGTGCCCTGGAACCACAGGCTTGGGACCCGACCCGTGGGATCAAGGATCGAGTCGTAGATCCGGTTGCCCGGACTGCCGGTCAGCAGCACCGACCAGAACGGCGCGACTCCGTCCTCGTGCGCGGTGTCGAGCGCGAGCTCGAGTTGCGTGACCGCGGTGGGCACGGGTTCGAGCCCGTGGTCCTGCGCGAGCCGGCTGATCGTCCGCGCCATGCCGATGTCCTTGCCGGTGACCCACAGGCCGTCCTGGTGGGTGCACAACGACACGTCGGCCACGCCACGGGTCAGCCTCACGTCGGGATGGTGAGCCTCGGCCTCGGCGACTTGCGCCACGGCGGTCACGAACGCCGCGGCGGCCACGTAGTCGGTTACCGCGTAGCGCGCGTGCAGTGCCTGGGCCAGCTTGCGCCAGTCGTCCAGACCTGCCTCGGCGATCTGCTGGTTGCTGAGTTTGTCCATGGTTGGACAGTGCCACGAGCCTCTGACAGTCGAGGTGTACCAGGAGACCAGTTGCGTCCGTCAGGCCGCGACGGTGGCGGCCAGCTCCTGGGCCAGGGTGATCGCGGTGTCCGGCAGCAGGTTCGGTCCCTTGAGGTCGTAGTACACGCCGTCCCGGATGAACCGCACGCGACCGGCGAAGTCCGGAGTCACGGGCGTGAACGCCAACCCCCCCACGGCCTGCGCCTCCGCCGGCGTGACGTCGATGCCGCCGGGGAAAGGCGTGTCCCAGTTGACGGCGGGTCCCTCGGCCGTGAGGGACGGCTCCGCGACGCTGTGAGCCGGCGCGGCGGGAGTGGTCGGGGCCCCGCCGGCCCAACCGGAGAGCACCAGGCCGACGGCTGCTGCGGCGAACCGGCGTGCTCCGACTGTCACGCCTTGCCCCCCAGGTGGACCTGCCTCAGCCACAGGGTAGTCCGCCCGCGACGGGGACCGGGGGCTGAGCGGGCTGTGTCAGGCTGGGTGCATGCCCGCGCTGGTTCGTACCCGCAACGATCCGGCGCAGTACGACGACCTCGCGGACCAGTGGTGGGACGAGCGCGGCACGTTCGCGATGCTGCACTCGATCGCCCGGGCCAGGGCCGGCCTGATCCCGGCGCCGAGCCGTCCCGATGCGGTCCTGGTCGACCTGGCATGCGGCGCCGGGCTGCTCGCCCCGCACGTCCGCGGCTACCGGCACGTCGGGTTGGACGTGACTTCCTCGGCGCTCGCCCAGGCGCAGGAGCACGGCGTCCGGGCGGTCCGGGCCGACGTGCTCGCACTGCCGCTAAACGAC
>JBBPYA010000021.1:0-4137 GCA_038200385.1 Mycobacteriales bacterium
CCGCGGGGAGCCGAGGACGTCGACCCGGACGTCTGGGTCAAGCTGCTCCTCATCCGCCCGCATCCGGAGCAACCGGCGATCCTGCACGTACGCCAGCTCGCCTCACCCTGGGGTCGGTACACCGTGCTGTTCCGCGACTGGCTGCGGGCCCACCCGTCCGAGCGCGCCCGGTACCAGGAACTGAAGCTGCGCCTCGCGGCGGAGCACGCCGGCGATCCCGACTGTGACGACTACACCCGGGCCAAGACCGCGTACTTCGACGAGGTGCAGCCCGCGTTCGAGCAGTGGGGGGCGGCCGCGGAGCACGGACCCGTCTGACGCGGGCGGGCCGGTGCCCGTTTCCGGTCTTATGGATACGAAATCGGCTCTCCCATGACCGGATCCGTATCCACAAGAGCCCTCCGGGCCACCGCGACGGGCGCCCGCCGGCTCAGAACGTGTAGTCGACCTGGAAGTCGATGCTGTACTCGCCGTCGACGTACGAGTCGATGCTGATCAGCGACACCGTGACGGTGTCCCCGCCAGGGACTGCGGGGAGCGGACGGTCCAGCCCTGGGCGTTCAGCTCACCGCCCGAGGGCGGCGGCCCCGACTGGCTGCTGGGCGAGTTGGGGTCGGTCGTGCCGCCGGCCGTGGTCGTGGTGGGCGCGGGGGTCCCGGCGGTGGGCGGGGTGCCGGTCGGCTCGAAGGTCGTGGACCCGCTGGCCCTTGTGCCGGTGTCCGTGGGCGTGGTCGTCGCCGGGTCGGAGGTGGCCGGCGGAACCCCACCGGTGCCACCGGACCCACTGCTCGTGGCCGCCGGCGGCTGACCGAGGTAGCTGGCCTGCCCCTAGCCGACCGTGCGGGTCACGCAGTCCGGCGTGCGGCGGGCGGCACCGCGGCCGTCGGCGCGGCGCGGCCCCCGGCACCGAGGCCCCCCACGAGCAGCCGGCGCGCCGCCACGACGGCCGCCGCGCCGAGCAACCGGGACCAGGTGGGTTCGGCGGCCAACCGCACCAGCCCGGCAGCGGTGAGGAACTCCAACAGCACCGGCAGCGCCGCGGTGGGTCGCCGGGTCGCAACCAGGACGACACCCGTGGCGATCAGCGCCGCCGCGCTGAGCCCGAGCGCTAGCCCGTCGAGCAGCGCGGTCACGATGCGGACTGCCGCGGGGCCGCGTCCGAAGCGGCGTCGACCTCGGCTCGCTCTTTGGCGATCTCCCGGGAGAGGAAATAGTTCAGCGCGGTCCGGATCGCCGCGATCGCTGCCAGCTGGCCGATCTCATTGAAGCTTGGGGATATCGCCGTGCGCAACAGGTCGCCGGCGAGTTGGAACTCCAGGCCCAGTGTGAGGAACCGCCCGAGCTTGAGCCGGATCGAGACGAACTCCCGCTCGGACCGGCGCCGGCCGAGGCCGACGCGGAGGAACTGGACAAAGGCGACGACGGCACCGGCGACGATGATCGCCGCGCCGGCCGCCTCGACCAGCCGGACCAGGACGTCGACGACGTCGCGGAGCACGTTTTCGGGTAGCACGTCGATGGCAAGACCCGCCGCGGAGCTGGACATCCGCAGAGGCTAGCTGTGGTCGGCCGCCGACGCCGTCCGGCTCAGCGGAACTTCGCGGTGAGCGAATCCATCGTGCGCGCGGACTCGCCGCGGCCCTCGGCGATCTTGACGACCGAGATCGCCGTGGTGGCGCCGGCGTCGAGGACCGCCTCGTGTATGCGGCGCAGCAGCGGCCACAACCGATCCGGGTCGCCCTCGAACGTCGTCCCGAGTGGACCGACCTCGTAGTGGACGCCCGAGTCCGCGATGATCGCGATCGCGGCCTCGATGTGGGCGTGCGGGTCCTCGGCGGTGCCGGCCGGGCTGGGCAGGCACTGGATCTCGACGATCACGCTGGGCTCCTCACCGTGGCGGCAACCGGACCGACACGGTCAACCCTCCCCCGTCCCGCGCGTCGGCGCGAACCGACCCGTCGTGCGCGGCGACGACCGCCGCGACGATGGACAGGCCGAGCCCCGCGCCGCGGCTGCTGCCGGTGCGTGCCGGGGCACCCCGACGGAACGGCGTGAGCAGGTCCTCGACGCCGTCCACGACCGGGCCGCCGTTGGCGACGGTCAGCTCGGCCCCGTCCAGGTCCGACCCGGTGTGTACCCGCAGCCACCCGGCGCAGGTGTTGTGCCGGACCGCGTTCTCCACCAGGTTGCCGACCATCCGGTCGAGCAGCCCGGGGTCGCCGGCGGTCAGGGCCGGGCGCAGTTCGACCTCGACGTGCAGTCCCCGCTCGGCGATCTCGGGGGCCAGCGCGACCACCGCGGCGGGGACGAGCGCGGCGAGATCGACCTCCTCGCGCACGTCCAGCCCGGCCCGGGCCCGGGCCTCGGTGGCGGCCAGCACCAGCAGCGAGTCCACCAGCCGGTCGGCCCGCTCGGTGGCGGCCCGGACCCGCTCGGCGGCGGTCCGCAGCTCCCCCACCGTTGCGTCGGGGTCGGCCAGTGCGACGTCGACCTCGGTGCGCATGACCGCCAGCGGGGTGCGCAACTCGTGGCTGGCGTTGGCCACGAACCGGCGCTGGCTGTCGAAGGCCAGCTCCAGCCGGGTCAGCATGTCGTCGAACGTCGCGGCCAGCTCCCACAGCTCGTCGTGCGGACCTCGCAGGTCGATCCGCTCCGACAGGGTCTCGGTGGACAGCCGCCGGGCGGTGGCGGTGACCTGCGCGACGGGGCGCAGCGCGCGGGCCGCGACGAGGTAGCCCAGCGCCGCACCGACCAGCACAAGCAGCGTGAAGACGACCCCGCCGGTCCGAACGAGGGCCTGGGTGGCCTGCGCCCGCAGCGAGTCCAGCAGGTCCTGGGCGCGGACGAGCAGGTCGGAGCCGTCTGCGGTGCGGACCCGGACCATGGTGCCGGGTTGGAACACCGCGGCGGCGGCGATGGCCCGGTCGACCAGCCACACCGACAGCGCCAGCAGCAGGCCGGAGACGAGTGCGACCAGACCGCCGTACAGGACCGCCAGCCGCCAGCGCAGCGACAGCCTGGACCGCGGGGCGCATTGCGCTGCCACCGTCGGCTCAGGCGACCAGCCGGTAGCCCGCGCCCACCACGGTGTGGATGAGCGGCGGGTCGCCGAGCTTCTTGCGCAGGGTCATCATCGTGACCCTGACGGTGGTGGTGACCGGGTCGGCGTTCTCGTCCCACACCCGCTCGAGGAGTTCCTCGCTGGAGACCACCGCGCCGTCCGCGCCGAGCAGCACCTCCAGGACACCGAACTCCTTGCGGGTCAGCGGCAACGCCCGCCCCGCTCGTTCGGCGAGGCGGCGGCCGGGATCCAGGTCGAGGTCGCCGGCGCGCAGTTTCGGCGGAGCCGCCGGGGTGGAGCGGCGCCCCAACGCGCGGACCCGGGCCACCAGCTCGGCGAAGGCGAACGGCTTGGCGAGGTAGTCGTCGGCACCGAGGGACAGCCCCTCGACGCGGTCGGCGACGGCGGCACTCGCGGTGAGCATCAGCACCCGGGTCACCGCACCGGCCGCTGCCAGCTCGCCGCACAGCTCGTCGCCGCTCATGCCCGGCAGGTCCCGGTCGAGGACGACGACGTCGTACGCCGTCACCGTCGCCTTCTCGTGCCCGGCGGTGCCGTCGTAGGCCACGTCGACGGCCATTCCCTCCCGCCGCAACCCCCGGGCGACGGCATCGGCGAGCTGGGCCTCGTCCTCGACGATCAGCACCCGCACGGCGTGCTCCTCAGACCGAGTCGGCGGGCTGGTCGGCGTGCTCGATGATCCGCGCGGCCCACTCGAGGACGCGACGGCTGATGTCCTGGGCGGTCAACCCGTTCGCGGCGAGCACCTCGGCCCGGCTGGCGTGGGTCAGGAAGCGCTGCGGCAGCGCGACATCCCGGACCGGTACGTCGATGTCGTGAGCGCGCAGATCCTGGGACAGCGCGGAACCGACTCCACCGTGGCCCCCGCTGTCCTCGACGATGACCACGAGCCGGTGTGCCGCGGCCAGGGCACGCAGCGCCGGATCGACCGGGAGCACCCACCGCGGGTCCACGACGGTGACCTCGATCCCCTCCCCGGCGACCCGCCGGGCCACGTCCAGGGCGGTGGCCGCCAACGCGCCGACCGACACGAGCAGCACCTCGGGCCGGGCACC
>JBBPYA010000022.1:0-17314 GCA_038200385.1 Mycobacteriales bacterium
CACCGGCGGACCGTCCGGCGGGCCGTCCTCGACGTAGGCCATCCGGAGCGACCCGCCCTCGCCGTCGGGGACATCGGCGTACCGCGGGGGGTAGGGGAAGCCGGCCAGGTCGGCGAACCGATCCTCCGGCGTGCGCAGGGCATGCATGGCATGAGCCTGTCAGGTCCATGGCAGGCCGACGCACGTGGCTGACTGCCGATTCGACGGGCTCCGCGCAATGTTCCTCAACTGCACGCTCAAGCGTTCCCGGAGCGGTCCCACACCGGCGGTCTGATCGACATCAGCGCCGCGATCATGTGCAAGCACGGCGTCGAGGTCGACGTCGTCCGCGCCGTCGACCGCGACATCGCTACGGGCGTCTATCCGGACATGACCGAGCACGGCTGGGCCACCGACGACTGGCTGGCCCTCACCGAGACGGCCAAGTCGTCGACGGGGGTGCGAGGGTGCACGGCAGGTCGGGTGCGCGGACGTGGAAGTCGGTGGCGGACTGGAAGGCCGCGCCGACCCGGAACAGGGTTGCCTCGTCGAAGGGCCGACCGATGAGTTGCATCCCGATGGGCAACCCTTCGCCGTCGAAGCCGCACTGAACGGCGAGCGACGGCAGGCCGGTGAGCGAGGGGACGCCGGTGAACTGCATGATGGCGGCGAGCATGTCCTCGGGCGCGCCCTCGACGATCTCCACCAGGGTCTCGCCCACCTTGGTGGCCGTGAAGGGCAGCGTCGGGCAGACGAAAACGTCGACCGTCCGGAACGCGTCAAGGAAGCTGGCGCGCAGGCGGGACCGGTAGCGTTGCGCCTGCAGGTAGTGCGTGGCGAGGTGCAGCTCGCCCGCTTCCAACAGCAGGCGGACGTCGTCCCCATAGTCCTGCGGCCGCTCGCGCAGCCACCGCTGGTGGTAGGTGCTGGGCTCGCAGGACTCGATCGTCAACTGAGCCGAGATGTTGCCGTGGATGCCCTCGACGTCCACGTCCATCACGCGGGCGCCTAACTTGGTGAAGGTGTCCAGCGCAGCGGTGACGGCGGCGTACACAGGAGCCTGGAGGTGGGAGAAGAAGTAGTCCGGGATGACCCCGATCCGCAGCCCATCGACGCCGCGACGGAGGTCGGCCAGGTAGTCCTGGACCACAACATCGGCGCTGCCGGCGTCGCGCCGGTCGTAGCCCGCAAGCACGGAGAGCATCAGGGCACAGTCCTCGACGGTCCTGGTCATGGGCCCCACCGTGTCCATGCTCCAGGCGAGCGGGACGACCCCGGCGTTGCTGACCCGTCCGATGGTTGGGCGGATCCCGACGATCCCGTTGACGGCGGAGGGCAGGCGGATCGATCCGCCGGTGTCGGTGCCGAGCGCGCCGAAGCACGTTCTGGCGGCCACCGCGGCACCGGAGCCGCCGCTGGACCCTGCGGGGAACCGCTCCGGGTTCCAGGGATTGCGGACGGAGCCGTAGTGCGGGTTGGCCGACGTCCCACCCCAGGCGAATTCGTGCATGTTGGTCTTGCCCAGGATGATCGCGCCCGCGCCCTTGAGGCGCTGCGCCACCGTGGCGTCCTCGGTCGGTCGCCAGTCGGCGAGCACCTTGCTTCCTGCCGTCGTGACGAGCCCGGCCAGCCCGATGTTGTCCTTGAGCGCCAAGGGGATCCCGTGAAGCGGTCCGAGCCGATGCCCCGCCCGGATCATCGTCTCGGCCGCCTGGGCGACCTGGCGCGCCGCGTCCGCGTAGACGTCGATGTACGCGCAGAGCGTGCCGTCCACCGCATCGATCCGCGCCAAGCAGGCGTCGGTCAGTTCGACGGGCGAAATCTCGCCGTCGGTGACGCACCGGGCGGCTTCGCTGAGCGAGAGTTCCAGGAGCTTATCGTCTGGCATGGGTCACTCCGTCGGATCTGTCGGAGGCTGGCCGAACACGGTGACCGGCAGCACGTCCCGGTGCTCCCGGGCGCTCATCGCCCGGCTCAGTTCGTTCGCCGCCGGGAGCCAGCCGCCGAGCAGGGCCGCCAGCGCGGCGATGCGATCGTCGTCCAGCGGCAGCGCCGCGGCCCGGGCCAGCGCCCGAACGTCGTCCTCATCCATCCGTTCCTCCCAGCATCTGCGGCTGTCGTGGCTGTCTGAGAGGTTCACACGCCCATGTACTCGTGCTGGAGCTGCCGATCGGCGAGGATCTCGGCTGACGGTAGGTCGCGGACGATCCGGCCCTTGTCCATCACCTTGGCATGCGAAGCCACCCGTACGGCGAACTCGAGGTTCTGCTCGACGAGCACCACGGTGATTCCCTGTCGCTCGTTGACATCCCGCACGTGCGCGGCGATCGTGCTGACAACCGAGGGCTGGATGCCCTCGGACGGCTCGTCCAGGAGCAGCAGGCGCGGCCGGGTCATCAGCGCGCGTCCGAGCGCCAGAATCTGCTGCTGGCCGCCGCTGAGGCCAGCGCCGGCGAGGTCCGCCTTCTCACGCAGTACGGGGAACTGGTCGAGCACCTCGCGAAGCGTCGTTTTCCAGTCCTTGCGCCCCGTGCCGTACGCCGCGACGCGCAGATTGTCCAGGACGGAAAGTCCCGGGAAGATCTGTCGACCCTGCGGTACGTAGGCGATGCCAAGCCGGGCCCGGGCGTGGGCAGGCAGCCGGCTGACGTCCTGACCGTCGAAGGTGACGGTCCCGGCCATGAGCGGCAGCTGACCCATGAGCGTCTTGAGCAGGGTCGTCTTTCCCGCGCCGTTGCGGCCGAGCACCGCGACGCGCTCACCGGCCGCCACCGACAGGTCGAGGTCCTGCAGAACCGGAGTGGTGCCGTAGCCGGCCCGGAGGCCCTCAGCCCGCAACATCAGCCGTCGACGTCCTTCCGAGGTAGATGTCCAGCACCTGCTCGTCCGCGCGGAGCTCCGAGATGCTGCCGCTGGCGAAGACCCGGCCCTCGTGGAACATCGTGACCGGGGCGTCCAGGACCCGAACGAACTCCATGTCGTGCTCCACGACGACCACGGTCGCGTCGACGGCGAGGGCGCGGATCAGATCCACTGTGCGCAGGGTCTCCTCACGGCCCATCCCCGCGGTCGGCTCGTCGAGCAGCACGACGACAGGCTCGCCGGCCACGACCATGCCGATCTCCAGCCACTGGTGCTCGCCGTGCGACAACGAGCCGGCGTCCTCCCCCGCCCGGGCCGTCAGACCCAGCCAGGCAAGGACCGCGTGCGCCCGCTCACCGGCTGCCCGGGCATCGCGGTGCCGGACGTAGCCAGCCAGCCAGACGTTTTCGTACGCCGTCAGGGTGGCGTAGAAGCTCGGCACCTGCAGCTTGATTCCCATCCCGAGCCGGGCGCGCTGGTCCGGGCGCAGGCGCGTGATGTCCGTCGTGCCCATGCGCACCCGGCCCTTCGTCGGGCCGTAGCGACCGGCGAGCAGGTTGAAGCAGGTGCTCTTGCCGGCCCCGTTCGGACCGATGAGGCAGTGCACGCTCTGCGCCGGCAGCGACAGGGAGGCGCCGCGCAAGGCCTGGACTCCTCCGAACGTCTTGTGTAGGTCGACGGCCTCAATGGACTGCGGTGCCATCGTGTTGGCCCGCGTGGGCATCTCGGGCCGGAGGGCGTCGGGCGCCGCAGCCGTTGCGGGTTCCGGGCTTGACCGTGGCGGAGCCAGAAAGCGGCGCAAAAGCGCGGTCGCCGAAGGGACCATGCCCCTGGGCAGCACGAGCACGACGGCGATGAGTACCGCGCCGAGCACGATCGGAGTTGCCGAGCCGCCGCTGCCGCCAAGCGTCGACGACAGCCCCTGCACAAACGCGACCCCGACGAAGGCGCCGAGGATGGAGTCCCGGCCTCCGACC
This sequence comes from Mycobacteriales bacterium, assembly GCA_038200385.1. Taxonomy (GTDB): domain Bacteria; phylum Actinomycetota; class Actinomycetes; order Mycobacteriales; family Geodermatophilaceae; genus JBBPYA01. The sequence continues at coordinate 3,819 of JBBPYA010000022.1, forward strand.
AGCACCCAGATCGCGACGAGCGCCGCCTGCTGTAAGCCGAAGACGGCCGGGTTGATGAACAGCCCCCAAGCGGCGTACAAGCCTCCGGCCAGACCAGCGACCGCACCGCCGATCACGAACGACGCGAGCTTGTAGCGGCGTACGTCGTAGCCCAGCAACGAGGTCCGCAGCTCGTTCTCGCGAACCCCAGCCACGATGCGCCCGAAGGGCCGACGTCGCAGGATGCTCAAAAGAACAGCGACCGCCACTGCCAGGATCACGCATCCGGCGAGCAGCGCGTTGGAGCCGAGCAGCACCGGCCCGTCCGCACCGGGCAGCATCAGCGGCGGTACGCCGACGAGGCCGTTGTAGCCGCCAAGCGCTGCCGCGCCGACGTGGTACTTCGGATCGGCGGTGCTTGACATGACGGTCAGCAGGACCAGCGTGACCGCCAACGTGATGATCGCGACGTACACGTCCCCCACGTTGCCGTAGAAGATGAAGTAGCCCAGGGCCGCCGCCACGATCGCGGCCACGCAGGCGGCGGCGACGAGCGCCGTGAGGGTCTCATTCGTGCGCCCCGACAAGTCGATGCCCGTGATGCCGTAGGCGTAGCCCCCGATCCCGAAGAACGCAGCCTGGCCGAAGCTGAAGATGCCGGCGTGCCCCCAGACGAACGTAAAGCTCAGGGCCAGCAGCCCGTAGATCACCCACAGGGCCCACTCCTGCGCCCGGTAGTCCGGCACGGCCGTCGACAGCGCGACCCCCAGAATCAGCAGCAGCGCCCCGACGCCTAGCTCGCTGCGGGTGCGCCGCTGCGTCATCGCCGCAAGGAGCGGCCTCCCGAGGATCCTCACAACTGCCTGCGCCAGCGACCGGAGATGCCGGTGGGAAGCAGCCGCAGCAGCACAATCGCCACCAAGAGCAGCGACGCGGTTCCCAAAAAGGAACTGAAGACATTCGACACGAGCGAGTCGACGCTGCCGAGCAGCCCCGCGGCCGTGGCGGTCCCGGTCAGGACCCCGGGTCCTCCCACGACGACGGTCATGAAGGCCCTGCCGACGTATGCCTGACCCATGCTCGGTACGACCCCCGCGACGGGGGCCAGCAGTGCGCCACCGGCCCCCGCGAGCGCGGCGCCGAAGCCGAAGGTCAGCATGTTGACGCGCCTGGCGTTGATGCCGACGGCACCCGCCATGTCGGGCAGCTGGGTCGCCGCGCGGGCCATGGTGCCGTAGCGCGTCCTGGTGAAGACCAGGAACACCACGGCGAGCAGCAGCAGTGCCGCGCCGATCAGCACCAGGTTGTACTCGGACAGGGAGTACCTCCCGACCCGGACCGCCCCGAGCGGTGTCGGGATGCCCTGGGTTGCCGGTCCATAGGCCAGAACGACGACCTGGACCAGGATCAGGCTCAGTCCCCATGTGGCAAGCATCGTGGCCGCGAGCCGGCCGTACAGGAACTGGATAAGCAGACGTTCGACCGCCAGTCCGACGAGCCCGACCGCCAGCGCGGCGGCGATCATGGCCAGCCACACGTTCAGTCCTGCCCGCACGCCACTGAGGGTGAAGAAGGCGCCGAGCATGAGGAACTCCCCGTGCGCCAGGTTGATCACGCCCATCATCCCGAAGATGACCGCGAGCCCTAGCGAGATGACGACGAGCAGCGCGACGCTGGTGAGGAGCGAGGCGGCAAAGTTGACAAGCTGGTCACCGTGCACGTCAGGGCGTGAACTGCTTGTTTGTGGCCGGGTTGGCGACTAGGTCGCAGACCTCCTGCTCGAAGGCGGGCGGTACGTCGGCCTTGGTGTCAAGGACCGTGAAACCCTGGGTGCTGTTCGTCTCACCGATGCTCACGTTCTGGATAACGTGGTGGGACTTTCCGTCCATCGTGACCTTCCCGCTGGGGGCGTCGATGCTGATGCCCGCCTCGAGGGCCTTGGTGACGGCCGCCCGATCGACGCTCTTGGCCGCGTTGGCGGCGGCGGCCCACAGGTGCCAGCCGTTCCAGGCCGTGACGGCGGAATCGGTGATGTAGGGGTAGTTGTCTCCGTACTGCTTGTGCCACAGGGCAACGAACCGCTTGTTCTCCGGGTTGTCCAGCGACTGGATGTACGGCGTCGCGATGACGATGCCCTTGTCCTCGGCGGGCGACAGGACGACCTGCTCGTTGCCGAGCCCGAAGGTGGCGGACACGAGCGGAAGCGTCTTGATCAGTCCGGTCGAGGAGTACTGCCGGTAGAAGGCGATGTGGTTGCCGCCAACCAGCAGCGACATGACGACATCCGGGCGCCCGGCCTGCAGGTTGTTAATGACGGAGCGGAAGTCAGTGCTTTCTAGGGGGATGAACTCGGACGTCACCACCGAGCCGCCGTTCTCGCTGGCGTACTTCTCCACCCACTGGGTCGAGATCCGGCCGTAGTTGTAGTCGGCGGCCACGACGTACACCTTCTTGCCGTACTTGTTCATGGCGTAAGGCACGAGCGCGGCGAGTTGCTGGCTCGGCACGACGCCGGTGAGGAAGGTGTTCTCGTCGCAGACCCCGCCTTCGTACTGCTCGTTGTAGAAGTACAGCGTCTTCGTGCGGTCCAGGACCGGCCGGATTGCCTCGCGAGAGGCGCTGGTGATGCCGCCCATCACGACCGCCACCTTGTCCTTCTGGGCCAGGGTCGTTGCGTACTGGGTGTATTTGGCGTTGTCCGACTGGGCGTCGTAGGACACCAGCTGCAGCATCCGGCCATTCACGCCGCCCTTGGCGTTGATGTCGCTGATGGCGAGCTTTGTCGCGTCGGACATCGCCTTGCCGTAGATGTTCAGCGGGCCCGTCTCGTCCAGGATGCTGCCGACCTTGATGGGCTCGCTGCTTCCGGATCCGCCCCCCGTCGTGCCGCCGGATCCCGATCCCCCGCAGGCGGTGAGCAGCGCGAGCAGACCGACGGCGACGATGGCGGTGCACCTGCGGCGGTGTCGAAGGGTTAGGGCGCTGCTCATGGTGGTCCTCTCGAGGCGGTTCGTGCGGTGGACTGGCGGGCGAGGCAGGGGGCTCAGGCAACGGGAGGTGCCGGGAAGCCGCCCACCAGGGTCTCGTAGCCGCTGGCAAAAGTGAGGACGGTGGACTCGTCCCAATGCTGTCCCACGATCATCATTCCGACGGGACGGCTGTCGGTCACCTCTGCGGGCACGTTGATTGCAGGATGGCCGGTGACGTCGAAAGGTGCTGTGTTTCCGTGATGTGCCTGCTCGCCACGGCGACCTCTCGGCGTACAACCTGCTTGTCCACATGGACGGTTGGTGGTGATCGACGTCCCGCAGGCGATCGACGTCGTCGCGAACCCGCGCGGCCACGAGTTCCTGCGGCCGGGACGCCGAGAACGTCTGCAGGGTGTTCAGCAGCCACGGAGTGGCTGCGGACGCCGCCGACGTGACCGTGCGATTGCTCGACGAGGCGAGGATGCTGCGACCAGGTGGCGGCACCGCGATGGTTTCCTAGCACTGGCCGCCGACAGTCTCCACGGAGGGCGTGCGGCGCAGGCTTCTGTCCGTGAGCCAGCCGAAAAGCAGACCGATCGCGACCCACAGCACCACCTGGTTGCCCAAGGCAGCGACCCGGAAGTCATAGAGCACGGCGCCCGGGAAGTCGGCGGGCGTCTCGTCCACCGATGGCATGACCATCAGCACGACGCCAGTCGTGAGGATGTAGAGGCCGGCGGCGAGCAAGACTGCGTTCCAGGCTCCCACTCGTGGGTGTAGTCGCCGGCCCACCGAAATCGACGACACGGCGAGGATCACCGAAACCAGCAACAGCACGACGTACAGGCCGGTCCGCTGGCTGACCGTGCCGGCGTCGGTCGATGCCGGCGGATTCGCCGGGTACTTGAGGAAAGGCACCAGGACAACCGCCACGAAAGCACCTGCGGCCAGCACCGCGGCGGTGGCCCGGGGACTCAGCGACCCAATCCGTCCATAGGCCACGGCATAGGCCAGCGCGAACAGGCCACCGATGGCCACCCCGAACAGGATGACCGCGGTGCCCAGTCCGATCGTGCTCTGCACGCCGCGACTGACCAGCGCCACTCCATCGGATTCACTGGCCGCGTGGGCGAGCCGGTCCTCGAACGCGATTGCACCGTCGATCGCCGGCTCACCGAAGAAGTACAAGAACAGCCACGACAGGAGTCCGGCCAGCACCCCGACAACCATCCCGCGCACCAGCAGTGTCCTGACCACCATGTCGATCTCCCGCCGTCAGTGGCAGGGGACGCCCAGCAGATGCCGACCGTCGTGCACGAACTCGTGCAGCAACTGCCCGGAGAACACTGATGTCGCGCCCTGGTCCAGACCGACCAGATACAGCAGTGTCAACAGAATCGCCCCGGCGAATACCGCCCACGGCACCACCTCGCGCAGCGGGACCCGAAGCGGGATCGGAATGCTTGCCGGTACGGCGACTGACTGTGCCATGGGCGTCTCCTTCGCGAGTAGAGAGTAAGCGAGTAACCGAGTCAGCGATCAGTGAGCCGCGTCCACCGCGACCGGGTCACGCCGCGCGTGATGGTGATCGGTGTCGCGCGGGGTGGTGAGGATGGTGCGTTCCCGGTGGTCCAGCTCGCCGCCGTCGAGTACGCCGGTGCCGGACAGCACCGACTCCAGCGCCTCCAACCACCGGTCGTAGTACCGCCAGGGCTCGACCCTGCTGCCCGCCGAGTCCTCCCATTCGCGGATCGCGCCGATCAGCGCCAGCTGGAATTCGCTCCAGTCGTACAGGCCGTTCTCGTGCGCCGCAACGGCGACCGCAAAGGCGCGCAGCTCCCACGGCTGGGTGAAGGACAGCTGCTCCTCCCCGTCGCGCGGGAGCTCGGTCAGCAGCTGCTCCACCCGGCGACGAGCGTCCCCGACCTCGGTGGTGTCGACCCTCATGCGCGTACCGGTGCGACGCCGATCATCGAGTCGCGGGTGACCAGCTCGGCCAGCTCCGCCTCGCTCTTGTCCTCGGTGCCGGGCGGACGCTGCGGCAGAACCATGTACCGCAGCTCGGCACTGGAGTCCCAGACCCGGACCTCCACCGATTCCGGCACGTCATGGCCGAACTCGTCGCGCAGCATGGTGCGGGGCTCCCGGACGATGCGTGAGCGGTACGCCGGCTGCTTGTACCAGTTGGGTGGCAGCCCGAGCACCGGCCACGGATAGCACGAGCACAGGGTGCAAACGATGACGTTGTGCACGTCGTCGGTGTTCTCCACGGCCACCATGTCCTCGCCCTGCAGGCCGCCGATCCCCAGCTCAGCGCAGGCATCGGTGGCGCTGGCGAGCAGCCGCGCCTTGAACTCCGGATCGGTCCACGCCTTGGCCACGACAGCGGCGCCCAGCTGCGGGCCCACCTCGTTCTCGTAGATCTCGGCGAGGCGGTCGACCGCCTCGGTGGTCATGATGCCCTTCTCGATCATCAGCGCTTCCAGCGCCTTCATCCGCGCGGCGATCTCGGCCTCCGACCGCGGAATCATCACCGTGGGTGATGGCGTGATCTCTGACCTGGTCATCGGAGTGCTCCTTCGGCGGGGACTGCGGCGGGGACGAGGTAGGGCTCCCAGACATCGAAGTACACGACGCCGTTGGACTCGGCGTTGTCCGCTCCCCACAGCTCGACGTTGGTGAACTTGACGGTGTAGACGTGCTTCGGGTCGTCGCCGCGGCCGTTGCCGGCGCTGTCCGGGTAGATGAACGTGCCGTGGCCCTGCTCGATGACACCGGTCTTGCCTCGGATGTAGCGCGCCTTGCGGGTGTGCTCGAGCGGGCTGTCCTGGGTAACCGTGACCTTATCGCCCACCTTGAACGACGGTGCGGCATCGGATTCGCGGCGGGCCGGGGCACCGCCCTTCACCGCGGCGTCCACGAATGCGAGCAGGTCAGGATCGCTGCGTTCCGGCAGCGGTTCATCGGGATGGTCCAGGTAGTGCTGCATCTTCGCGTCGAGCTCGGCCGCGTCGATCACCCCGGCCTCGACCGCGAAATGCTCCGCGGTGTGCATCCAGTGCTCGTAGTACGGCGAAAGCAGGTAGTACGCCGGGTGCATCCGCTCGATGCCGGAGCGGAACATGTCGACATTGAACAGCCCGGCCCGGAAGTTCGTCGCGAACAGCGCGAAGGCCGCCTTCTCCCACTCCGCGTGCCAGACCGGTTCGTTCTGCTCCACGATCACCGGGCCGAGCCCGTCCGTACCACCAAGGTCGTGTACGCCGTTCATCCTCGACTCCCCACCGATTCCGCCATCCGACTGGGCGACGGGAACCCTCCGACCGCCTGCTCCAGGGTGTGCGCGACCCGCAGACACGTCGCGTCGTCGAAATGCTTGCCGATGATCATCAGGCCGGCCGGGAGACCATTCACCAGCGCGGTCGGCACGGATGTCGCCGGATGTCCGGTGACATCGAACGGCGCGGTGTTGGCGATCATCTCCAGGGCTCGGGCCAGATAATCCGCTCGGGAGACGTCCGCCGGCGGGATCTCGGTCGCCGTCAGCGGCAGCGTCGGCATGACCAGTACGTCGTACTCCGCCAGCGCCGCGTCGTACCCGGCCCGTAGTTCCATGGCCAGGTTCCGCGCCATGGCGTAGTGCCGGCCGTATTCGGCGTCGATCGCGTGCCGGCCGCAGAGGAGGACGAGTTTGACGGTCTCGGAGAACTGCGCACTCCGCTCCCGCCACTGCTTGCCGTAGAACGCGATCAGCTCCGGGTCGTACAGACCCTGCCAGTTCATCCCGTAGGCGTTGCCGTCGACCATCTGCGCGGTGGCGCCCTCGGTGGCGATCACGTTCCAGACGTGCATCGCATCGCTGTGCCAGGGCACGGAGACGTCCTCGGCAACCAGGCCCGCGTCGCGGAGAACGTCGACCGCGGCCCGTACCGCCTCGTCCACCCCGGGATCGGACAGCTCGGGGATCCCGAAGCCCTCGGTGACCACTCCGATCCGCAGCCCGCGGCCGCCCTGCTGCAGCGCGGCGAGGTAGTCCTCGGCGACGACGTCGGCGGGCTGGCGGGGGTCCAGACCGTCCCGGCCCGCGATCACTCCGAGGACCAGGGCAGCGTCGCTGACGGTCCGCGTGATCGGTCCGAGATGGTCGATCGTCTGCTCGATGGGGAAGCCGCCGGTGTAGGGCACCAGCCCGTGCGTCGGCTTGTGGCCGACCGTTCCGCTGTAGGCGCTCGGGATGCGGACCGAACCCCCCTGATCTCCGCCGGTCGCGAAATCCACCGCACCGGACGCGACCAGCGCGGCGCTGCCGCTGGACGAGCCACCCGCGGACCGGGTCGTGTCCCACGGGTTGCGCACCGGACCCGACGCGGAGGTGTGGCTGCCACCGGAGAAGCAAAGGTCCTCGCAGACGGACTTGCCGGTGATCGTCGCCCCGGCCGCGAGCATGCGGCTGACGATCGTGGCGTCACGGGTCGGGACGAAGCCCTCGACCGTGCGCGAGCCGTTCATCATAGGTACGCCGGCGACCATGGTGTTGTCCTTGATCGCAACCATGCGCCCGGCCAGCGGGCCGTCCTCACGCTCCCTGATCTCCGTGCGGACGTACCACGCGCCGAGCGGGTTCTCGCCGTCGTCCGGCCAGCTCCACGCCCGGTCCGAGCGCGGACCGGGGGCAGTGCGGGCGTAGAGCTGCTCCACTGCGTCCCACGAGCTGAGTAGCCCGCCGACGAAGGGGGAGAACTCCTCGACATCGACCGCATTCAGGCCGAGCCTGTACCGCTCGGCGAGTCTGGTCAGCTGATCTGCGGTGGGCGGGTCGACAGCCATGGGCGACTCCTCGGCAGGCCGGATGCACGCTTTCGGTAAGCGTCGAGCGTTCCGGCGGCTCAGTCAAGGGGGTGCTCCAGGTGTTGTCGGCCGGAGCCTCAATGGCTCGGCACACTGACGCACTCCCTTCCGCTGCCGGCCAGAGAGGTAGAGGCTCTCAGTGAGCAGCCGTGAGGAGTCGCCATGCGCGCAGCAGTAGGGGACCGGTTACAGGTGCACGGCCGGGTCGTCGGTTCGCCCGACCAGAGCTCCGAGATCATCGAGATTCGAGGACGAGACGGTGCGCCGCCGTACCTCGTCCGCCGTGATGACGGGCAGGAAGTGCTCGTGTTCCCTGGGCCGGATGCCTTGGTGGAGCACCCGCAGAGCCAGGAGCGCTGAGCAGGCAAACGGCTTCGGTTTCCGGCGCGGTCCCGGCTCGTGGCCGCCACTGGCTGACCACAGGCCTGTCCGGACCGGCCGCAGCGACATCTGTACATCCACACCTGTATGCGCGTCGCGGCATGACCGCGCGTCGGATCGTTCGGCGCCGCCGAGCGGCTGAGGAGTACTGACGGGGCCTCCAGGCAGCGCGACCCCGAGTCCTTCACCATCGGTACGGCGACGACGGTCGCCGAGGCGGTGGCACTGCACGAGGCCGGCGTGGATGCCGTCGTGGCGCAGGGGTTCGAGGCGGGCGGGCACCGAGCGACGTTTCTGGCGCCGGTGGAGCAGCCCCTTATCGGGACGCTGGCGCTCGTGCCGCAGGTGGTCGACGCGGTGTCCGTGCCGGTGCTCGCCTCGGGCGGGATCATGGACGGCCGCGGGATCGCGGGGGCCCGCCTGTCTGGGCGCGCAGGGCGTCCAACTCGGCACCGCCTTCCTTGCCGTTCACGAGGCGGGGACCGACGTAGCTATCGCAGATCGTTGGCGCGAGGCAGCACCATCACCCGTGTGTTGACCGGCCGGCACGCCAGGGCGGTGCGCAGCGAGCTCATCGATCAGCTCGAAGCGTCGGGGGCCGAGCCACCGGACTATCCGCTGCCGCGACTGTTCCTGCGGCAGCCCCCGGCATTGGCCGGCCAGGTGGCGTCATGGCGCGCAGCCAACCCGCGCGCGACATCGTCGCGGCGCTCGACCAGGAAACCTCCGCCGCGCTCGACCGGCTCGGCAGGTAGCGCAGCACGCCGGTGTTCGTCAATCACGCAACCGGACGTGCTGCCGGTCGAGTTGGGCCACCGTACTGACGCCGAGGAGCTGCATGGTCCGCCGGATCTCGGCGTCGAGGATCTCCACCGCCCGGGTCACGCCCCGCTCGCCGCCAGCCATGAGCCCGTACAGGTAGGCGCGGCCGACCAGGCAGCCGCGGGCCCCCAGGGCCACCGCGGCGACCACGTCGGCACCGGAAAGGACCCCGGTGTCAAGGTAAACCTCGGCGCGGTCACCGACCGCATCCACCACCGACGGCAACTGCTCCAGCGGGGTGGGCGCTCGGTCGAGCTGCCGGCCCCCGTGGTTGGACACCACCACCGCGTCGACACCAAGATCCACCACCGCCATGGCGTCCTCGGCGCTGAGAATCCCCTTGACCAGCAACGGGCCACGCCACCGCTCGCGCAACCATGCCAGGTCCTTGAAATTGAGCGCCGGGTCGAACATCTGGTTCACCAGCTCGGCCACCGTGCCCCGCCAGGAGCTCAGCGTGGCAAACTCCAGCGGCTCCGTGGTGAGCAGGTCGAACCACCATGAAGGGTGCATCGCCCCGTCGACGAATGTCTTCAGTCGCAACCGTGGCGGGATGGTCAGTCCATTGTGGACGTCGCGCAGCCGGGCGCCGGCCACCGGGGTGTCTACGGTGAGCATCAGTGCCTCGTAGCCAGCCGCCGCGGCACGGTTCACCAGCTCCTCGCTGGCTGCGCGGTCCCGCCATAGGTAGAGCTGGAACCACCGGCGAAGGTTCGGAGCGGTGGCCGCGAGTGTCTCAATCGAGGTGGTGCCCATGGTGGAAAGGCCGTACGGGATACCGGCACGCTGCGCGACGCGAGCCACGGCGGACTCACCGTCGGCGTGCATCATGCGGGTGAAGCCGGTGGGGGCCAACGCCAGCGGCAACGCCGAACGCGCTCCGAGCATAGTCGTGGAGGTGTCCACACCGGACACATCCCGCAGCACCCGGGGGACGAACTCGACCCGGCTGAACGCCTGCCGCGCGCGGCGCAGACTCAGCTCGGCCTCGGCCGCACCGTCGGTGTAGTCGAACACCGCCCGGGGGGCACGACGGGAAGCCAGTGCCCGCAGGTCGGTGACGGTGGCCGCGCGGGCCAGCCGCCGCGCCACCGGGTCGAGGACCAGCGGCGCCGGCTGCAAGAGCGGCCGCAACTCCGACCAGCGCGGCAACCGGCGGTTCAGAGCTGCACCCCGCGGGTCAGGGCGCCGTCCACAACCAGGTTCGTGCCGCTGATAAAGGACGCCAGCGGGCTGACCAACATTGTGACGGCGTAGGCCACCTCCTCCGGCCGGGCCATCCGCCCGGTCGGGTTGAGCGCCAACGCCGCGGCGTAAAGCTCAGGGTTGTTGTCCCGCACGGAGTTCCAGATACCGCCAGTGAAGTAGACGTTGCCGGGAGACACGCTGTTGGCGCGGATACCGTTGCCGGCCTGCTGGAACGCCAGGCCCTGGGTGTAGTGGATCAGCGCAGCCTTCATCGTCCCGTAGGACGCGGCGGCGAAGTCGATCTCGCGCCCGGACACGCTGGAGACCACGACGATCGAGCCGTTGCCGCTGCGCTCCAGGTGCGGCAAGGCGGCCGACACCACCCGGACCGTGTGCAACAGATCCACCTCGAAGCTGGCCCGCCAGGTGTCCTCGTCCGGCCCGATAGCGAGCGCGCTCACGTTCGGCACCACGATGTCCAACCCGCCGAGGGCCTCCGCGGTGGCGCTCACCCAGGATTCGACCCCTGGCCCGTCCCTGACATCCAGCACGGTCCCCATCACCCGTGCGCCGGAACCCTCCAAAGTGGACACCGTGGAGGAGATCTCGGCCTCATCGCGCGCGCAGAATGCGACCGCGGCACCCTCGGAGGCAAGTGATTCGACAATCGCCCGACCGATCCCCCTGGTGCCACCCGTAACGAGGGCGCGTAGCCCCGTGAGTTGAAGGTCCACGTGTGTCTCCCTTGTAGTCCGGGTCAGGCGAGGGTCGCGGCCTGCTCGCGCAGGTAGCCGTGCATACCGCCGTAGGCGTCCCCGGCGGGCAGCAGCCTCTTGGCCACCTTGGTCACGGCGCTGTAGTTGACGTCGCAGACGTTGGCCAGCGGTGACTCGCTGATTTGGGTCAGCACCTGGTAGGCGTCCAGACGGTCCAGACCGTACAGCTCGTGCAGCCAGGCGATCATGCCGACCTGGCTGGCCCGCCACGCATCCTCCAGCGGTCGCGCAGAGCCGACCACCGCATAATGGCTGTCGGACTCGATCCGCGGCCACTCCGGCGCGCCACCCTTGATCAGTTCGACGATGAGGGTCACGTTCATCGCGCCCTCGACCGCGGTGCCGCACGACTCCCCCTCGCCCTGCCGGTAGTGCCCGTCACCGACGGAGAACAGCGCGCCGTCGACGTTGACGCCGAGGAAGCAGGTGGTACCCGCGCGCAGCTGGGGGGTGTCCATGTTGCCGCCGAACTTGTCCGGCACGAGGGAGGAGCGCACCTCCCGGCCGGCCGGGGCCACCCCGACCGTGCCAAGCATGGGCTCGACCGGGAACTCCAGGTGCAACTCGCTGCGTAGCGCCTCGAAGATCACTACCTGCCGCTCGCGGTCCAGCTGGTAGATCCAGGTCAGCTCCGGCAGCGGTTCGTTGAGCAGCGCGGTGCGGTCGGTGCCGGTCAACGCGCCGAACAGCGGGATCGTCGCCGACGCCGCCCAGTCGCGCGCCGGCTGGAGGTCGACGAAATGCAGAGCCACGGTGTCACCGGGTTCTGCGCCCTCGACGTGGAATGGGCCGGTCTGCGGGTTCACCTCCCGCATGTCCAGCTTCTCGCTGGGCAGGTCGGTGGGACGCTGGAGGCGGCCGCTGAACGCATCCTCAGTCCACAGCTGGAGCACGGTCCCGGGTGCGACGCGGCGCACCGGCGCAACGCCGCCGAAGGTCCACGCGTACTGCTCGCGCCGCGGGGTGAACTCGACAATCTCCATCGCAGCGCCTCCATGGTGGCCGGCGCTGATCCTCTGCCGAGCGCGGCCGCTGCGCAACCCTGACTATCGCGTGCTCGCAAGGGTCTCGGCAGGCTGTGCCACGCGGGAGTCCTCGCTCGGCTCGTCAGGCCGGTGCTTTATCCAGAACCGGGGCCAGGAGACGACGCGCATCAGCGGGGGTGATCACGTCGTGCGGCTCGGGCTTGCTGACTTCCCTGCTCGTCCCGTCTTCGTAGACATGTTCGCCGATCAGCAGACAATCTTCCCGCCCTGGCCGGCATCGTCGTCAACCTCGCCGCGACCTGGCTGATCGCCCGCGCCGACCGCACCTCCCTCAACGTCGAAGGCGCCTTCCAGCACATCCTCAACGACCTGTTCGCGTTCATCGCCACCGCAGTCGCCGGGCTTGTGGTGCTGCTGACCGGCTCGCAGGTTGCCTCTCACGGCTCCAACGTGACCCGATGACCCTGTTGGCCGCCGCTCAGGTCAGAAATCCGTCAGGCTGACGAAGTATCGGAGCCACCGCCGCCTGCGCGCGTAGACCACCCAGAACTGGGTGCGGTGCACCACGGTGTCCCACACCGGGTCCGTCACCGCGCGGGTCAACGGATGCTGAAGCTGTATTGGTCCACCCAGCCAGGAGAACGCCCGGTCCTCCAAGAGGCATTCACCCAAGATCACGCGGAGCCGTGCCTGAGTACCACCCGCACGGACGTCACCCGGGCTCATCAACTCCCGTTCGAGAGCGCCTCCGATCTGCGCCACGTCCTGGTCGGCTGCCGGCCCACCTCAGCCAGGAATCCGGTCCTGGAGTGCTGATGCTTGCCCGGCGGCCAGCCGATCCGGCACAGTCCAGGCGTGGTCGCGACGGAGGTGCCGGCCTCGCTGCGGTCATGGATGTCCGCCGTCAGCGAGATCGTCCGCGCCGTGAACGCCGCCCGACCTCTTGACGCGGTGCTTACCCTCGTCGCGCAACAGGCCTGCGCGCTGATCGGTTTCGAGTACTGCGCGGTGATGCTGGCAGACCCCGCCCGAGAGCGCCTTGAGGTGTCCGGTTGGTGTGGTCTCAGCCTCGACTACGTCGCGCTGGTCAGTGATCGTGGTTCGTTGCGGATCCACCCCTCCGGGCCGCTGCTCGACACCCCGGCAGCGCGCGCGTTCCGGGAGGGCCGCACGGTTGCGGTGCCAGACGTTCGCAGCGCTCCGAACTACGGCCGGCTGCAACACCTGGCCCCCGCGCAGGGCTACCGGGCCTTGGTGGCGGTCCCGCTGCTCGCCTCGGACAACCATTCGACTGCTGCCACGCCAGCCGGTGTTGTCGTCGGGTACTCCGTCAACGCTCGAGAGTTCGCGCCCTCCGAGGTCGAGCTGATCGAACTCCTCGCCGGGCAAGCGTCGCTAGCTCTGGAGACGACCCGCCTACGAGCCGCCCAGCAAGAGGTGGGCTGACCGCGGCGTCGGCCAGCGGGTGCGCGAAGACGGTTAGCGCGAGGACGACCAGTAGCACAAGCAGAGGCACGACCTGCTCGGGCGGAGCGTCCTGGCCGGCG
>JBBPYA010000023.1:0-3999 GCA_038200385.1 Mycobacteriales bacterium
CGGACACCGCCTACATCCACATCGATGTGGTGCCGCGCACGCGGCGGCTCGGTGCCGGGCGACAGCTGCTGAGCGAGGCGGTACGGCTGAGCTACTCCGTCGGTCGGACGACAGTGCTCACCCGGGTGCCCGACAGCGGCCCGGGCGGCGGGTTCGCCGCGGCGATGGGCTGCCGACCGGCCTACCGGGAGACCGTGGCCTGCCTGGCCTTGGCCGGGGTGGACCTCACCAGCCCGGCGCCGGTGCCGGCGGCGTACGAGCTGGTCCGGGTGCCCGGGGCGGCCGATGCCGAGCTGGCCGCCGGCATCGCTCAGGTGCGCACCGACGGGCCTGGGCCGTGCTGGATCCAGGCGGTCGACCGGGTCCGTGCCGAGCGCGGGTTGGACTCGGTCCGGGTGCTCGTCCGCGACCGCGGGAGCGGCGCCATGGTCGGGGTCACCGGGGCGTTCGTCTCCGGGCGGGCGCCGGTGCGCGCCGAGCAGGGGATGACCGTCGTGGCAGGCCAGGCCCGCCGGCTGGGGCTCGGCCGGGCCGCGGTCACCGAGCTGGTCCGCTGGCTGCGCGAGGAGCGCCCGGAGGTGCGTGAGCTGTCCTGCTGGGTGCCCAGCGACCGGCAGGACCTGCGGGGGCTCGGCGGGAGCCTGGGCTACCAGGAGCAGGGCTACTACACGCACTGGGCGGCCACCGTGGCCGAGCTCACCGCCAAGCTCGGGATGCGCTGAGCCGGCCGCGGCATTCCGAACGCCGAGTCGGCTCAGAACCCCAGCCGACCGAGGTGCTTGGGGTCGTTCTGCCAGTCCGGCAGCACCTTGACGTGCAGGTCCAGGTACACCGACGTCCCGAGCATGGCCTCGATCTGCTGCCGGGCCGTCGTCCCGACGGCCTTGATCCGCTCGCCGTTCTTCCCGAGCACGATCTGCTTCTGGCTCGTTCGCTCGACGTGCAGCACCGCGTAGATGTCGACGAGGTCTTTCCGGCCCTCCCGCGGCCCCATCTCCTCGACGGTCACGGCCAGCGAGTGCGGAAGCTCGTCCCACACCCCCTCCAGTGCCGCCTCGCGGATAAACTCGGCGACGAGAACCTCCTCCGGTTCGTCGGTCAGCTCACCGTCCAGGTACAGCGCGGGGCCTGCCGGCAGCCGCTGCATCAGCAGCTCGGCCAGCAGATCGATCTGCTCGTCGCGGACCGCGGACACCGGGACCACGTCGGCGAAGTCCCCGAGTGCGGAGACCGCCAGCAGCTGACCCGCCAGCACGTCCCGGCCGACGAGGTCGCACTTGGTGAGCACGGCGACGACGGGGGTCGCCAGCCTGGCCAGCTCGGCGGCGATGAACCGGTCCCCCGGGCCCACCGGTTTGTCGGCCGACACGCAGAAGGCGACCACGTCCACGCTGCTCCACGTGTCTCGCACGACGTCGTTGAGCCGTTGGCCGAGCAGCGTCCGGGGCTTGTGCAGGCCGGGGGTGTCGACGAGCACCAGCTGCGCCCAGGACCGGCGGACGACGCCGCGGACCGCGTGCCGGGTGGTCTGCGGACGGCTGCTGGTGATCGCGATCTTCTGTCCGACCAGGGCGTTGGCGAGGGTCGTCTTCCCCGCGTTCGGGCGGCCCACGAGGCAGGCGAACCCGCTGCGATGTTCGGTCGGCATGCCCCCATCATGCTGGACAGCGTCGCGGGCCCGCGCGCCTCGTTAGGCTGCCCGGCTATGTCGGCACTGGAGCGGAGCTGGGCGACGCAGCGCAACCGGCACGAGGACCAGGTGCAGGGGTGGCGGTACTTCCCCTCCCGGGGTGTACGGCGGGCGGCCACGGTGCGACCGACCTCGCTGCGGTACTGGTCCTTCGCCCCGCCGCGACCGTGGATCCTCGGCGTCGGCGTCGTCGTGATCGTCGGCTACCTGGGGTACTGGTTGGGCCTGGACGACAACCCCCCGGACGCCGGGACGGTGCTGCGCTTCCTCGCCATCGTCGCGCTGG
Organism: Mycobacteriales bacterium; assembly: GCA_038200385.1. Classification (GTDB taxonomy): domain Bacteria; phylum Actinomycetota; class Actinomycetes; order Mycobacteriales; family Geodermatophilaceae; genus JBBPYA01. The sequence goes on from JBBPYA010000023.1 coordinate 1,977, forward strand.
TCCTGCTGCTCTCGATCACCCGGACCACGGTCAGCCAGCACGGCCTGAGCTTCGACGTGGCGGGCATCCGGCGGGTCTCCTGCTACGGCTTCGTCCCGCTCGGCGCAGTGGACGACGTCTCCGTCGGGGCCCGACCGGCGGACTGGCCGCGTGGTCGCGCGGTGACCAGCTGGTTCCCGGGTGCCCGCCCGGTCCACGTGGCCTACCGCGAGGACGACCGGCGCGCGGTCAAGTCGCTGTGGGTGCGTGACCCGGACCGCTTCGGCGCGGCCGTGCTCGGCCACCCGCTGCACGACCCGTCCGACTGACGGGCGCTCGCTGCGAAGGTCAGGGGGTGTCGGTGGCCCGCAGCACCGTGCGGACGGACCCGTCCGGCCCGGCCTGGATCACCGGCGCAGCCGGCCCGAGGTCGCGCACTGCGGCCAACGAGTCGGCGGCCACCTCGCCGTCACCGACCACCGCCGCCGCCTCCAGGTCCTGCGCCCCGCTGGCCACCGCCATGGCGACGGCGACCTGGAGTGCGGACAGTTGCAGCGACGGCAACGCCACCGTTGCCGCGACGTAGGTGCGGCCGTCGCCGTCGCGGACCGCGGCACCCTCCGCCGCTGCGGTGCGGGCGCGGGCCGAGCGGGCCAGCGTGACGATCTTGGCGTCCTCGGGGTCCAGTTCCGGTGCGGTCACGGCGTCGACCTCCGGGGTGGTGGTGAGCCTGACCTGCTCCCCGTCACCGGCGGCCGCCGGCGGGCGGGACCTCGGCCAGGACCTCGCTGTGGTCGGTGTCCGCCGGCTCCACGGCCCCGTCCGCCTCCGGCGGCGGGATCAGCCGGGCCAGCACCGAGTCCACCCGGTTGCGCCGGCCGCCGGCGCTCTCCGCGGTGAGCAGCAACCCGCGGACCTCGATCTGGGCGCCGGGGATCGGGACCAGTCCGAGCTCGCGGGCCAGCAGACCGCCGACGGTCTCGACATCGTCGTCGTCGGTGAGTTCGATGCCGAACTCGGCACCGAGGTCCTCGACGGGCAGCCGGGCCACGACCCGGACCGTCCCGTCGGCCAGGCGCTCGATCGGGGGCCGCTCGTTCTGGTCGTACTCGTCGGCGATCTCCCCGACGATCTCCTCCAGGATGTCCTCGATCGTGACCAGCCCGGCGGTGCCGCCGTACTCGTCGACGACGATCGCCATGTGGATCCGGGCGACCTGCATCTCCCGGAGCAGGGCGTCGACCGGCTTGGACTCCGGCACGAACGACGCCGGGCGCATCACCTCGGCGACCCTGGCCCCCCGATCAGGATCGGCATGTGCCTGCACCCGCCGGGCCAGGTCCTTGAGGTAGACCACGCCGACCATGTCGTCGACGTTCTCCCCGATCACCGGGATCCGGGAGAAGCCGCTGCGCAGCGCCAGTGCCATCGCCTGACCGACGCTCTTGCCGCCCTCGATCCAGACCACGTCCGGGCGCGGCACCATGACCTCGCGGACGATCGTGTCGCCGAGTTCGAACACGGACTGGATCATGTTGCGCTCGCCGCGCTCGACGACCCCGCTGGCCTCGGCGAGATCCACCAGCTCACGCAACTCGATCTCGGTGGAGAACGGGCCATCGCGGAAGCCCTTCCCGGGTGTGATCGCGTTGCCGATCAGGATGAGCAGTGTCGCCAGCGGGCCGAACACGACGGCCAGGAACCGGGTCAGGGCGGCGGTGCGCAACGCGACGGCGTACGGGTGCTGCCGCCCGAGAGTCCGCGGGCCGACCCCGATCAGGATGTAGCTGACCGCGGTCATCACCGCCCCGGCGACCAGGATGGTGGCCCAGTCCGCCCCGAGCCAGGAGATGAACACGACCGCGACGATCACCGCGGCGAACAGCTCGCAGCCCACCCGCAGCAGGAGGAGCAGGCTGGCGTGCCGCGGCTTGTCGTCGACCACGGCGATCAGCCGGGAGGCGCCGCGGGCCTGGTCCCGGACCAGCTCCTCCACCCGGGCCCGGCTGACCATGGCCAGCGCCGCGTCCATGCAGGCGAATCC
>JBBPYA010000024.1:0-5282 GCA_038200385.1 Mycobacteriales bacterium
GGGCGACCGCGACCGGACCCGGACGTCGCCGTGGGTACCGGTGGCGCTGGTCGTGAAGACCGCCGCGGACGCAGGCGGCGGCCTCTATCTACTGGCCGAGCAGATCACCAAGCACCGCAAGGTCTGCTCCTGGTGCACTCTCGCCGCGCTGGCCCAGCTGGCCACCCTTCCGATCGCGCTGCCCGAGGCCCGGGCCGCCGTCCACCAACTGCGCGGTCGCTCGTGAATGGGCTCAGAACGCACCTGCACGAGGACCTGCTGGACGGCGAGCCGGTCCGCTGGCTGGAGCAGGGCGAGGGCACCCCCGTCGTCCTGGTGCACGGCGTCCCGACTTCTCCCCGGCTGTGGCGCCACGTGCTGCCCCTGGTGCGCGGCCGCTGCCTGGCGCTGGAGATGCGCGGATACGGCAGCTCCATCCCCGACGCGGGAGACCGCAACCTCGGCCTGGCTGCCCAGGCCGACCGGCTCCTCCGCTGGCTGGACCTCGTCGGCGTCGAGGCATCGGTACTCGTGGGGCACGACCTCGGCGGAGGAGTGGCCCAGATCGCCGCCGTCCGGGACCCCGGCCGGTTCTCCGGGATCATGCTGACCAACGCGGTCTGCTACGACTCCTGGCCCATTCCTAGCGTCAAGGCCATGCGGCGCGCCGCGCCGATCCTGCGGTACCTGCCGGAGACTGCGCTCTACCCATCGTTCGTCCAGCTGATCCACCGCGGCCACGACAACCGGGCCCGGGCCCTGGAGTCCCTCGGCGTCCACTGGCAGCACTACGTCGCCCACGGCGCCGCCCGCAGCCTCATGCGCCAGGTCAGTGCCCTGCAGGTCGAGGACACCCTGGCCATCGCCGATCAGCTGCCCGCCCTCGGCCTGCCCGCCCGCGTCGTGTGGGGCGAGGCCGACCAGTTCCAGAAGGTCGAGTATGGCCGGCGCCTCGCTGCCGACCTCGGCACCACCCTGCAGACCATCCCGGGCGGCAAGCACTTCACCCCCGAGGACCACCCCGAGGTCATCGCCGCCGCCGTCAACGAGCTGCTGGTACCGCGACCGCCCGGGACCGACGGCGACAACCATGGGCGGTGACGCAGCGACCGGGTTCGTCGGCTACCCGATGGTCGAGGAGGCCGAGGCAACCGGCGTCGTCGCCGGCGTCTACGCCGGCCTGCTGGAGTCGATGCCGTTCGTCCCCAGCCTGTTCAAGTCGCTGGCCCTCTGCCCCGGCTACCTCGTGCTGGCCCACGAGCAGGCCGCTCCCGTGCTGCCGGACCCCGCCTTCGGCTCTGCGGCGCAGCAGCTCGTCGCCTCGGTGCGAAACGTCGCGACACCGCCGACGGACGCTGTGGTCCGGGAGGCGCTGGCGCAGTTCGCCGGCCCGCTGAGCCGGATGCTCCTGCTGGCCGTCGGCCTCCGGCTCGCGCTGGACGGCGAGTTGAACGTGCCGCCCGTGCCCGGGCGTCCTCCCGCGGCCCGACCCGTCGAGCCGGAGAGCCCGGCCCCTTCGCCGGCCGACGCACCGGCTGCACGCCGCTACGGGGAGATCCGCGCCGCCCTCGACACCCCGGTGGTCAACAGCGTCTGGCGCGCGCTGGCCGGGAGCGGGCTGCTCGACGCCGCCTGGGCGGTCCTCGGTCCCCAGGCGGCCGCCACCCGGCCGGTCGCCGACGGCCTTCAGGACAGGGTCTTCGCCGACGCACGACAGCTGCCCTGGCAGGTCGCTGCCACCCCGGCAGCGCTCGACCGGACGGGGCTGAACGATGCCCGCCCGGGGATCGCCGCCGTCCTCGACGCCTACGTCGTCACCCTTCCTCGGGTCCTCGTGCTCGTGGCCGCCAGTACCGACGCCGGCTGACCTCCACCCCTTCCCCCTCACCCCCGGAGCTCCCGATGAGCGCATCGCCGTCCGTGATCGTCTTCGACGTCAACGAGACCCTGTCCGACATGAGCCCGATGGCCGAACGGTTCACCGACGTCGGCGCACCCGCCCAGCTGGCCAAGCTCTGGTTCGCCACGCTGCTGCGCGACGGGTTCGCCCTCACCGCCGCCGACGCCTCGCGCCCCTTCGCTGAGCTCGCCGTCGATGCACTGCGCACGGTGCTGCGCGGCGTCGACATCGACCGGGACCTCGACGCCGCCATTGAGCACGTCATGGCCGGGTTCGGGCAGCTGCCGGTCCACCCCGACGTGCCCGAGGGAATCCGGGCCCTCCGCGCGTCGGGGCGGCGCCTGGTCACCTTGACCAACGGGTCCACCCAGGTGTCCGAGCAGCTGTTCACTCAAGCCGGCATCCGCGACCAGTTCGAGACACTGCTGTCGGTCGAGGACGCGGGGATCTGGAAGCCGGCCCGCGCCGCCTACGGATACGCCGGGCGGGTCTGCGGAACCGACCTGGCGGATATGCTGCTCGTCGCCGTGCATCCGTGGGACATCGACGGTGCCGCCCGCGCCGGTCTGGCCACCGCCTGGATCGACCGCAGCGGCACGCCGTACCCGGCGTCCTTCACGCCCCCGTCACTGCGCGCCACCAGCCTGACCGACCTCGCCCAGCAGCTGGCCTGACTCGGGCCGGCAGGTCAGGTCGTGACCTGCACCTCGACATCCTCACCGTCGAACGACTGGTGACCCGCGGCCGGCAGCGCCTGCAACAGGGGCTCCCGGTAGCGCCACGGCACATCGTCGACCGCCGCCCGTCGACACTCACGTGCTCGTAGCTCGCCACGCCCTTGTACGGGCAGACCGATGTCCTCTCGCTGGGCTCGAGCACACCGTCGCGCACATTCGCCTCCGGCACGTACCAGCGAGCCGGCAGGCCGGTCTCGAACACCGCCACCGATGCGCGGGTCTCGGCGATCACCTCGCCGCCCACCTTGACCACCACAGGCCGCGACGAGCGGCGGGGTGGCGGGCCACCCAATCCTTACTGCGCAGGACTCGCGCGGCTGCTGGGCGACCCGGCGCAGCCCCATCATCGCCGCGGGCGTGCCTCCCGTTCGTCGCAGGCGAGGTTCACCCCACCGCTGCTACGGCGGCGAACGATGCGGTCATCGCGTCCCCGTGTGCCCTGGCACGGGCACCTCTCAGGGCCTCTCGCGACGGCTGACCGCCAGTCGGCGCGCTTGTCCTCGGTCGCCACTTCCCGGCCCACGTACCTCCTGGGCATTGACCTGGCTCCGGGTCACGAGGTGGCCGAACGCGGGCGGGTCTTCCGGGCGTTGACGCGGCTCATCGAGCGGGTGGCAAGGAGCCACGAAACACCGATTCCGCGTCGTGAGCGCACGCGTCAGCACGGGCCGGGCCCCTTTTTGCGCGGGCTCGTCCCGAGCCCGGCAGGGCGCCCCAGGCCGGCGTCGCGTGCGGTCACCGCGGCCTGGGTGCGGTCGCTCAGCTGGAGCTTGGTCAGGATGTTGGACACGTTATTGCTCACGGTCTTGGCCGTGATGTCCAGCCGGGCGGCGATGGCCGCCGTCGGTAGCCCCGCGGCCAGCAGGTCCAGGACGGACCGCTCGCGGGTTGTCAAGGACGGGAAGGGCGTGGCGGCGGCCGCGTCGGGGGCGGTGCTCAGCTGGCGGAGCACCCGCACGGCGACCCCGGGTCCGAAGATGACCTCACCGGCGGCGATCGCCCGGACGGCGCGGGCGATGTCCTCCTGCTCGGCCCCCTTGAGCAGGTAACCCCGCGCGCCCGCGGTCATGGCCGCGAACAGGGAGTCGTCGTCGTCGAACATCGTGAGCACGCACACCCGTACCTCCGGGACCACCCGGCTCAGCTCGCGGATCGCCGCGAACCCGTCGACCTCGGGCATCTGCAGGTCCATGAGCACCACGTCCGGGCGGTGGATGACCGTCTCGCGGACCGCTGCACGGCCGTCGGCGGCCACCGCGACCACCTCGAACCCGTCCAGCGAGGACAGCACCGCGGCCAGACCGGAACGGACCACGGGGTGGTCGTCGACGATGACCACCCGTGTCATGCCAGCGCCAGTGGCAGGGACACCCGAACACAGCCGCCCAACGGGCCCGGGCCCACGTCGCAGCGCCCACCGAGCTCGGCCACCCGATCGCGCATGCCGCCGATCCCCACCCCCGGTGACCAGGCCCCGTCGCTGTCCCCGTCGTCGGTCACGTCCACGCAGAGCTCGGTGCCGCAGAGCAATGTGATCACCACCGAGGTGGCCGTGGAGTGCCGGACGGCATTGGTCAACGCCTCGGTGACGATCCGGTAGGCGGCTACCTCGACCGCCGCGGGCAGCGGCGGCAGTTCCGCGGGGGCCTGCACGGTCGACACTAGCCGGGAGCCGTCGACCCGGTGGGCGGTCTGGGCGGCGCGGACCCGCAGTGCCGCCACCAGTCCCAGCTCGTCCAGGGCCGGGGGGCGTAGATCCTCCACGATGCGCCGCACCTCGCTGATCGCGGTGCGGCTGTCGGACCGGACGGCCGCGATCATCGTGTCGGCGTCGCTGGGGGAGCGGTCGAGCAGGTTCCCCGCCGCGTCGGCCGACAGGGCCACGCCGGTGAGCAGCGGGCCGAGCCCGTCGTGCAGGTCGCGTCGCAGCCGGCGGCGTTCCTCCTCGCGGGCCAGCACCAGCCGCTCCCGGGAGGCCTGGAGCTGCTGGGACAGGGTGGTGGCGTGCAGCGCCGTGGCCAGCGGGCCGGCGAGCAGGGTCAGGATCCGCCGGTCGGCGGGGGCAAGGCGCCGGTCCCCGCGGCGTAGTCCGATCACCAGCGTCGCGTCGGGCAACGGCAGGGACGCCTGTGGCCCGTCCAGCACACCGGCCGCCGCGACCGCAATCCCGTCGACGGTGACAGCGACGTAAGGCAGCCGCAGCGCGGTGCGAATCTCCTCCAGCGTGCCCTCCAGGCCCGCGGGCAACCGAAGCCCAACCCGGGCGGCGACCCGGATCGGGTCGGCCCGCTCCCCGTAGAGGAGCCTGTCGATGACGCGCTGCAGCCGGGTCCGCAACGGCAGCGCCAGCAAGGCCACGATGAGGGCGGACACGACGCCGGATGCCAGCACGGCCACCAGCCCGGCGTACCCGGCCAGCACCAGGCCGGACAGCAGCGCGTAGGTGGCGCCGCGGGCGACCACGAGCCGGATGTCGAGCAACTGGTGGCGCAGCACCGCCACCGCGACCGACGCCGGGAGTAGGGGAATCGCCAACAGCACGACGACGGGGGTGCCGGCGATCAGCGCCCAGGGCACCACGGCCAGCAGGACCACGGCGGCCGCGCTGATCACCCACAGCAGCTGCCGCCGTACCGACTCGCTACCGCGCCGGTAGCGCCAGGCCA
>JBBPYA010000025.1:0-7037 GCA_038200385.1 Mycobacteriales bacterium
AGGCGGGTCAACGGGACGTCCCTCACGGTCGCGGAGCTGACCGCTGCCCGGTGGCTCGAGGTGGAGATCCATCACGTGGATCTGGGCCTGGACTACCGGGCGGTGGACTGGCCCGAGGACTTCGTCGCCTTCGCGTTGCCCGGTCAACTCGACCGGCTGCCGCAACGGGCCCCCGGGACGACCCCGCTGCAGCTTCCGGACTCGGAGCTGCTCGCCTGGCTCGTCGGTCGTGGCGACGCCGGGTTGCCGGAGCTGCCGGCCTGGCCCTGAGACATCCGGGCACCGGCACGATCGACGGCCTGCTGGTAGGACTGGTTGATGCGCCTGCGCCTGCGCCTGAGTCTGGCCGGCCTCATCGCGCTCAGCCTGGCAGTGACCGGCTGCACGGCGTCGGTCTCCGGGTCCGGGGTCCGGATCGGCGGCCCCGCCGACGGCGCCAGTCCGACGCCCGCTCCGACCAGCCGCGGCCCCGGCGGGAACGGCGGGCCGCCGCAAACCCGTCAACCCCCGGGCCCGGCAGCGCTGGACTGTGCCGGTGCCATCGTGTCCCCGCCCGGCGCCCCATACTGCTACACCGCTCCCGGCGGGTTGGATCCGGTTGAGCTGGGCGACCCCACCGCCGGGGAGGAGGGCTCCTTCCGCACCAGCTTCGGATTCGGGCCGGCGGACCACATCGACGTGCAGGCCTACTCCGTGGGTATCGACACCGACGAGCTGACCGACCAGGAGATCGTCAGCCAGCTCGCCGCGGTGGTGGCCGACCTGGAGAGCGGCGGGTTCACGTTCGGCCACGAGCCGCGCAGGATCACCGTCGACGGCGCACGCGCGTTCGCCTACGTCGGGCATTCCGTGGAGGGCGGCCAGACCATCACCGCGCACTTCGTGTTCCGCGGCGAGACCGAGGTACAGGTCAACTGCTCCAGCACCCAGCACGCCGACCTGATCGCGACCGCGTGCGCAGATGTGCTTGCCAGCCTGCAGATCGCCGGCTAGCCGGGACCGCTCAGAGTTCGATGCCCAACCGCCGGGCCGAGCGGGCCCGCTGCCGGGCCGCCCGCAGCCGACGCAGCCGCTTGACCAGCATCGGGTCGGCGGCCAGCGCCTCCGGCCGGTCGATGAGGGCGTTGAGAACCTGGTAGTAGCGGGTGGCCGACATGGCGAACAGGTCCCGGATCGCCTGCTCCTTGGCCCCGGCGTACTGCCACCACTGCCGTTCGAAGGTCAGGATGTCCCGCTCGCGGCGGGTCAGCCCGTCGGAGTCGTCGGCGACCGGCCCGAGTCGGGCCGCACCGGCGCCCCGAGCGCCCCCTGGGTCCATCCGGCTCCCATCCCGCGAAATACAACGCTGTGATTCTCCGCTGACACCCTAGGGCACGATCGTTGCCCCGGCGGCGCAGCCACGCCAGCGCCACCGCAGAGCGCTCAGACTGCCGGCGTGAGCACCGGTCGGCGGTTGTTGCGCGCCAGATCCAGGGTCAGCATGATCAGCGCGAGCCAGACCAGCGCGAAGCCGGCCAACCGTCCCGGGGGCATCGGTTCGGCGAACACGACCAGCCCGAGAACGAATTGGATCAGCGGGGCGAGGTACTGCAGCAGCCCCAGGGTGGACAGCGGAACCCGCCGGGCGGCGGCGGCGAAGAACAGCAGCGGGATGGCAGTGACGACGCCGGCCAGCATCAGCAGCGCCGTGTTCAGCGCCGAGACCGTGCCGAAGGCGGCGGTGCCCTGCCCGGTCAGCACCGCGAGCAGCACCAGCGCCGGCAGCGTCATGACCGCGCTCTCCACCGCCAGCCCCTCGGTCGGCCCGACCGACACGAGCTTCTTGATCAGTCCGTAGAAGCCGAAGGAGAACGCCAGGGTCAGCGCGATGAACGGCGGCCGACCGTAGTCCACGGTGAGTACGACGACGGCGAGCAGGCCGATCCCGACCGCGACCCACTGCACCGTCCGCAGCCGCTCGCGGAACACCACGACGCCGAGGGCGACGCTGACCAGCGGGTTGACAAAGTACCCGAGCGAGGTCTCGACCACCTGGCCGCTGTTCACGCCGTAGATGTAGGTACCCCAGTTGACCGAGATCAGCATCGCGGCGGCGACCAGCAGCACCAGGGTGCGGCGGTCGCGGACAGCGGCGCGAACCTTCGACCACCTCCGGCGTACGGCGATCACGGCCGTGGTGAATACCAGGGACCACACGATCCGGTGGGCCAGGATCTCCAGCGGGCTGGCCGGGTCCAGCAGCGTCCAGTACAGCGGGAATAGACCCCACATGAGGTACGCCGCGACGCCGTACCAGACTCCCCGCCGCCCCTCGAGCACGACTGAACGCTACGGCGGAGCGCCGGGGGCCTACGACCCGGCCGGACCCTGCCGGTCCAGCGGCGCTGCCCGCCCGCCCACCGCCGCGGCGACGGAGTGCCACGGCACCCGCCGCAGCAGCACGCTGACGATCCGTCCGCCGGTGCGGAAGTCCCCGGCGACGGCATGCACCGCGTGCCGGCTGGAGCGCAGCACCAGGTAGTGGTCGACCCCGCGCGCGGCCACCAGACCCCCGAAGAGACCGGCGGCGGCGGACACCCCAACCAGCCGCCAGGCCAGCCCGTCGGCCTGCAGCGTCGCGACCGCGAACGTGGTCAGCGCGACCACGACAGCGAGGGTGAGGCTGATCACCGCGATCGCACCGGCCGGGCCGCGTTGCTGGGCCGGCCCGTGGCGTTCGTAGCGGGTGGCCCCGCCGCCGACGGTGCCCATGGCCGCCACCAGCATGATCATCCCAGCGAGACTCCAGGCAGACATGTCACCCTCCCTCATCTGTCACTTTGATCACTTCATTACCGTGCGTCACACTACTGTGTCGCGGTTCGCGGCCGGGCCGTTGGCCGGCATGCGGTGTGTCGCCGTCGCCGGCGTCTCCAGGGCGACCATGTTCGGGCCGGCGGGGCCGCGCCAGGCAGACTGCGGCGGTGCCCCCGGAGGAGCTGGACCCGCGGCGTTGGCGGGCTCTCGCGGTGTGCCTGTCGGCCGGATTCCTGACCTTGCTGGACGTCAGCATCGTCAACGTCGCGCTGCCCTCCATCGAGTCCGGGCTGGGGGCCGGGGCACGGGACCTGCAGTGGATCCTGACCGGGTACGCGGTCGCCTTCGGACTGGTGCTCGTCTCGGCGGGCCGGCTGGGCGACGCCCGCGGTCGGCGGCGGATGTTCCTGATCGGCGTCACGCTGTTCACCGCGGCATCCGCGCTGGCCGGGCTGGCCCCAGGACCGGGGTGGCTGTCCGCCGCCCGGGTGCTGCAGGGGATCGGTGCGGGCGTGCTGAACCCCCAGGTGGCCGGCTTCATCCAGTCCCTGTTCCCCGGTAGGGAGCGGGCCCGCGCGTTCGGGGCGTTCGGGGCCTCGGTCGGGCTGTCCACCGCAGTCGGTCCGGTGCTCGGGGGCCTGATCATCGACCTGGTCGGCGGCCCGAACGCCTGGCGGTGGGTCTTCCTGGTCAACATCCCGGTCGGAATCGTGGTGCTCGTGCTGGCGGTCCGGCTGCTGCCCGAACCGGCCTCCGGGCGGCAGGACACCCGGCTGGACCCGGTCGGCGTGCTGCTGCTCGGCGCGGCGACCGTGCTGATCCTGCTGCCGATGATCAGCGAGTCCGGCGTACCGCTGGGTGAGCGCCCGTGGTGGCTGCTCGTCCTCGGGCTGGTGCTACTTGCCGTGTTCGCGCTGTGGGAACGTCGGGTCGGGGGACGCGGTGGCGCCCCGGTCGTGGACCTGCGGTTGTTCACCCACCGCTCGTACGCGCTGGGCGCCGCCCTCGCGATGAGCTACTTCGCCGGCTTCACCTCCATCTTCTTCATCCTCACCCTGACCCTGCAGGCCGGCCTCGGGTACAGCCCCCTACAGGCGGGCCTCGCCGCAACGCCGTTCGCGATCGGTGGCGCGGTCGCGGCGATCACCGGCGGTCGGCTGGTCACCCGGTTCGGCCGGTCGCTCGTGGCCGGTGGCCTGGTCCTGAGCCTGCTAGGCGTCCTGGGCACCGCCGCGGTGACGCTCGTCGTCGACGGGCCGGCGCTGGGGTGGGCGGTGGTGCTGCCGCAGCTCGTCGCCGGCGCCGGCAGCGGGCTGACGATCACGCCGAACCAGACCCTGACCCTCAGCGAGGTGCCGATCGCCGGAGGTGGCAGCGCCGCCGGCGTGGTCCAGACCGGTCAGCGGATCGGGACCGCGCTGGGAATCGCGTTCACCGGCACCATCTTCTTCGGTCTGGTGGCCGGTTCGACGTCGTACCCGCGGGCGCTGGCCGTCTCGATGCTCGTGGTCGCGGGGTTCATGACGCTGGCTCTGGCGATCGCGCTGACCGACGTTCGGTTGGGTCGCCGGGACGGGCCGACCGGCGTCGCCTGAGCCGGCGCTACTCGGCCAGTTCCTCGGCGGTCAGCGGGCGAAGCACGCAGAACTCGTTGCCGTCGGGGTCGGCGAGCACCACCCAGCTGACCTCGGGGCCCTGGCCGATGTCGACCCGACGGGCGCCCAGGGCCTCCAGCCGGGCGACCTCACCGGCCTGGTCGGCGTCCGGGCGCAGGTCCAGGTGCAGCCGGTTCTTGGCCGGCTTCGCCTCGAGCAAGAGGGAGAACAGCAGGTCCGGTGCCACACCGTCCTGCGGGCTGCCGGCCGCCGGCTCCAGGACCACCTCGTCGGGGCGCTCGTAGGTGCGCCGCCAGCCCAGCGCGGCCTCCCAGAACGACGCGATGGCGCCCGGGTCGGGGCTGTCGATGCAGAGCGCCTGGATTCCGAGACTCATGGCTTGCAACCCTGCCCCAGGCGCCCCGCGCAGGCGAACCGTTTTCGGCCGGCCGACCTCAGGTCAGGGTCTGGACGAGCAGGAAACCGTTCAACGCGATGATCATGGCGGCGGCGATGCTGGCGATCACGGTGGTCGCCCGCCGGTTCACCAGTTCGGCCATCAAGTCACGGCGGCGGGTCAGCATGATCAGCGGGACCAGCGCGAAGGGGATCCCGAAGGAGAGCACCACCTGGGACAGCACAAGGGCAGTCGTGGCGTCCACGCCGAGACCGAGTACGACCAACGCCGGGGTCAGCGTGATCAGCCGCCGGACGAGCAGCGGGATCCGACGCTGGATGAAGCCCTGCATCACGACCTGGCCGGCGTAGGTCCCGACGCCGGAGGAGGCGAAGCCGGAGGCGAGCAGCGCGAGGGCGAAGGCCAACGCGGCGGGCTGGTCCAGGACGCGGGCCAGCCCGGCATGCACCCCTTCGAGGGTGTCGGTGTTGGGCACGTCGGAGCCGAAGAACAGGGCGGCGGCGATGACGAGCATCGCGGCGTTGACGAAACCGGCGAAGCCCATCCCGACAATCACGTCGATCTGCTGGTGCCGGAACAGGAACTTGCGCTCGGCCGGGGTCTCGGCCACGATCCGCCGCTGGGTCAGCGCCGAATGCAGGTAAATCACGTGCGGCATCACGGTCGCGCCGAGGATCCCGGTGGCCAGCAGCAGGCTGTTGGCCCCCTGGAACTCCGGAATCAGCCCGCGAGCCAGGTCCGCCGGCACGACGTCGATGCGCAGCAGCGTGACCAGGAAGCCGAGCAGGATCACGCTGAACAGGCCGACGATCGCGAGCTCGAACGGCCGGTGGCCCCTGGCCTGCAAGGCCAGCAGCAGGAACGCGACCACCCCGGTGATGATCCCGCCAGTGAACAGCGGGATGCCGAAGAGCAGGTTCAGCGCGATCGCGCCACCGATCACCTCGGCCAGGTCAGTGGCCACCGCGACGAATTCGGCCTGCACCCACATCCCGCGCGACACCGGGCGGGAGAGCGTGTCGCGGCACAGCTCCGGCAGGTTGCGGCCCGTGGCCAGCCCGAGCTTGGCCGAGAGGGACTGGATGAGCATCGCCAGCAGGTTCGCCCCGACGATCACCCACAGCAGCAGGTACCCGAACTGGGAGCCGGCGGAGAAGTTCGTGGCGAAGTTGCCGGGGTCGACGTAGGCGATCGCCGCGACGACGGCGGGCCCATACAGGGGCAGCTTGCCGCGCAGCCGGCTCGCGCGCAGGCCGGCGACCGTCGGCCCTACCGGCGGCGTGCCGTCCCGCGTGCTCGTCATCGACCGGCCCGCGTGCCGGGTGCCGTCCGGGCCACCGGCCTCATCGCGGGTCGAGCTGGCGGCCGTGGATCAGGATGGTCAACCGGGCGCCGAGCGGCTGGCGCTCCGCGCCGTCGACCCGGACCCAGCGCGGTCCGCCGTACGGCGCCTGCTCCTCGACGTCGAGAATGGTTCCCGGCCTGATGCCGAGCTCGCCCAGGTAGCGCAGGGCCCCGCTGTCTCGGTCGGAGACCCGCTCCACGACGAACCGGACGCCGGCCGGGATCGCGTCCAGCACCTGACCCCACGCATCGTCATGCGGCCCGTGCAGGGCGGGGATCGGGTCACCGTGCGGATCATGGGTGGGGTACCCGAGATGGGCGTCGATGCGCTGCTCCAAGGCGGCGCTGAGCGCATGTTCGAGTTGCTCGGCCTCGGCGTGGACCTCGTCCCACGGCACTTCGAGCACGGTGGCGAGGAACGTCTCCAGTAGCCGGTGCCGGCGTACGACCCGCAGGGCCAACTCCGTACCGCGGGCGGTCAGTTCCAGGCTGCGGCCGTCCGGCCGGGCCAGCAGGCGACCGGTCTCCAGCCGCTTGACCATCGCCGTAACCGACGGTGAGGAGATCCCGAGTTCGTGGGCGAGGGAACCCGTGGTGACCGGTTCGCCCCGACTGCCCAGCGCGTAGATCGCCTTGAGGTAGTCCTCGGTAGCCCGCGACGTAGCCAGCACGATCGCCACCATATAGGCGTGCCTATCGCGGCGGACCCCCGGTCCGGATCGAGGACCACCCACCGGCTCGCAACGCCGGCACTGCCACGACTGGTCAGACGGACCCCCGGTCCGGATCGAGGACCACCCACCGGCTCGCAACGCCGGCACTGCCACGACTGGTCAGATGAGCCCCCGGTCCGGATCGAGGACCACCCACCGGCTCGCAACGCC
>JBBPYA010000026.1:0-13780 GCA_038200385.1 Mycobacteriales bacterium
CGGCGTGGCTGCCCGGATCACCGGGATGACGGGGTCGGTGTCGTCCTCGGCGCGGGGCCGCCACGGCTGCCCCGGTCCCGGGTGGCCGTCGGCACGGTCGGGGCCGCTGGGCCGGCGCGACCGCTCGTGCTCGGACTCGGCCACCCCGACGCTCCTCCACCACAGCCATCGCTGCCACCGCCGGCAAGGGACGACCGCCGGCTGGGTCACATGGTAGGAGGCGGTTGCGACAGTTCCGGCCAATCGGCCGCCCTCGGCGTGTGCCGGCGTTCCCGACACACGACTGCGGCCGCCGCCCCGGGGGGCAGCGGCCGCAGTCGGACAAGCAGGTGGTCAGTCGATGTCGGCGGTCTCGTCGGCGACGATCGCGACACCGAGGTCCTTGAGCTTGGCGTCGTACTCGCGGGCGTGATGTCCGCAGAAGACGAGGTCGGAACCGGACAGGAGCAGTACTCGGACTCGGCCCTGGGCGCCGCAGCGGTCACAGCGGTCGGCGGCAGTCAGGGGCTCGTGGACGGTCGGGGTGAGTGTCGGGGTCACGGTGTCTCTCTCTCACTCGGCCGGGCTGATCCGGTTCGGTGCGTCGGTGCGGTTGCACCCAGTACGACCACGAGAGCCGGGGAAATGTTCCCGACACCGCACGCCGCACACCCGACGGTAGTCGTTGCGAGCCGAACGGGTCGGCGGGTCGGCCGACCCGGGCCACCGACGACGAACCCGTCCCGAAGGGGACCGGCGCCGGTGGCCGTGCCAGGGGTCAGGTGAAGATGCTCACCCCACCGGGACCGACGAGCAGCCCCACGATGATCAGCACGACACCCCATAGCAGTTGCTTGCGGACGATCGCGAAGATCCCTGCGATGACAAGGATGACGGCCAGAATCCAGAGCAGTGTCGCCATGTTCCCCTCCCGGGTTGGTGAGTCGCGGGATGCGACTGGTGCGAGGTCGCGGTGGCGACCTCGGCTCCGGAAAAGGTAGCGGCTGGCGGCACCGCCCGCCCGCCGGGACACGGCGTGTCGCCTGGCCGGCTGGAGCAAGCGCGCCGGTCGGTGGCGGCGGGCCGGCCCGGTCAGTCCAGGTAGTCCCGCAGAACCTGCGAGCGGCTCGGGTGGCGCAGCTTGGACATCGTCTTGGACTCGATCTGGCGGATCCGTTCGCGGGTCACGCCGTACACCTGCCCGATCTCGTCCAGCGTCCGGGGCTGACCGTCGGTGAGCCCGAACCGAAGCCGGACCACGCCGGCCTCCCGCTCGGACAGGGTCTGCAGCACGCTGGTGAGCTGATCCTGCAGCAGGGTGAAGCTCACCGCGTCGACGGCTACGACCGCCTCGGAGTCCTCGATGAAGTCACCGAGCTGGCTGTCGCCCTCGTCGCCGATGGTCTGGTCCAAGCTGATCGGCTCCCGGGCGTACTGCTGGATCTCCAGCACCTTGTCCGGGGTGATGTCCATTTCCTTGGCCAGTTCCTCCGGGGTCGGCTCGCGACCCAGGTCCTGCAGCAACTCGCGCTGGATCCGGCCCAGCTTGTTGATCACCTCGACCATGTGCACCGGGATCCGGATGGTGCGGGCCTGGTCGGCCATCGCCCGGGTGATCGCCTGCCGGATCCACCAGGTGGCGTACGTCGAGAACTTGTAGCCCTTGGTGTAGTCGAACTTCTCCACCGCGCGGATCAGCCCGAGGTTGCCCTCCTGGATGAGGTCGAGGAAGGCCATCCCGCGTCCGGTGTACCGCTTCGCCAGGGACACGACCAGGCGCAGGTTCGCCTCCAGCAGGTGGTTCTTGGCCCGCTCGCCGTCCCGCACGATCCAGTTCAGATCCCGGCGCAGCTGCGGGGAGACCTGCTCGCCCTTCTTCCCGACGGACTTGGCCTCGTCGGTCTGGCGCAACCTCTCGGCGGCGTACAGGCCGGCCTCGATCCGCTTGGCGAGGTCGACCTCCTCCTCCGCGTTGAGCAGGGCGACCTTGCCGATCTGCTTGAGGTAAGCCCGGACCGAGTCGGCCGAAGCGGTCATCTCGGCGTCCTTGCGGGCCTGCCGCAGCGCCTCGGACTCCTCCTCCTCGTCCCACTGGAAGTCCGTCGCCGTGGACTTGCCGTCCGTCGAAGTCTCCTCGCTGGAGTCCTCCGCGGAGTCGTCGTCGGTGGCGGACAGCTCGACCGGTTCGTCGATGGCCAGGCCGCCGCTGTCCGAGGCTTCCGGGGCCGTGCCGGTCACCCCGCCGTGCTCCAGGTCGGTGGCCACCGGCCCGCCGGCCCCATTAGTGGGCTGGTCCGGCGTTGCGGCGTCGGTGTCGGCCGTGACGACGGCCAGGGTCGGCTCGCGGCGCCCGGCAGTCTTGCCGCGGGACGCCGACTTGGTCGCGCCGGAGCGGGCGCTGCCGGTGGCCGGAGCCTTCGCCGCCGCCGCCGCCGCCGTCTTCACCGGCTTTGCGGCAGGCACCTTCGATGCGGCCGGCTCAGCCGGCTTCTTCGCCCGCTTCGCTGCGGCGCTTCGGGCGGTCTTGGTCGGTGTGGCGGTGGTCGACTGCTCGGCCGACACGCTCACGACGGCTCGAGACGTGGTCGCGGCGAAGGTGCCGGCCGGAGCGGGATTGTGCTGCACTGGCGCTCCCGAGGATGAGTCCGGTCGCGAGTTTCGCCCCGTAATGGCACGGGCACCAATGCCGAGGGATGCACTAGATGGGGCGGCGAACTCCGAAGACACACAGGTCCTTTCACGCGACCGTCACGGATTGCGGGCGGTTCGACCCGGCCCGGTTGACGGCGTGCCGAGCGCACGCTCACTGTCCGAGGGTGAACCGGGGCTGGAATGAGCGCCTCCTCCGGGGGGAACCAGGGTGGCTGGAACCCATTGTAACGTTGCACGGCGATTCCGCCGACCACAAGTGGTTCCGGCGTTCGGACCCGCTCGCCGCCCCCCTTGTTCGGGAACCGGGCTAGGAGCCGGTCCGCTCGGCTGCGGCCAGGGCAGCTCCGACGATTCCGGCGGCGTTTTGTAGCTGCGCGGCCACGATGGGCGTCCGGTGCCGGATGAGGGGCACCCACTTCTGCGAGCGTTTGCTCACCCCGCCGCCCACGACGATCAGGTCGGGCCACAGGAACCGCTCGAGCCGGTCCAGGTACTGCTCGACCCGGGCCGCCCACTCCGGCCAACCCAGCTCCTCCCGGTCCTTGACCGAGGCCGCCGCCAGGTGCTCCCCATCCTCGCCGCCGACCTCGATGTGACCCAGCTCGGTGTTCGGGACGAGTCGCCCGTCCAGGAACAGCCCGCTGCCGATACCGGTCCCGAACGTGAGGACCAGCACCACGCCGTCGACGTCGCGGGCGGCGCCGTAGCGGACCTCGGCCAACCCGGCGGCGTCGGCGTCGTTGAGCACCTCGACCGCGCCGGACACGTGCGGGCCGACGGCCTCGCGGACGTCGGTCCCGACCCAGCTCGGGTCGATGTTGGCCGCGGTGCGGGCCACCCCGCGGGTGATCACCGAAGGCAGCGCCAGGCCGACCGCGCCGGTCCAGTCGAAGTGCTGCACGAGCCGGCCGACCACCTCGCCGACGGCCTCCGGGGTCGAGGGTCGCGGCGTGTCCACGCGCCACCGGTCGGCGGCCAGGACGCCCTGGTCCAGGTCGACCAGGCACCCCTTGATCCCGCTGCCGCCGACGTCGACACCCAACCCGTAGTTGCCGCCTGTCATGGGGCGACCTTAGGGCTCGGGTCCGGGCGGCTGCCCACCTGTGATCCGATGGCACCTGTGCCGCCCGATCTGGACCCCATGTGCCGGTTGGCGGTCGAGCTCGCCCGTGGCGCCGGTGCACTCATCAGCGCCGGCCGGGCCGAGTCCGGTGGCCAGGTCGCGGTCAAGTCCACGCCCACCGACGTGGTCACCGCGATGGACCTGGCCAGCGAGTGCTACCTCGCCGCGGAGCTGGCCCGGCTCCGACCCGACGACGCGGTGCTGGGGGAGGAGGGCTTCCGCAAGGAGGGGACCAGCGGGGTGCGCTGGATCGTCGATCCGATCGACGGCACGGTGAACTACCTCTACGGCATCCCGGCCTACGCGGTCTCCGTCGCCGCTGAGGTGCACGGGGTCGTCAGCGTCGGTGCCGTCTACAACCCGGAATCCGGTGAGCTGTTCCAGGCCACCCTCGGCGGCGGCGCCTGGTGCGGGGGGCAGCGGCTGCGGTGCAGCAGCGAGTCCGACCTCGGACAGGCCCTGATCTCCACCGGCTTCAGCTACGACGCTGAGCGACGCCGGGAGCAGGCCGCGGTGCTGGCCACCCTGCTGCCCCGGATCCGGGACGTCCGCCGGATGGGATCGGCGGCCCTGGATCTGTGCCAGGTGGCCGCCGGGCGCCTCGACGGGCACTACGAGGAGGGCCTGGCCCCCTGGGACCACGCCGCCGGCGGACTGATCGCGGCGGAGTCCGGCGCGGTGGTCGCGGGTCTGCGTGGGCAGCCGGCCGGCCCGGATTGCCTCATCAGCGCCGGGCCCGCACTGTTCCCCCGGCTGGTCGCGGAGCTCGAGGCACTGATCCCGCCGCCGGGCTGAGCAGCTCAGCCCAACGCCACCAGCGCGTGAACGGGCAGCTCCGAGCGGGTGTGCCGGACCGACCCGTCCGGGGCGACCACCAGGACCACCGAATCGTCGTCGGGCAGGTTCGGGTCGTAGACGCGCAGCTCAACCCCCTCGGCCGGCAGGTCCGGCGTGAGCCGGCGCACCCTCAGCGCGTAGCTCAGCACGACGTGATGTCGCCCGAGCGCCGCGGGACTCCAGGAAGTCGCCCGGACCAGCCCGAGCAACGCCGGACGCCCCGACTGCAGACTCCGGCGTACGGCGGGGATGGCCTCGCCCAGGCTCGAGCGGCGCCGCGCCGCGGCCGCTGTCGGCAGCTGCAACCGCAGGTAGCGCAGCGGCCCGTCCGGCAGGTCCATGCTGGCCAGCTGGGCCTGCCACAGCTGGCTGGTCAGCGTCCCGTCGGCGGGCACGGCGCGGTCCTGCGGCAACCCGGTGCCCTGCTCGAAGGCCCGGGCGGCCAGCACACACATCCCGCCGCACAGGCCGCCGTACACCCGGCCCAGGGTGAACCCGGCCAGCGTCCCGGGAGCTCCACGCGGCCACGAGTTCGGGAAGTGGAAGCCGTGGGCGCGGGGTCGGAAACCGACCTCGACGCCATTCTCGCCGCGTCCGGTCAACAGTTCGCCGCGCGGCTCGCCGAGGCGGCGGCCTCAGTCGTCGCCAGCGCAGCCGGGACCTGCTTAGGCGGGACCATCCCGAGGAAGTCGGGTCCCAGCACGACATCGACCACGGAGTCGGTCCTGGAATCCAGCACCAAGCTCAGGCCGGGGAAGTTGGCTGCGACGAACGTCGCCTGGTTGGTGCCGGAGATGCCGTAGCGGACCTGGCCGATGCCCTCCACCTGAGCCCGGCTCGGGTCGTTACCCACATCGGTGACCTTCATCCCCCGCTTGCCGAGTTCCACGCCGACGCGCGCGGCCAGGCCGTCCTCGAAACTGGCGTTGTACACCCGGACCTGCACCAGGGACGGATCGACGTCGTTGGGCGACCCGGTGACCGTCGCGCACGGGTCGGGCTCGGCGGCGAGGCTCTCGTCGTGCCGCTGCAGCACCTTCCACCAGACGCCGACCGCGAGCAAGGCCAGCACCAGCAGCAGGATCAGGGCCGGGATGGGCCGTCGCACGCTCCGCCTGGACGGCACCGGTGGCGAGCTCATGGCACGGCCACCGACCCGGTCATGACCGGCAGGATAGTCAGTCGACCGTCGCCGTGCCGCGGCACGCGGCGGGGGGGCCGGCTCTCAGTCCAGCTCGCCCCTGGACAGGGCCGCCCGCCCGAGGTCGGCCAGCGGGTCGACCAGGTCAGCGACCGCCACGTCGCCCTTGCCAGCCATCGCCCCCGCGCGGACCCGGGCCGCGATCCCGGTCACCACGACGGCGAGCTTGAAGAAGCCGAGCGCGACGTACCACGGCAGGGCAGTCACATCCCGGCCGCTGCGCTCGGCGTAGCGCTGGATCACCTCCCGGCGGGTCGGGAACCCGGGCAGCCCGGTGACCGACGGGGTGACCGTGGGTCGCGGCGCGTCGTCGTCGTGCTGCTGCCAATAGACGAGCAGCAGGCCGAGGTCGGCGAGCGGATCGCCCAGGGTCGACATCTCCCAGTCGAGAACGGCCCGGATATGCCCCGGCCGGTCCGGGTCCAGCAGGCAGTTGTCCAGCCGGTAGTCCCCGTGCACGATCGGTCCGCTCGGTGCGTCGGGAACGCTCCGCGCGAGTTGTCCGGCCAGCAGGTCCAGCCCCGGCCGGTCCCGGTCCCGGCTGGCGTCCCACTGCCGGGTCCAGCGGCGTACCTGCCGCTCCAGGTACCCCTCCGGACGGCCGAAGCCGTCCAGCCCCACCTCCGCCGGGTCGACGGCGTGCAGGTCGGCCAGGACGTCGAGCAGGCCGAAGGACAGCGCGCGACGCTCGGCCGGGGCCTCGGCCAGCCCGGCCGGGAGTGCGCCCGCGGCGATCACGCCTTCCACCTTCTCCATGACGTAGAAGGGCGCGCCGAGCACCTCCGGGTCGGTGCACAGATGCAGCGTCGCCGGCACCGGGACGGCGGTCGCGGCCAAGGCACTGATCACCCGGTGCTCGCGGGCCATGTCGTGGGCCGTCGGCAGCACAGAGCCGGTCGGGGGACGGCGCAGCACGACCTCACCGGCCGCGCAGGACACGATGTACGTCAGGTTCGACATCCCCCCGGCGATCAGCCGAACGTCGCACCGGGCCCACCGGTCGTCGTCCAGGACCCGCGCCAGGTACGGGCCCACGACCGCCTTGTCGGCGGCCGCGGTGGCTGCGCCCGCGGACCCTGCCGACCGATCCCCGCGACGACCCGGACCTTCGGCGTCCACCCTCATGGCGCAGTCACGGCCGGGAGAGTACCGTCACGCGGCCGGAGGTCCGGCGTCCGCAAGAAGGATCCGATTGAAATTGACCGGGATCGGGCACAGATCCGCACCGCGGGGCGTTACCCGGGCGCCGAAGCACAGAACCGAGGAGAACAACGCATGGCTACCGATTACGACGCCCCAAGGCGGACCGAGGCCGACGAGATCGGCGAGGACTCGCTCGAGGAACTCAAGGCCCGGCGATCCGAGGCCCAATCGTCCTCGGTCGACGTCGACGACACCGAACTGAACGAGGGTTTCGAGCTCCCCGGTGCGGATCTGTCCGATCAGGAGCTCACGGTCAAGGTGCTGCCCAAGCAGGCCGACGAGTTCACGTGCTCACGATGTTTCCTGGTGCATCACCGCAGTCGGTTGGCCACCAACGGTGCCAGCACGATCTGCCGGGACTGCGCCGCCTGAGCCGGATCACGCACCGGTACGGTTGGCCGCTGTGCCGCCCGAGACCCTGTCCACTGCCGCCCGGCGCCGAGATGCGCCGGTGGTCTCGGTCCGGCTCCTGGAGCCGGACCTGCCGCTGCCGGCGTACGCCCTGCCGGGCGATGCCGGCGCTGACATCGTCAGCCGGGTCGATGTCGAGTTGGCTCCCGGGGAGCGCGCCGTCATCCCGACCGGGATCGCGGTGTCCGTTCCCGACGGGTACGTCGCCCTCGTCCACCCCCGCTCCGGGCTCGCCGCCCGGCACGGCCTGACCCTCGTCAACGCCCCGGGAACGATCGATGCCGGCTACCGCGGCGAGGTGATGGTCGTCGCCCTCAACACCGACCGCACCGAGGCGTTGCACGTGCGGCGCGGGGACCGGATCGCCCAGCTGGTCATCCAGCAGGTCGAGCACGCCCGGTTCGACGCGGTGGACCGGTTGCCGGACTCCGTGCGCGGAGCCGGCGGGCACGGCTCGACCGGCGGCTTCGGTCCGGAAGCACTCTGATGCCGATCGGGCGCCGGCGCCGCCTGGACCGCAGCGTCCGGGAGAAGGGCGTCGCACCCGAACCCGAGACACGGGTCCGGGAGCACGAGAGCACGAGAGGCCCGTACGACTTCGAGGACCTCCCCGACGATTCGCTGTCCCGTGTCGACCTGGGGGCGTTGCAGGTACCGGCCGTACCGGGCAGCGACCTGCGCCTCGATGTCAGCAACACCGGCGCGATCGTCGCGGCGACCCTGCGGCTGAATGGCTCGGCGATGCAGCTCGGCGCGTTTGCGGCTCCGCGCCACACCGGGATCTGGTCGGAGATCAGGGCCGAGATCATCGCCACCCTCGACGGCCAGGGCGGCTCCGCCGTCGAGGACCGGGGCCGGTTCGGCCCGGAGATCAAGGCCAGCCTCGTGACGAACCAGGGCCCGCAGCCGGCCCGGTTCCTCGGTGTGGACGGCCCGCGCTGGTTCCTGCGGGCTTTGATCACCGGGCCGGCGGCGTCCGACCCGGCGTCGGCGAAGGCGCTGGAACGGATCTTCCGCAACGTCGTGGTCGTGCGCGGCACCGACCCGATGGCCGTGCGGGAGCAGCTCCCGCTGCGATTGCCGCCCGAAGCTGCAGCCGCGGCTGCCGCCGCAGAGGACCCGGGATCCGACGAGAATGTGGACGGGGACCGGGACGAGGACTGAGGACGCGGACCGACGACCGGGACCGCCGCTTGGCTCAGCCCCAGCCGGGGACCGCGATCTGCGTCGCGTCGCGGATGTCGCCCACGAGGGTCTCGATCACGTCCTCCAGCATCACCACACCCACGGTGCCGCCGGCGCCGTCCAGGACCGCGGCGACGTGCGCGCTGCCGCCCTGCATCCGCTCCATCACCTCGGCGACCCGCTCGTCGGAGGCCACCGTCGCCAGCGGCCGGATCCGCTGTGGTGGCACCGGCCGGTCCGCATCGGGTCCGGTGAGGTCCAGGACGTCCTTGACGTGCAGGTAGCCCGTCAGCTCCCCGCCGGCGCCTACGACGACGAAACGCGAGTAGCCGGTGCGTGTGCAGACGGCCTCGACGTCGGAGGGCGTGGCCTGCCGGCTCAGCGTGACCAGCTCAGAGTTGGGCACCAGGACGTCGCCGGCGGTGTGTTCCTCGAAGGTCAGCGCGCCGCTGAGCAGCCGCTCGGACTCGGGATTGAGCAGCCCCTCGCGTCGGGCCTCGTCGACCATCCCCGCGATCTCGTCGCGGGTGAACGCCGAGTTGACCTCGTCACGCGGGCGCACGCCGAACAGCCGAAGGATCCCGGCTGCCAGTCCGCTCAGCGCGGCGATCACCGGTCGCAGCGCCCGGACGACGAGCAGCAGGGCCGGGGCCAGGACCAGCGCCGAGCGCTCCGGCCCGGCCAGCGCGATGTTCTTGGGCACCATCTCGCCGAGCACGACGTGAAGGAACACCACGAGCGCCAGCGCCACCGTGAAGGAGATGCCGTGCAGCAGCGTGCCCTCGATGCCGACCGCGGCGAGCGGACGCTCGAGTACGTGGCCGACCGCCGGCTCGCCCACCGCGCCGAGCCCGAGCGAGCACAGCGTGATGCCCAGCTGAGAGCCGGCCAGCATCCCGGAGACGTCCTCCATCGCCCGCAGCGTGTTGCGGGCGCGCCGGGAGCCCTGTCCGGCGGCCGGCTCGATCCCGCTCCGCCGGGCGGTGATGACCGCGAAGGACGCGCCCACGAAAAAGGCGTTGCCCACCAGGAGCAGCACGGCCAGCAGCAGCAGCAGCCCGTCGCTCACCGCTGGTCGACCGCCGGTGGCAGCGGGGCGACCAGCAGGCGCTCGATCCGGCGGTTCACGACCCGCTCGACGACCAGCCGGACGGACCCGACGTGCACCTCGTCACCGCGGCGGGGCAACCGGCCGAGCCGCTCCAGGACGAGGCCGGCCACCGTCTCGTAGTCGCCCTCGGGGATGTCCAGGTCGGTGGCCCTGGTGACCTCGTCCGGGCGCAGCAGTCCGCTCACCGACCAGCCGTTGCCGCTGCGCCGGGTCTGGCGCAGCATCGGCGGGTCGTGCTCGTCGGGTACCTCACCGACCAACTCCTCGACCAGGTCCTCGAGGGTGACCAGCCCGTCGGTGCCGCCGTACTCGTCGACCACCACCACCATCTGCGGCCCGGACGTGCGCAGCTGGTCCAGCAGCGGCTCCAGCCCCAGCGAGGAGGGGACCGAGGGCAACGGGCCGGCCACGGCCGACACCGGCGTGCTGTCCCGCTGTGCGGCCGGTACGGCGACGGCCCGCTTGACGTGCACCACGCCCAGCACGTCGTCGGTGGTCTGGCCGACGACCGGGAACCGCGAGTTGCCGGTCCGCAGGGCCAGCCCGATCACCGCGGAGACCGGCTCGTCGGCGTGGACCACGTGCATCCGGACCCGGGGCGTCATCACGTCCTCCGCGAGCCGCCCGCGCAGCCGTAGGGAACGGTCGACGAGCTGGCCGGTGTGGGCCGACAGGGTCCCCAGTTCCGCGGAGCGCCGGGCCAGCGACTGCAGTTCCTCAGGCGTGCGCACCGAGCGGAGTTCCTCCTGCGGCTGGATACCGAACAGCCGCAGCAGCCGGTTCGCGGTGCCGTTCAGGACATGGACCAACGGCCGCGTGGCGGTGACGAATCCCGCTTGCAGCGGGGCGACGATGCGCGCCACCTGCAGGGGACGAGCGATCGCGAGGTTCTGCGGGACGAGTTCGCCGAGGACCATCTGGACCACGGTGGCCACGATCAGGGCGGCCGCGATGGCCACCGCGCCGGCGCTGCCCTCGGACAGCCCGGCCGCGACCAGTGGACCCCGCAGCAGGGTGGCGATGGAGGGCTCGGCGATGAACCCGACGACGAGTGCAGTCAGCGTGATGCCTACCTGGGCCGCGGACAGCTGGGTGGACAGCGACCGGACGGCCTTGTCGACCGCGACCGCCCGGGGGTCGCCGGCCTGCACCGCCTGCTCCACCTGCCGCCGGTCCACCGAGACCAGGCTGAACTCGGCGGACACGAACAGCGCGGTCCCGGCGGTCAGCACGAACGTCGCGGCGACCAGCAGCCACTCGGTCATGAGCTGCCCACTTCGGCCGGGCCATTCGCGAACATGTGCCGACAACCTATCCTTGCCGCGACCGGCCCACCGAACCGGCGGGCGCGTGCTGAGATGGGATCGTGATGAGCCGACGGGGGGTTCTGCGCGCCGGTCTCGCGCTGGCCGTCGCAGGCGCCACGGGCGGTTGCCTCGGCGGCGGAACCGAGGGGGACACCGGCAGTGTGCGGGTCACCCGGCACACCTACGGGACCGATCCCAGCCAGTTCGGCGAACTGTACGTCCCGACGCGGGCCGCGGGCGACCTCCCGGTCGTGGTCGTCGTGCACGGCGGGTTCTGGCGCTCGGCGTACGACCTGTCCCTCGGGACGCCGCTGGCCCGCGACCTGGCCGGGCGCGGTTTCGCCGCCTGGAACCTGGAGTACCGCCGGGTCGGGAACGGCGGAGGCTGGCCGAGCACCCTGCAGGACGTCGCCGACGGGATCGACCTGCTCGCCGAGGTCGGAGCAGCTGGTACACCGCTGGATCTGGGCCGCACCGTGACGCTGGGGCATTCCGCCGGTGGACATCTCGGGGTGTGGGCTGCGGCCCGCGCCGGGCTGCCGGCCGACGCCCCCGGTGCGACCCCCCGGGTGCGCCCCGTCGGGGCGCTGTCGCAGGCCGGTGTGCTGGACCTGCGGCGGGCGGCCGCGGAGCAGCTGGGCAGTGGTGCGACCCAGGAGCTGCTGGGCGGGGATCCGGCGGCGGTTCCCGACCGGTACACCCTGAGCAGCCCCGTCGAGCGGGTGCCGCTCGGCGTACCGGTCGTCTGCGTACACGGACGCTCGGACACCAACGTCCCGTTCTCCCAGAGCCAGAGCTATGTCCGCGCGGCCGCCGCGGCCGGGGACAGCGCCGAGCTGGTCCCCGTCGACGGGGACCACTTCACGCTGATTGACACCTCCACGACGGCCTGGCAGGTCATCGTCGAGCGCCTGACGCACCTCCTGGGATCCGCACCCCCGGAGCGCCCGCGGTGACCTACGCTGGAAGCACGGGATGCCTGCGGGCGTTCACAGCTTCATGAGGAGTGAGTCCGCGGTGAGTCACGTGAGTACCGATCAGGACGAGCAGGCCGGCCGGCCTGGCTGGGTCCGTCGGACGCTGCACCGGCTGGTGGCCTCCGACGAGGAACTGGACGCCGAGGAGTTGCAGAACGAGGCCGACAGCGTCGGCGCCGAGGCGGTGTGCGACTGCCGGCGGGGTGACCAGGTGCAGCTCGCCGGGCGGCTGACCTCGGTGGTCTACAACCCGCGCGAGACCGCGCCCACGCTGGAGGCCGAACTGTGGGACGGCTCCGGGACGGTGCTGCTGGTCTGGCTCGGTCGGCGGCGGATCGCCGGGATCGAACCCGGCCGCAGCCTGCTCGCGCGAGGTCGGTTGGCCACCCGCGACAACCGGCTGGTCATCTACAACCCGTGGTACGAGCTCCAGGCGCACTCCGCGTGAGCGAGCGCAGCGGTACCGCGGGATCCTCGGCGGCCGGTGGCCCCCCTTCCCCGACGGCGGTCGACCCCGACGGCGGGTCCGGCACCAAGCAGCTGTTCATCGACTCCTTCGGCGGCGTCCGCGGGGTGCTGGACAGCACGCTGCCGGTCGTCGTCTTCATCATCGCCAACACCCTGGGCGGGCTGACCGTCGCGATCTGGGCGGCGATTGGCACCGGGCTGCTCATCGTGGCGCTGCGGTTGGCCCGCAAGCAGAGCATCCAGCAGGCCTTCGGCGGCTTCCTCGGGATCGCGGTCGCGGCGTTCATCGCCAGGCAGACCGGCGAGGCCAGGGGGTACTTCCTGCTCGGGATCTGGGGCAGCCTGGTCTACGCCAGCCTCTTCGCACTGTCCGCGCTGATCCGCCGCCCGGTGATCGGCCTGGTGTGGGAGTGGATGGCACCCAGTCCGCGGCCGTGGCGGACCAGGCCGCCGCTGATGCGTGCCTACACGGTGACCACCCTGATGTTCGCGGCGCTGTCGCTGGCCCGGTTCGTGGTGCAGCGCGGGCTGTACGACGCCAACGAGACCGGATGGCTGGCCGCCGCCCGGCTGGCGATGGGCTACCCGCTGACGATCGCGGTGCTCGCCGTGACCGTGCTGTGGGTGCGACAGGTCCGCCGCCGCGAGGAGGAACTGCTCGTCGCGACCGAACCCACCGCGGGCTGAGCACGCCCGTCCGCGGCATCGAGCCGACTGCGACCGGGCCCGTCCGGGTCAGCCCGGCGTTTCCCGCATCAGCCGCCGGAGTTCCTCCTCGACGTCCTGCGTCGCGACGAAGAGCAGCTCGTCGCCGACCTCCAGCGGGTCGTCCGGCGTCGGCACGATCACCCTCGGTCCACGCAGGATCGTCACCAGTGCCACGTCGTGCGGCAGCTCGACGTCGCGGACCGGACGGCCGGCGTACGGCGAGGCATTGCCCAGGGTGATCTCGACGAGGTTCGCCCGACCCTCGCGCAGCGTCATGAGCCGGATCAGGTCGCCGACCGTCACCGCCTCCTCGACCAGCGCAGCCAGCACCCGGGGGCTGGACACGGCGACGTCAACCCCCCACGACTCGTCGAAGAGCCACTCGTTGCGGGGGTCGTTGACGCGGGCGACCACCCGGTTGACCCCGAACTCGGTCTTGGCCAGGAGGGACACCACGAGGTTGACCTTGTCGTCACCGGTGGCGGCCACCACGACGTCGCAGGTCTGCAGCGCGGCCTCCTCCAGGGAAGCCAGCTCGCAGGCGTCGGCCTGCACCCAGTCGGCCTCGGGCAGGGTCTCCTCGCGGATCGCCCGGCTCTCCCGGTCGATGAGCAGCAG
>JBBPYA010000027.1:0-3959 GCA_038200385.1 Mycobacteriales bacterium
CAGGCCGGGATCCAGGACCACCGCCAGCCCCTGCCGGCGACCGCTCGGGATCCTGATCAGGTCGCCGACCCGCAGCTGCTGCAGGGACTCCAGGGCCAGCGAGCGGCGCCGGGTGGCGCCTTCGCGCTGCAGCAGCGACTCACGTTCGGCGAGGTCCCGCCGGATCCGGGCGTACTCGGCGAACTCACCCCGGTCGCAGCGCATCGAGCGGGTCAGTTCGAGCAGGGTCTGCTCGTTGCTGCGGACCTGCCGGGCCAGGCCGACCACCGATCGGTCGGCCTGGAACTGCGCGAAGGAGGTCTCCAGCAGCGATCGGGCCTGTGTCCTCCCGACCTGGCCGACCAGGTTGACGGCCATGTTGTACGACGGGCGGAACGACGAGCGCAGTGGATAGGTCCGAGTCGAGGCCAGCCCGGCGACGGTGGCCGGGTCCACCCCGGGGGACCACAGCACGACGGCGTGGCCCTCGATGTCGATGCCGCGCCGACCGGCCCGACCGGTCAGCTGGGTGTACTCCCCCGCGGTGATGTCGGCGTGCGCCTCGCCGTTGTACTTGACCAGCCGCTCCAGCAGGACGCAGCGGGCCGGCATGTTGATGCCCAGGGCCAGTGTCTCGGTGGCAAAGACGATCTTCACCAGACCCTCGACGAACAGCGCCTCCACGGTCTCCTTGAACGTCGGGATCAACCCGGCGTGGTGCGCGGCGACGCCGCGTTCGAGCCCCTCGAGCCATTCCCAGTAGCCGAGCACGTTCAGGTCACCCGGCGCGAGGTCCGTGCACCGGCTCTCGACCACCTGGCGGACCCGTCGACGCTCGTCGTCGTCGTTGAGCCGGAGGTTCGCGGCCAGGCACTGCGCCACCGCGGCCTGGCAGCCGGCCCGGCTGAAGATGAAGTCGATCGCCGGCAGCAGCCCCTCCCGGTCCAGCCGGGACACGACATCGGGCCGGGACGGCGCCCGCCAGGGCCGCGGCCGTGGACCGCGGTGGTCCTCGCGCCACCGGGACAGCGAGCGTCGTTCCTGATCGCGGACATGCCTGGCCAGCGTCGGATCCACCTCGCGGGAGCCGTGCCGGGCGAACAGGTCGAACATCCGGGTCCCCACGAGCATGTGCGGCCACAGCGGCACCGGGCGTTCCTCGCTGACCACGACCCGGGTGTGGCCGCGCACGGTGACCAGCCAGTCCGCGAACTCCTCGGCGTTGCTCACCGTCGCCGACAGGGACACCAGGGTGACGGACTCGGGCAGGTGGATGATCACCTCCTCCCACACCGCCCCGCGGAACCGGTCGGCCAGGTAGTGCACCTCGTCCATGACCACGTAGCCGAGACCGTCCAGCGCCGACGAGCCGGCGTAGAGCATGTTGCGCAGGACCTCGGTGGTCATCACCACCACCTGCGCGTCCCCGTTGATTGCATTGTCGCCGGTCAGCAGCCCGACCCGGGCCGCGCCGTGCCGCGCCCGCAGGTCGGCGTACTTCTGGTTGGACAGGGCCTTGATCGGCGCGGTGTAGAAGCACTTGCGCCCGGTCCGCAGCGCCATGGCTACGGCGAACTCCCCGACGACGGTCTTGCCGGCGCCGGTCGGCGCGGCGACGAGGACCCCCGAGCCGTCCTCGAGGGCCTCGCAGGCCTGCACCTGGAACTCATCGAGCACGAAGTCCAGGCCGGCCCGGAACTCGGTCAGCTCTGGATAGGCACCCCGCCGCCGGGCAGCGGCGTACCGCTGCGCGGGACTGCTCACGGGGATCAGGCTAGAGCGATGCACGCCACGGTGGCCCACAACCGGTCACCGGCCGTACCGAGATCCAGGAGCCGGACGCCGCCGGTGGCGATGACGTCGGTGGCTGCGGGCGCCGCGAGCGGCAGTCCCAGCGCGAGTCCCAGGTCGTTACCGCTGCCGGCGGGGAGCAGTCCCAGCGCCGTGCCGGAGCCGGCGAGCACCGGCAGGCAGGCGTGCGCCGTACCGTCGCCGCCGGCGACCAGCCGGACGTCGCAGCTCAACTCGGTGAGCCGGTGCAACCCGACCCGGGCGGCTGCGCCCGCTCGGCCCCGTCCGGCGTGCGGGTTGGCCAGCACCAGCACGGATCGGCTCACGTGGTGGCGTCGTAGCGTTCCTGCTCGTCCAGGCGCGACGGGCCGGCGTCCAGCGGGCTGGCCTCGTCGTCGTCGACGTCGTGGAAGCCTTGCACGGCGTCGCGCCGGGCCCGGCGCTTGTCGTTGAGGCGGGCGAACTGGATGGCGCCCTCGAAGAGCACGCACATCGGGATCGCCAGGGCCAGCATGGTGAACGGGTCCTGGGTCGGGGTGATGACCGCCGCGAGTACGAGGGTCAGGAAGATGATCCAGCGCCGGGACTGCCGCAGCGTCGCGTAGCTCAGGATGCCGACCACGTTGAGCATCACACCCAGCAGCGGGACCTCGAAGGCGATCCCGAAGGCCAGCAGCAACTGCATCACGAAGCCGAGGTACTCGGTGGCCCCCAGGACCGGTGTGACGCCAGTGCCGGACAGGCTCAGCAGCAGCTTCAGCCCGTTGGACAGGGTGACGTAGGCCAGCGTCGCGCCCGCGGCGAACAGAAATGTGGAAGTGCCGACGAACGTGAGCGCGTAGCGCTTCTCGTTGCGTTTCAGGCCGGGAGTGATGAAAGCCCACAGCTGGTACAGCCACCAGGGCGCGGAGCCGACGAGCCCGGCGATCAGGGCCACCTTCAGCCGCAGTGTCAGGTTGCCGAGCACGTCCAGGATCAGCAGCGTGCAGTTGCCGTTCTGATCGACGCTGAGGGCGCCCCGCGTCCCGGTCGGAAGCGCACAGTACGGCGCCTTGAGAAAGGCCAGGATCTGGTTGTAGAAGACGAACGCGACGACCAGGCCGATCATGATCCCGATCAGCGCCAGGCCGATCCGGTTGCGCAGCTCGCGCAGATGCTCGATCAGGCTCATGTTGCCGTCGTTGCCGTCGTTGCCGGCGTTGCCGTCGTTGCCGTCGTTGCCGGCGGCCTTGCGTCGAGGCAGTAGGCGCCCCCGGCCGGTCATCTCCCGCGGTCCGGGGGACGCTCAGGACTCAGCGGGGGTCGTCGGAGCGCACCGGGTACTGGGCGTCGGGCTGCGGCTTGACGAAGGAGGCCGGCGGGGGCGCGGGCGCGGTTGCGGGACGCGGCGCGGGCTGCGGGGAGAGGTAGGGCTGGGAACGGTCCTGGTCCAGTTCCCCGCGCACCGACTCGGCCTCGGCCCGGGTCCGGACGTCGTCGTCCTTCATGCCCTTCATTTCGCCCTTGAAGATCCGCATCGAGCGGCCGAGGGATCGGGAGGCGTCAGGCAGCTTCTTGTATCCGAAGAGCAGCAGGATGGCCAAGAGGATCAGGGCGATCTCCAGCGGGCCGAGTCCCATCGCGGTCGTTCCCTTCGTCTGGAGCCTGGACCACGATGATACCCACCGGGGCCCTGCTGCGGCGCCGCTCGGGTCCGATCAGCGTCGCGAGGTTCCGTGGTGTTCGACGCTGTGCCGCCCGGAGGATGGGTTCGGCGGCATCTGGTCGAGCAGGTCGGCCATCGTCGGCCACAGGTCGCTGCGGGCCTGACCGATGGTCTGGCGCAGTCGCATGGCCTGCCCGGCCACCTGGAAACCCACTATCCCGAGGGTGAGCATGATGATCACAGCGGCGGCGATCCACACGAGGAGAACGATCACAAAACGACCATAACCGCGGATCCTGTCGCGGCGCTGTGCCCACGCTGTCGGTCAGCCCAGGTTCCCGTGGCCGGCGTCGCCGTCGTCGGCGTACTGCTGCAACGCCGCCCCCGCCTCGGCGCGGACCGCCTGCGCCAGCTCGGGGGGTTCAAGCACCTCGGCCTCCGCGCCGAGCCCCAGAACCAGCCGCTGGATCCAGCGCGGGTCGGCGACCCGCAGGGTGATCTCCAGGCCGTCGCCGTGCTCGGTGACCTGCTCGCACGGGTAGTA
>JBBPYA010000028.1:0-5106 GCA_038200385.1 Mycobacteriales bacterium
CGGCCAGCGCGCGGCGTCCGGTCCGCACCGAATGGCGATGCCCGCAGTAGCAGTCCAGTCGAAGCACGATGCCGTTCGTGGTGTTCGTCAGGGAGTGGATGCGGCGTTCCGGGATGAGTTCCTCCCCCCGGACGGGGCACTGGATGAAGATCATGGCAAGAGTGTGCGCCCGGCGTACGACAGTTCGTGAGTGGCAGGACTGACGCTGATCGCAAGATTCCTGCCATACTGCTCCGCGTGCGCGATGTGGTCGCCCTGCTGGCCCAGAACTCCGGTGGATTCGGGCTCGGCGTCGTCGGTGAGGTCTTCGGTTTCGACCGGTCCGCCGAGGGCCTGCCCCGCTTCGACTTCGCCGTCGCGGCCACCCACCCCGGTCTGGTCCGCCTGGACAACGGCGTCACCATCGCCGTCGAGCACGGCCTGGAGCGGCTGGCCTCGGCCGACCTGATCCACGTGCTGGCCTGGGACGACGTACAGGCCCGTCCGGAGCAGCCGCTGCTCGATGCGCTGCGGGCCGCCTACGATCGCGGCGCCACGATCGCGAGCCACTGCACCGGTGCCGTGGTCCTCGCCGCGGCGGGGCTGCTGGACGGGCGGCGCGCCACCACGCACTGGACGACCGCCGCCGAGCTGGCCGAGGCTTTCCCCGCCGTCCAGGTGGATCCCAACGTGCTGTACGTCGACGAGGGCCGGATCCTGACCGGCGCCGGGACCGCGGCCGGCGTGGACCTCTGCCTGTACCTGCTGCGCCGGGAGTTCGGCGCCCGGACCGCGAATGCGGTGGCCCGCTCGATGGTCGTGCCGCCGCACCGCGACGGTGGTCAGGCGCAGTTCATCGTCTCGCCGCTGGAGCCGCTGGAGGACTGCGACCGCTTCGGTGAGGTGCTGGCGTGGATGCGGGCGAACCTGCACCGCGGGTTGACCGTCGAGGACCTGGCCGCCCGGGCCACGATGAGCCCTCGCTCGTTCGCCCGGCACTTCCTGGCCGCGACCGGCTCGACGCCGCGGGCGTGGCTGTTGGGCCAGCGCCTGCAGGCCGCCGAGGAACTGCTCGAGAGCGGCGACCTGGCGGTGGAGGACATCGCCCGCCGGGTCGGCTTCGGCACCGCCGCCGGGCTGCGCGAGCAGTTCGTCCGCCGTCGCGGCGTCCCGCCACGGGACTACCGCCGGGCCTTCCGCCGTACCCCCCAGCCCACGAGCTGAGCGGATGCCTTGACAGGCGTATAACCGGTCGGCGGTGCGCTTGCGGCGTACCTGTCCGCGCCCGCCCCAGCACCACCAACGGATGCGATTGCGGTCGTTGTCGAACCAAGTCGGCATCCGTTGAGCCGGACGTCGGGGGCTGCCACCGTCCGCGGCGCGCCTGTCCACAACCTGCGGCGCTCGTCCACAACCTGCGGCGCTCGTCCACAACCTGCGGCGCGGCCGCTGCCGGCCGACCTGCGGGCGTCAGCATGAGCCGGTGTCCGTACCTGACCGGCCGCGCGCCGGCTGTGAGCAGCTGGCCTGCGAGCAGGCGGGGATCGTGTCGAGGGTCCAGCTCCGCGAGCTCGCGGTCGGGCGGGCCCGGGTCCGGGCCGAGGTCCGCGGTCGGCGGTGGCGACGTCTGTACCCCGGCGTGTACGCGACCTTCACCGGTCCGTTGACCGACGAGGCACGACTGTGGGCCGCGCTGCTGTACGCCGGACCGGAGGCCGTCGCCGGACACGCCAGCGCAGCCTGGCTGTGGGGGCTGCGATCCGACCAGCCGGATCCAGTGGTCGTGTGCGTGCCCCACGGACGCCGGGGACAGCCGACCCGCTCCGGCGGGCAGGTGATCCAGGCCCGGCGGCTGCCCGCCAGGGTGCACCCGGCCGTACGCCCCCTCGGACCACGGTGGAGGACACCGTCCTCGACCTGATCGCGGTCTCGCGGTCCGAGCGGGTGGTCATCGACCTCGTGCTGCACCTCTGCCAGCACCGGCTCACGACGCCGGCCCGGCTGGCCCTCGCTGCCCGTGCCCGGCGGCGACTGCGCCGGCGGCCGCTGGTTGGTGACCTGCTGGCCGAGGCGCGCGACGGAGTGGCTTCACCGCTGGAACGGCGCTACCTGCACGATGTCGAGCGGAGGCACGGCCTCCCGCGCGGCGAGCGCAACCGGGCCCAGTTGGTGGCGGGCGTCCGGCGGTACCGCGACGTGCGGTATCGGCGCTGGCGGCTGGTCGTGGAGCTGGACGGGCTCGCCGCGCACCCCGAGGACCGCCGCGAGCTGGACGACCTGCGGGACAACGAGGTCGCCGAGCGGGGCGAGCGCACCCTGCGCTACGGCTGGCGGTCAGTCACCGGTGATCCATGCGCGGTGGCCCGGCAGGTGGCCGGCGTGCTTGCCCGCGGTGGCTGGACCGGCTCGGTGCACGCCTGCGGTCCTGGCTGCCGGGTGGGTGTCCAGGGGAGGCCAACGGATGGGGTTCCGGTCGTCGGCTGACCAGATCCGCATCCGTTGGGCGGCATTGCGCGGGGACCGGTGGTCAGGGCGTCAGCGCAGGTCCTCCTCCCAGAACTCCCGCTCGCGCCGGTCCTGCCCGCCACGGTCGGTCTCGGACTGCCGCAGCTCGACCCGGCGGATCTTGCCGCTGATCGTCTTGGGCAGCTCGGCGAACTCGATCCGGCGGATCCGCTTGAACGCCGCCAGCCGGCCGCGGCAGTACTCCAGGATCGACCGAGCCGTCTCGGCGCTTGGCTCGTGCCCGGCGGCGAGGACGACGTAGGCCTTGGGTACGGCGAGGCGGACCGGGTCCGGGGAAGGGACCACGGCCGCCTCGGCCACGGCGGGGTGCTCGATCAGCACGCTCTCCAGCTCGAACGGACTGATCCGGTAGTCGCTGGCCTTGAACACGTCGTCGGTGCGCCCGACGTAGGTGATGTAGCCGTCGGCGTCTCGGCGGGCCACGTCGCCGGTGTGGTAGTACCCGCCGGTCATGGCCTCCGCCGTACGGGCGTCGTCGTCGCGGTAGCCGACCATCAGCCCGAGTGGGCGCTCGGACAGGTCGAGGCAGATCTCACCCTCGTCGGCCGGCCGGCCCTCCGGGTCGAGCAGCACGACGCTGTACCCGGGCAGCGGCCGGCCCATCGAGCCGTCCTTGACCGGCTGCCCCGGGGAATTGCCGCACATCGCCGTGGTCTCGGTCTGCCCGAACCCGTCCCGGATCGTCAGCCCCCAGGCGGTGCGGACCCGGTCGATGATCTCGGCGTTCAGCGGCTCGCCGGCGCCGATCACCTCGGTGAGGGCCAACTCGTACGCCGCGAGGTCCTGTTGCACGAGCATCCGCCACACCGTCGGCGGCGCGCAGAACGTCGTCACCCGGCAGCGGGCCATCTCCTGCAGCAGGGCGGGCGCGTCGAAGCGGGCCTGGTTGACGATGAAGACAGTCGCGCCGGCGTTCCACGGCCCGAACAGATTGCTCCACGCATGCTTGCCCCAGCCCGGTGAGCTGATGTTGAGGTGCACGTCCCCCGGCCGCACCCCCATCCAGAACATCGTGGACAGGTGCCCGACCGGGTAGGACACGTGCGAGTGCTCGACCAGCTTGGGCTGGCTGGTCGTCCCCGACGTGAAGTACCGGAACAGCGGGTCGGTGGCCGGCGTCGCCCCGTCCGGCTCGAACGTGTCGGGCCCGGTCGCCAGCTCGTCGTACGCCGTCCAGCCCTCCACCGCTCCGCCTACGCTGATGCGGATGTCCGCGCCCGACAGCCGGGCGAACCGGTCGGTCAGCTCGTGCGCGGTGACCACGGCCCGGACCCGGCCCCGCTCGAGCCGGTCGGCGAGTTCCTCCGGGCCGAGCAGGGTCGAGGCCGGGATGATCACCGCGCCGAGCTTGATCGCGGCCAGCATGGTGACCCACAGCGGCGTGATGTTGCCGAGCATCAGCAGTAGCGGGTCACCGCGCCGTACACCGAGGGACCGCAGGTGGTTGGCGAGCTGGTTCGAGCGACGGGACAGCTCACCGAAGGTCAGCTTCTCCTCGCTGCCGTCCGCCAACACGATCCAGAGCCCGAGGTCATCGGCGGGCAGGGTGTCGAAGTGGTCCAGCGCCCAGTTGAACTCGGTCAGCTCCGGCCAGCGGAACTGCTCGACCGCCCGGTCGTAGTCCTCGCGGACGGACAGCAGGAAGTCGCGGCCGGCCAGGAAGCCTTCGCATGCGGCCATGCACGTGTTTCTACCGCAACCGGTGGCCAGACGCCCAGGACGTCGCCGTACTCGGTCCCCAACACAACGGGGATCGGGTACGGCGACGGTGGGCGGCGGACTGCGGCGTCCCCCTTGGTCCGGACGAGTCCGTCAGTAGACGGCCAGGCCGGACGCCCCGTCCGCCACCGGGAGGCCGCCGGTGACGACATCCAGGGGCGACAGGCTGCCGTCCTGCTGGATCTCGAAGGGCGCCACGGCGCCCCTGCCCCGGAGCAGCAGGTACAGGTAGTGGCTGTCGGCGCTGAGGGCCAAGTCCACCGGCTGGCTGTCGCTGCCCAGGAAGGCGGCGTTGCCCTCGATGAGTCGGACCCGACCGCTGGGGTTGACCTCGTACGATGAGATCGTTCCACTGCCGAAGTTCGCCGTGTAGGCGTAGCGCCCATCCCTGGTGATGATCACCCAGCACGTGTCGGTCTGCTGATTGGGGACCGACCGGCTGACGGGAAGGAACTCGCCGGTGGCACTGACCAGGTAGGAGCTGACCGCGGATGCGCCCTCGTCGGCGTTGAACGACTCGACGACGAGGAGCTGGACGTTGTTGCGGAACGCCATGCCGAACGGCCGCACGCCGACGGATGCGTTCCGCTTCGGCAGGACGCTGGCCAGCCCGAGGTTGTTGACCTGGAAGACATCGATGGCGTTGGCCGGCGTCAGCTGCGTGTTGGTCGTCTTCTGGGTGACAACCAGCAGCCGGCCGTCGGGGCTGAACTCGACCTGGCCGGGCACCGCGATCGGAGAGCTCAACGCGCGGAATGAGTTCGGAATGGCGGTCAGGGTTCCGTCGTCGGCTCGGATGAATCCCGTGATGCCGTTGCCGGCGACCGATCCGTCCAGCACGTAGAGCAGGTTGCCGTTGATGGTCAGACTGACCGGCTGGTC
>JBBPYA010000029.1:0-3757 GCA_038200385.1 Mycobacteriales bacterium
CGAAGCCAGCCCCGAGGCGTACGAACGGCTGCTGCTCGACGTGCTGCTCGGGGACGCGATGCTGTTCCCGCTCAACGAGGAGGTCGAGGCCTCGTGGGACGTCATCGACCCGCTGGAGGAGCACTGGGCCGGCAAGGAGCCGTGCCGCTACCGCGCCGGGGAGTGGGGGCCGGAGGAGTCCGACCAGATGCTCGCCCGCGACGGCCGGATGTGGCGGCGGCCCTGATGACATGGCCCGGGGGGACGAGGTCCTCTCCCACGGTAACGGGACCTCGCGGGTGGTCTACCACCCGCGAGGACCCGCCACGATCAGGTGACCTGATCATGCGGGGACCGGGAGGGTGGCGATGAGCACGCTGTGGGACACCACCGGGAGCGAGGTGGTCAAGGCGCTCGCTGCGGAACGTCGCTCCGGTGGCGCGGTGACGGCCGGGCTGGCCCTGACGCTGGTCATCGTCGTGGAGGAGAAGCAGGTCGCCGAGGCTGAGGAGGCCGCCAAGATCGCCGCCTCGGTGCATCCGTGCCGGATGTTGATGGTGGTCCGGCGGCAGCTGGACGCCCCGGTCCCCCGCCTGGACGCGGAGATCCTCATCGGGGGGCGGCTCGGTCCCGGTGAGGCGGTGGTGATGCGGATGCACGGGCGGCTGGCGTTGCACGCGGAGTCCGTCGTACTTCCGCTGCTCGCACCCGACGCACCCGTCGTGACCTGGTGGCACGGGCCACCGCCGGAGCTGATCGCCAACGATCCGCTCGGCGTGTTCGCCGACCGGCGGATCACCGACTGCAGCAGGTCCGGCGACCCGATGCAGGCGCTGGCCGCCCGCGCGGAGGACTACCTGCCCGGGGACACCGACCTGTGCTGGACCCGGACCACCGGCTGGCGGGGGACGCTCGCCGCGGCGTTCGACTCCCTGTCCGGCACGGTGAACAAGGGCTGCGTGCGGGGTGACCCGTCCAACGCTACCGCGCAGCTGCTGGCCGGCTGGCTGTCCGCCCGACTGGACCGGCGGATCGAGGTGGAGCCGGCCGACACCCCGAAGGGCGTCGGGATCGTCGGGGTCCGGCTGGACATGGACACCGACCGGGAGCTGGAGCTGACCCGGATGGACGCCCGCACCGTGTCGGTGACCGGTGCAGCCGGGCCGGACACCGTCATCCAGTTGCCGCAGCGCGAGATCGGCGAGCTGCTCGGTGAGGAGCTGCGGCGGCTGGACGCCGACGCGCCGTACGCCGACGCGCTCGGCGCCGTCACCCGGACCGCCGGCCTGGCCGAGCGGACCGGCCAGCGTCGGCACGTCTGGAAGGACCCTGCGGGGCAGGCGAGCGCGTGACCAGCGCGCCCCAGGTCATGGTGCAGAGCAGCGCCGAGTCCCTGGCGGCGTCGGTGGCCGCACGGCTGGTCACCCGGTTGGTGGACCTGCAGGGGACCGGCGCGGTGCCCTCGGTCGTGCTGACCGGTGGCGGCATCGGGATCGCGGTCCTGGAGCGGGTCCGGGAGGCTCCGGCCGGCGACGCCGTCGACTGGCGGCGGGTGGAATTCTGGTGGGGTGACGAGCGGTTCGTGCCGGCCGCGGATCCCGACCGCAACGACGTGCAGGCCCGGACCGCGCTGCTGGACCACGTGCCCGTCGATCCGGCCCGGGTGCACGCGTTCCCGGCCAG
Source organism: Mycobacteriales bacterium (assembly GCA_038200385.1). GTDB lineage: Bacteria > Actinomycetota > Actinomycetes > Mycobacteriales > Geodermatophilaceae > JBBPYA01. The sequence continues at coordinate 1,663 of JBBPYA010000029.1, forward strand.
CGACGGACCGCTCGGCCCCGACGTGGACGCCGCGGCCGACTGGTACGCTGACCAGCTGGCCAAGCACGCCCATCCGGAGGACCACGCCTCCGTCCCGTCCTTCGACGTCCTGCTGCTGGGCATCGGCGAGGAGGGGCACACCGCGTCGATCTTCCCGGAGTCGCCGGCGGCGTACGAGGAGCGCACCGTCGTCGCGGTCCGCAACTGTCCGAAGCCGCCGCCCACCCGTCTGACCATGACCTTCCCGGCCCTCACCGCGGCACACGAGGTGTGGGTGGTGGTGGCCGGCGCCGCCAAGGCGCCGCCGGTGGCGATGGCGCTGCGCGGTGCGGGCCGGGTGCAGCTGCCGGCCGCCGGTGCGCGGGGCCGCAACCGCACGCTCTGGCTGCTGGACAGGGCCGCCGCCGGTCGGCTGCCCAGCTCGGTGGTCCGGCTCCCGCTGTCCTGACCGCGAACGCGTCGCACCTGATGCCGGCGGTTCAGTCCACCCTCAGCACCGAACCCGCCTCGGTCCGGCGGGCCGCCACATGAGCCAGCGCCCCGATCAGCACGGTGGCGACGGCCACCGCCAGGACGCTGCGCCCGAGCAGCCCCACCGGGAGGTCGAACAGCGGCTGTGGCGGGAAGGTGGGGTTGAGATCGAGCAGCCGGTAGGCCAGTTCCACGCAGAGCAGGCCGAGCGTCGAGCCGGCCAGCCACGCGCCCACCAGCACGGCGGCGACCTCGAGCAGGAGCGAGCGCAGATGTGAGGCGTCGGTGATCCCCATCCGCCGACCCAGGTGGAACGCGCTGACCCGTTGCCGCTGCCGGGCGGCCAGGTACAGCAGCAGCGCGGTCGCGGCGATCAACCCGGTCAGCGCCGCGATGATCTCCAGGTAGCCGAACGTCCAGGTGATCGGCAACAGGTCGACGGCGCCGAAGAAGGAGTCGGGGGTACGTCGCCGCTCGACCTGCACCCCCTGGTCGTTCAACTGGCTCAGGACCGCACTTAGGTGGCTGTCGTCGGTCCAGACCTCGATCTGCCGGTCGGCGTAGCGGTCCCGGTCGTGCAGGTCGGTGCGGTCGACGACCAGCATCGGCTCACCTGGCGCCCGCCGGCCGGGAAAGGTCCGTGCGCTGGCGACCACCCGGATCGGCACGTCGGTGCGGAACAGCCGGACCGTGTCGACGGTCGTGTTCTCAGGGGCGCCAACGAGGATGGCAGGGACCGCCCCGTTGTGGTCCGCTCCGGCCAGGGCGCCGAGCAGTTGCGCCCGGGTACCGCCGACCGCCGCATCGTCCCAGCTGGCGAAACTGCCGAACACGTCCGGCTCGATCCCCAGCAGGGCGATCGTCGAGGCGTTCGCCCGGCCCGCGCGGACGACGTTGACGAACGTGCCCTCCCCGTGCAGGTCGGGCGTGGGCTCGCGCCCGGAGTGGGCACGGAGGTCCAGGGCGGCCTCGGAGCCGGTGTAGGTGCCGGCCTTGGCGGCCACCGTCTGCAGCAGCGACCCGGTCAACCCGTCGGAGTACGCGAGCACGCCCAGCGGGACGGCGGCGAGCACGAAGACGCCCAGCGTGATGGCCGCCGACCCGACCATCCGGCGTACGGTCAGCCATCCGGCTGTCGGCCAGCCACCGGAAACCCGGCGCAGCAGCGGCAGCAGCAGGGACAGCACCCGGGCGAGCAGCAGCAGACCGCCCACCAGCGCCAGCAATGGGAAGGCGATCAGCAACGGGTTCAGGGCGACTGATTGCCCATAGGCGGCGACGCCGCCCTGCTCGACGGCCCGCCGGTACACCCACAGACCGCGGCCGCGAGGAGAGTGAGCTCCCACGGCACCATCGACACCCGCCACCGTCGGCGCGGGCGGCCATCCACCCGTCGGACGGACCCGATCGCGGCGATGCTGCCCAGTGCCACCAGCCCGGCCGCGGCGGCAAGACCGACGGTCCGGGCCGCGGTCACGACAGCGCCCGGCTCCAGCACCGCCGAAGGCCCCAGCAGCCTGACCAGCGCGGCCGCCAGGCCCCATCCCAGCGCGGCACCGACGAGCACCGGCAGCAGCATTTCCAGGAGCGCCTTGACGCCGATCGGGCCCACCGCGACGCCCCG
>JBBPYA010000030.1:0-2776 GCA_038200385.1 Mycobacteriales bacterium
CGGTCGAGATCTATCAACCGTTCACGTCGGTCGCCGTCATCGAGAACGACGGAAAGCGTTGGGAGCCCTCACAGTTCGTCGAGCGGGTCGGTGAGCTGTTCGAGGCGAGCGGGATCGTGTCCCAGGCGGAGTTCATGATGACCAAGCTGCGCTACAGGATGTCCGACCGCGGCTAGCGCCACCGGCGACGCGGCCGATCCGCGCGCGCCGGCAACGGCCTACCATCAGCGCAAGCCAGCCGCCTGCAGCACCGGGGGTCCTGTGTTCGAGCGATTCACCGACACGGCGAAGCGGGTGCTCGTGCTCGCACAGGAGGAGTCCCGGCTACTCGGGCACGCCTACATCGGTACCGAACACCTGCTGCTCGGCCTGCTGCACGACGCCGAACCGGATGACGGGACCGCTCTGGTGCTGGCGGCCGCCGGAGCCACCTTGGCCGCGGCCCGGCGGCGACTGCAGCGCACGGCCGAATCGGCGTCCGCCCAGGGCCACATTCCCTTCACCGGGGAGGCGAGGCGGGCCCTCGAGGTAGCCCTGCCGATGGCCGTGCGGACCGCCGACGTGCCGATCGACCGGCGGCACCTGCTGGCCGGCGTACTCGAACGGCGGGAGGGAGCCGGCGTCTGGCTGCTGACCCAGCTGGAAGTGGATGTCGACGCACTGGCCGCGGCCGTAGACGTGCTCGTCGCCGGGAACTCCCCTGGCCAACCGCCCCCCGCCGGCCGACTGCACCCGCAGGCCCGCAGCTACCTGACGGCCGCGGCGGATCCACCGACGGACCTCGAGGGCATGCGCCGCCATACCTCGGAGACCTCGAAGCGGTACTCCGGGGTACCCGTCGACCTGCCGCTGGTGCGCGACACCACGCTGAACGGCGTGCCCTGCCGGGTCTACTCCGCCGGCACGACGACCCGCCCCGGGGTGGTCCAGATCCACGGCGGCGGCTGGGTCACCGGGGACCTGGACAGCCAGGACGTGACCTGTCGGCTGCTGGCGGCGCAGTCCGGCTGGGCGATCGTGGCGGTGGATTTCCGCCGCTCACCGGAGTACCCCTATCCAGCTGCGCTGCAGGACGTCCTGGCCGTGACCGCGGCACTGCGCGCGGGCGCCGACGCCGCCGTGGACCCGCAGCGGCTGGCTGTGCTCGGCGACAGTGCGGGCGGCAACCTGGCCGCGGTCGCGGCCCGCCGGCTGCGCGACGCCGGCGAACCCGGCTACGAGTTGCAGGTCCTGATCTACCCGGTGACCGACGCTGCGATGGACACCCCGTCGTACCGGCGTTTCGCCGAAGCGCACGGGCTGACGGCCGCCGCCATGAAGTTCTACTTCTCCGCCTACGCGCCGCCGGACCTGCGGCACCCCGACGTGTCGCCGCTGCGTGCGCCGGACCTGAGCGGGCTGCCGCCGGCGTACGTCGTGACGGCCGAGTTCGACCCGCTTCGCGACGAGGGCGAGGCCTACGCCGCGGCGTTGGCCGCGGCCGACGTTCCGGTGACCGCGCGTCGCTATCTGGGCTGCATCCACGGGTTCTGGCGGCTGCCCGGCCACTTCGACGCCGGTCGGGCCGCCGTCAGCGACGTGGCCGGTGCGTTGCGGGCGTTGGGGTTCTGAGCCTCCGCCGCGGGTCCAGGACATCGGCCAGCTTCGGGGCCGGGCGCTGGTGGTCAGGCTGCTCAGCGTGTTCAGGGATCTGCCGGATCGGGTACCGAGCCCATCGCTGAGGTCTCGGCACGCTAGAGCCGTTTCAGCAGCACCCTGTCCTGCTCGACGATGTCTCGCAGAACGCCGGTCTCGTCGGGGTAGGCGTACCGGGATTCCACCCGCAGGCCGGCCTCCCGGTAACCCAGTCGCGCGTACAGCCGGGCCGCCGACGTGTTGTCGTCGGCGACCGCGATGGTTGCGGTCTGGTGGCCTCGGGTACGAAGGCAACCTTCGGCGGCAGCCATGAGCTGGGTGCCGACCCCACGCTGTTGCCGCGCCGGGACGACGGTGACGTTGCTGATCTCCGGGACCTCACCCACCGCCGCCCGCGTCTCGGGGTGGCGTGGCCCTGCCCAGCTGATGACTGCGCTGCCGACCGGTGCGCCGCCCACCCACGCGATCAGGTACGTCACCTCCCCCGACCGCTGCCGGGACAGGAAGTAGGCGTGGACGTTCGTGCCGCGGCTCGGCATGTGCAGCTCGAGCGGCTCCACGTCAGCGGCCGCGCATTGGCGGACCTGGACCTGCTCACGCTCGACCATGGAAGCCTCCGTCGATCGTGCGGCGCAGGACGTGCTTCACGTCGATGGACATGAACACCACGAGGATCCTGAGCAACGCTTCCGCTGCGGTGCTGTGGCCGGTGACCTCCGCAGATCCACTGCGAGGGAGTACGAACTCAGCCGTGCCGGCCGGCCCAGGTCCAGGCGTAGCCGGTGTCCTCGCACTCGCGGGCGTGGTCGGTGAGGTCCAGCGGCCGGAAGGTGTCCACCATGACGGCTAGCTCCTCGAACCGCTCGGCGCCGATCGAGGCCTCTGCCGCCCCGGGTTGCGGCCCGTGCGTGAACCCCGACGGGTGCAGCGAGATCGAGCCCTGCTCGATGCCCGCGCCCTTGCGCGCCTCGTAGTTGCCCCCGCAGTAGAACATCATCTCGTCAGAGTCGACGTTGGCGTGGTTGTACGGGACGGGCACCGAGTCGGGGTGGTAGTCGACCTTGCGCGGGACGAACGAGCAGACCACGAAGTTCGGGCCCTCGAACGTCTGATGTACCGGCGGCGGCTGGTGCACCCGGCC
>JBBPYA010000031.1:0-5953 GCA_038200385.1 Mycobacteriales bacterium
ATGTGCCCGGCCCGGGCCTACATCCCGGGCCTGCTCTCCGACGTACTCGACGGCACCCTGGACGCCAGTCCGGTGCTGGACCTGACCGTAGGTCTGGAAGAGATCGTCGACGGCTACGCGATGATGGACGATCGGCTGGCGCTCAAGACGCACGTGAAGTTCTGAGCCGGCTTCAGCTGTGGTAGAGCACGAAGTACACCGCGATGTAGTGGCAGATCGCTGCCACGACGGTGCACGCGTGGAACACCTCGTGGTAGCCGAACAGCGCCGGCGAGGGGTTGGGCCAGCCCACGGCGTACGCCAGCGCCCCCACGCTGTACAGCACCCCGCCGACCAGTAGCAACACGAGCGCGGTGACGCCGCTGTTGGCCAGGATCTCCGGCAGCACGAAGACCGCCATCCAGCCCAGCGCGAGGTAGATCGGGACACCGAGCCACCGCGGGCCGTCGGGCCAGAGCAGCTTGAGCAGGACCCCGGCGACCGCGCCGGCCCAGACGGTGGACAGGATGACCGCGCTGGAGCCGGGGCCCAGCGCGAGCACGGCGAACGGCGTGTAGCTCCCCGCGATGAACACGAAGATCATCGAGTGGTCCAGCCGCTTCATGACCAACCAGCCGCGGGTCGTCCAGGCCCGACGGTGGTACAGCGCGCTCGTCCCGAACAGCAGGCTGACGGTCAGGCAGTACACGGCCACCGAGAACCCGGCGCGCGCGCCCTGGACCGCGGCCAGCGGGATCAGCACGGCGGCGGTGACCACCGAGCCGAAGAAGGTCCCCGTGTGCAACCAGCCGCGCAGCCGGGGGGCCTCGATCCGGAAGCGTTCCGGCGCGCTGAGTGCAGCCACGGCGCCAGGTTACGCGTCCGTCGGGCCCCCGCCACTCACCCGAAAGGGGGTGACCGCGGCCGACTCACCGGTGTCGCACGCTGGCCGGTGCGCGGCGGGGTCCGGGCGTACCCTGACCCTCCGTGGGGCTGCGCAACCTTCTGTACAGGGCCTATGAGTGGCGCCTGCTCCGCTCCCTCGACCCGACTTGCGTTCCCCGACACGTCGGGCTGATGGCCGACGGCAACCGGCGCTGGGCGCGGGCCAGCGGCCGGTGGGACGTCACCGACGGCTACCGGGTCGGCGCGGACAAGATCAGCGAGTTCCTCGGCTGGTGCGACGACGTCGGCGTCGAGGTCGTGACGCTGTGGCTGCTGTCTACGGACAACCTGTCCCGGAAGGCCTCGGAACTGCAGCCGCTGATGCACATCATCGAGACCCTCGTCGAGGACCTCGCCCAGCCGCACCGGAACTGGCAGCTGCGCATCGTCGGCGCGCTGGACCTGCTGCCGCCCGAGACCGCGGCGGCGCTGAAATCCTCGGCGGAGCGGACCGTGGGCCGGCGCGGTGCGGACGTCAACGTCGCGGTGGGGTACGGCGGGCGCCGCGAGATCGCCGACGCCGTGCGGTCCCTGCTGTCCGAGCACGCCTCCCGCGGTACGACGATCGAGGAACTCGCCGAGGTGCTCGACGTCGAGCACATCGCCGAGCACCTGTACACCCGGGGTCAGCCGGACCCGGACCTGGTGATCCGAACCAGCGGCGAGCTGCGGTTGGGCGGGTTCCTGCTCTGGCAGAGCGTGCACTCGGAGTTCTACTTCTGCGACGCCTACTGGCCGGAGTTCCGCCGGGTCGACTTCCTCCGTGCGCTGCGTGACTACTCCGCCCGAAACCGGCGCTTCGGCGGCTAGCGCCGTCGGTGCGCCTGCAGCCGTGGCCGCCTGGAACACTGCGGATGTGGACGTGGCCGCCGAGTACGTGTTGCTGGGACTGCGCTTCGACCGGATCGAGGAGGGCTTCGTCGACGCCTTCACCGGCGACCCGGCGCTGCGACGGGCGGTGGCCGACGAACCGGCCCCCACCGCGGCCGGGCTGGCCCGCCGGGCCCGGGAGCTGCTCGCCGAACTGCCCTCCACCGGACTGCCGTCGGGCCGCGCGGACTACCTGCACGCCCAGCTGACCGGCCTGGAGTGCAGCGCCCGCAAGCTCGACGGCGAGGACGTCGGGTTCGTCGCGGAGGTGGCGGCGTACTTCCAGGTCGACATCGAGCGCGGGGCCGAGCAGGACTACCTGGCCGCGCACGACCGGCTCGCCGAGCTGTTGCCGGGCCGCGGGTCACTGGCCGAGCGCTACGACCGGTACCGCACCGCCGGCGAGTGCCCCCCGGACCGGCTGGAGTCGGTCGTCCGCGAGCTGTCCGGGGCGTTGCGTGACCGGGTCCGGGCCGACTACGGGCTGCCGGAGCCGGAGACCGTCCAGTACGACATCGTCACCGACAAGCCCTGGTCGGGTTTCAACTACTACCTCGGCGACTACCGCTCCCAGGTGGCCATCAACGTCGATCTGCCGCACCGGCTGATGCAGCTGCCGCACCTGGTCGCGCACGAGTCCTACCCGGGACACCACACCGAGCACTGTCGCAAAGAGCGGGGGCTGGTCGAGCGGGACCAGCACGTCGAGCACACCGTCTTCCTGGTCAACACCCCCGAGTGCCTGATGGCTGAGGGACTGGCCGACCTCGGCATCCGGGCGTCGGTCGGGCCCGGCTGGGGGCGCTGGGCCGAGGAGATCCTGGCCGACCTCGGGCTCAGCGTCGACGGGGAGCTGGCCGAGCGGGTGGCCGCGGCGACGGCCGGGCTGGACCGGGTCCGTCAGGACGCGGCGCTGATGCTGCACGACGGCGGCGCCGCTGACGACAAGGTCCTCGGCTACCTCCAGCATTGGCTGCTGATCCCGGAGAAGCAGGCCCGGCAGAGCCTGCGCTTCCTGTCCGATCCGCTGTGGCGGGCCTACACGTCCACGTATGTCGAGGGGTACCGCTTACTGTCGACGTGGCTGGACGCCGCGTCGCCGGGGGAGTCGGTGTCGGGACGGTTCCGGCGGCTGCTCGACGAACCGCTCACCCCGGAAGGCGTCCGCGCCGAACTCTCCGTCGCCGGGACGACGCCCGAGTGATCCGATGAGCGACCCCGGTGAGCCCGGGCCCAACCCGGTGTTGCCCGCCGGACGCTGGCCGTCGGCGTGGCCGGACCTGTGGCGCCCGGTGCGGGATCGAGCGGTGTTCGCGCTTCTGACTTTCGTCCTGACCCTGATCGGTACGGCGCTGTTCGGGGATCTCGGCCGGTCCTGGTGGCTGGCTCTGCTACCGCTGGTCCTGCTGGTCGGCCCGGTGCTGCGGCCGGGCCGGGTCCGCCGCCGCTTCGAGCAGGCCGCCGCCCGGAACCGGCTGCGGGTGCACGCGCACGGGGCCGGCTGGCGGGCGCAGCCCCCGGGCCGCCTGCACGTCGTCGCGCTGCTCTCCCCGGACGGTGCTGCGCGCTATCTCGACCGGCATCGTCGGTTACGCGGAAAACCCCCCACGGGGTCGGCAGCGAATGCACAGTAGAGCTGACGTGGGGAGTGGCAGTGACGGCAAGCATCTCGGAGGGCGCGACGTTGATCGTCGCCGTGCACGAGGCGCTGCGTCGCGACGTGGAGCGGCTGGAGTCCGGCGTACGGCGAGGGGACCTGACCGACCCGGTCCGGCGAGCGCCCTTCCTTGCCGGCTGGCAGCTGTTGCGCCTGCACCTGCTGGCCCACCACGACGGTGAGGACCGCAACCTGTGGCCGCTGGTGCGGATCTACCTGCCGGCCCGGGTGGAGGAGACCGAGATCCTGGACGCGATGGAGGCCGAGCACCGGGACCTCGCCACGCTCGTCGCCGACATCCAGACCGCCGTGGACAACTCCGACCCGGGCTGGCTCGGTGAGGCGACGGCGACGCTGAGGCAGGCTCTCGACGAGCACGTACGGCACGAGGAGAGCGCTGCCCTGCCGCTGGCCGACCGGGTCCTGACCGCCGCCGACTGGAAGCAGTTCGCCCGTGATCAGCGGCACTCGGGCTCGGTGTCCGGCCTGTCCGAGCTCCTGCCGTACCTGCTCGACGGTGCGGGTCCGGAGCGGGCCGAGGCGGTGTCCGGCACCCTGTCGCGCGCCCAGCGGGTCTTGCTGCACCGGGTCTGGCTGCCGCGCTTCGCCCAGCGCCCGCGCTGGGGCGAGGCGGCCCCCTGAACTGCCGTTACCGTCCGGTAAAGGTGCACGGACGGGCGGTTGGCGGCCTTCAGGGTGCCCTTTTGCCCACGGTTACGAGGACAGGTCACTGACCACGGGACGACCGCGCGCCGTGTGGCGGCGTCCAAGGAGGCCGTGGGGTCTTGGCGGCCGAGCGGGGGCTGTGGGGTCCTGGCGGCCGAGCGGGGGCTGTGGGGTCGTCCCGCCGCAGGGCACGCCCCTGCCGCGCCGCCCTACCTCGGCTTCCGTCCCGCGGCGACGGGTACCGCCCCGGTGATCTCCGCGTCCGTCGCCGACGTTCACTCGGGGCCGGACAGCCCTGCTCGCCGCCCGCGGAGGTGGACGTGATCTTCGGCTGGAAGATGAATACCAGCACGGCGACCGGAATGGTCAGCAGGACCGCCGTCCCCAGCTTGAGCGGCAAACGCTGGGCCTGGCCCTGCCCCTGTGAGGCCAGCGTGGCTACCCCGTTGGTCAGGCACAGGGCATCGGGGTCCTGGGCGGAGACGACTACTGCCGGCCTCAAGTTACCGTTCGGTAAGTGCGCAGGGACGGGCGGTTGGCACCGTCCAGGATGCTCTTTTGTGCACGGTTCGCCGAGTTGGGCCACCGTCGGCGGTCCGAATGACAGATCCCGGCGCCGTAGCCGGTCGGGGTCGGGGCGTGTCCTGCAGGGGGCGCGCTTCCCCGGGTCGTAGCGTGGTCGGTGAGCGGGCCGGGACCGGTCCGCCCGGGGAGGCCCTGACGGATGCCGCGGTCGAGCATCGAGGGGGCCGGCACCAGCCCCCAGCGCGCACCGCGCTAGGGCCGGTCCGGACCCTCGACGAGCAGGCGGGTGCCACGCCTGCAGGAGACGCCCGTGGCTGCTGCTCGCCGTACCTCTTCGCTGCCGACGACCGCGACCCCGGCAGCCGGACCCACGCCCCGCCGGACCCATGTCCTGGACACCAGCGTCCTGCTGTCCGATCCGGGCGCGTTACTTCGCTTCGCCGAACACGAACTCGTGCTACCGCTGGTCGTCATCGGTGAGCTGGAGGACAAGCGCAACCATCCCGAACTCGGATGGTTCGCCCGCCAGGCCCTGCGGATCCTGGACGATCTGCGGATCCGGCACGGCCGCCTGGACGCCCCGGTGCCCGTCGGCGACCAGGGCGGCACGGTGCACGTCGAGCTCAACCACACCGACTCCGCGTTGCTCCCGGCCGGCTTCCGGTCGGAGTCCAACGACAGCCGGATCCTGGCCGTCGCCCTGAACCTGGCCGCCGAGGGTCGCGACGTCGTTCTCGTCACCAAGGACATGCCGCTGCGGGTCAAGGCTGCCGCCCTCGGCGTCGCCGCGGACGAGTACCGCGCGCACAACGCCGTCGACGCTGGCTGGACCGGGATGGCGGAGCTGGACGTGTCCGGGGTCGAGATGGCCACGCTGTACGACGAACGGCAGGCCTTCCTGCCGGAGGCGGCCGACCTCCCGTGCCACACCGGTCTCGTCCTGCTGTCGGGGCAGGGCTCGGCGCTGGGTCGGGTCACCGCCGACAAGCAGGTCCAGCTGGTCCGTGGCGACCGCGAGGCGTTCGGCCTGCACGGGCGGTCCGCCGAGCAGCGGATCGCGCTGGACCTGCTGCTCGACCCCGACGTCGGCATCGTGTCCCTCGGCGGCCGGGCCGGCACCGGGAAGTCCGCGCTGGCACTATGCGCGGGCCTGGACAGCGTCATGGAACGCCGGGCGCACCGCAAGGTCGTGGTGTTCCGGCCCCTGTACGCCGTCGGCGGCCAGGAACTCGGCTACCTCCCCGGTAGCGAAAGCGAGAAGATGTCGCCCTGGGCGCAGGCCGTGTTCGACACCCTCGGCGCCCTCGTCTC
>JBBPYA010000032.1:0-5152 GCA_038200385.1 Mycobacteriales bacterium
CCCGACGGCGACTTCGACGACGTGGCCGCCGCGGACGTCGAGGCCGACGTCGCCACCTTCCGTCGGATGGTGGAGCGATCCCGCGCCATGGCCGCGCAGACCCCCGACCTGGACGCCGTGCTCGCCCGCCGCCACGGCAAGGACACCACGCTGCGCTGGATCTACCTGCACATGATCGAGGAGTACGCGCGGCACAACGGGCACGCCGACCTGCTCCGCGAGCGCATCGACGGTGCCACCGGCGACTGAGCTGGTCCGGAGATCGGGGTCGCCGCTCAGCGGGTGGCCTCGACCAGGGCCCGGACCGGGTGCTGCTCGACGTCGCGCACCAGCTGCCGCAGCGCCTGGGCACGCCCGGCGCCGAGGACCGGCATCACCGAGGCGTCGAACTTCGCCTCCAGGGCAGCCGTGGACAGCGGGGACTCCGGGTCGCCGTACGCCGTCGTCGGGCCGCTGCTCAGCACCCGGCCGTCGACCAGCGAGGCGGTGACGTCGGCCCGCCGCTGGCCGGGGAATGCGGCCGTGAGCGCCGGTGACTCCTGCACGCTCATGGTCGCGACGAGCCGGTGTACGGCCTCGCCCACCCGGTCCGGCCGGGCCACGAGGTCGGCCGGGACGTCGCGGTGTACCGCCGCAAGCGCGACGGGAAAGCCGAGGCTGTACTGCGCCTGCTCCGTCGTCGTCGGGTACGCCGCGAGCAGTCGGGTGGCCGGGTCGAACGTCGTCACCGTCAGGGACCGCAGCGACGCCGGGTCCACGTCGTACGCCGTCACCACGTCGATCGCCGCCTGGACCGCCGGCTGCGCCCACCGGCACACCGGGTAGGGCTTGAAGTACTGCTCGAGGATCCGCCACCGGCTCCCGAGGTCCAGCCACGCCGCCGGGTCCGGGGCTTCGAGTAGGCCGGGGGGTGGCCCGGTGAACCCGTCGGCGGCGAGCAGGGCGGCGGTCACCCCGGCGTGCGCGCCCCAGCCGGAGCTGTCCTTGACCATCGACGGGTCCTCGATCGCGGCCATCATCGGTGCCCGCGGGCCGTGGTACTGGGCGATCCCGAGCGAATGCAGCGTGGCGGCACCGTCCAGGCCCAGGATCCGCGAGCCGACGGCCGCCGCGCCGAGCGCGTTCCACGCGCCGGAGCTGTGGTAGTCCGCGGCGGTGGCGTGCAGCCCGATCCCGGCCCGGGTGGCCACCTCGTACCCGACGACGAGTGCGGCCAGCAGGTCCGCTCCCGTCGCCGTGTCGACCCCGTCCAGGAACGCCAGCGTCGCCGGGAGCACCGCCGCTCCGACGTGCCCCTTGCACAGCCGGTGGCCGTCGTGGCCGTCCATGCTGTCGATCGTCGAGGCGTTGGCCAGCGCGGCGCCCGGCGGGCTCGCCGTCCGGGTGTCGAACAGCAGGCCGGCGGCTGGCCCTGCAGCGGCGAAGTGGGTAGCCGCGTGCGTCCGCATGAGCTTCGAGAGCCCGGTCCGGGACCCGGCGGCGGCCACGCCGATCAGGTCCAGCAGGCACCGCCGGGCCTGGTCGAGGACCTCGGCCGGCAGATCGTCGTAGCGCAGGTCATGGACGAAGGCCGACACCGTCCGCTGGACCGACACGCCCCATCCAACACCCGCCGGCCGTGCTGGCCGGGCAAGCACCCCCGCCGGCCGCAGGGACCGGGCAAGGTCAGTGCACGGGGGTGGGCGCGCCTTCGCGCAGCTGCCCGTCGTGCATGGACAGGATGCGGTCGGCGTACTGCCAGGTCTCAGGGTTGTGGGTGGCGATCAGGCAGACGGCGCCGGCCCGGACCAGCTGCCGGAACGCGGTGAAGATGACCTCCGTCCAGTGCGCGTCCTGGTGCGCGGTGGGCTCGTCGGCCAGCACGATCGACGGCTCGAGCAACAGCGCGCGGGCCACGCAGCAGCGCTGCTGCTCGCCCAGCGAGGCCTGCCTCGGGTAGCGCTCGGCCAGCTGACTGATGCCGACGGAGTCCATCAGGGCCCGGGCCGCTGGCACCCCGTTGCGTCTGCGGCCGGCCAACCGCGCGGGCAGCGAGACGTTCTCCAGGACGGTGAGGTCCTCCAGCAGCCCGAGCGCCTGCGGGATCAGCGACAGCTCGCCCCAGGACAGCTGGTCGGCGCGCCGACCGGCCAGCGTCCCGCCCCACGCCAGCTCACCGGCATCGGCGTGCTCCCAGCCGCACAGGACGTTGAGCAGCGTCGACTTGCCGGAGCCGGACGGGCCGACCAGCGCCACGAGTTCCCCGGGGTGCAGCGCCAGGTCCACCTCGCGCAGCGCGTGGACCTGCTCGGCGTTGCGCGAATAGGTCTTGCTGAGACCGTGCCCGGAGACCACGGCAGCACCGGTCGGGCCCGCGCTGTGCCGCCCGCCTACCACGACTCGCTCACCCGCCCGTGCTCCAGGCGCAGCAGATGGTCCGAGGCCGCCACGACGGCCGGGTCGTGCGAGGACAAGATGAACGCGACCCCTTCCTCGCGCAGGTCGTGCACCGCCTGCAGTACCCGTTCGCCGGAGACACTGTCCAGCTCCGCCGTGGGTTCGTCGGCCACCACGATCGCCGGGTGCCCGATCACCGCGCACGCGACGGCGACCCGCTGCTGCTCGCCCCCGGAGAGCTGGACCGGCTTGTGGGTGGCCCGGTGCTCCAGGCCCAGGGCGACGAGGATCCGGTGCCGCTCCTCCGGGTCGGGTTTGCGGCCCCGCAGCCGCGCCGCCAGCGTCATCTGCTCGGTGACGTCGAGGTACTCCACGAGATTGTCGATCGGGTTCTGGAACACGTAGGCCACCGCCGTGCGCCGCAGCGCGCGGCGCCCCCGAGGGCCGAGGCCGGCCACCTCGTTGCCCGCGATCCGCACCGAGCCTGAGGTGGGCCGGTCGACGCAGGCCAGGATGCGCAGCAGCGAGGATTTCCCCGAGCCGGACGGGCCGACGATGGAGGTCACCCGGCCGCTCGGGAAGTCCTTGTCGACCTCGGTGAGCGCGACGACCTCCTCGTCCTCGGTGCGGTAGACCTTGCCGACGTCGCGGCACCGGGCCGCGGGCGGGTCGTCCAGCGTGCGGACCCCGGGTGGGCCCTCGTCGAACCACTCGTCGTCGTAGCCTCGGGGCAGCGCGTGCTCAGGAGCCAAGGCGTAACACCTCCGCCATGTCGGCGCGCGAGGCTGCACGCTGGGCGTACGCCGCCATCAGCAGCGCCACCACCAGGGTCGCGGCGGCGGCGATCAGCACCGTCACCGTCGGGGTGGTGAGCAGCGGGCCGGGCGGTCGGGTCGGGTCGATCTCCAGCATCCGGTACACGACGAGGACCGCGGCCCAGGCCAGCGCGCCGCCGACGACGAAGGACAGGCTGAGCAGCACGGTGAGTTCGGCGACGAGGGAGCGGAAGTGCGCGGCCGCCGTCAGCCCCATCCGGCGGGCCAGGGCGTAGGAGGCGCCCCGGCTGCGCTGGCGGGTCTCCAGGTACAGCAGCAGGCCGCCGATCGCGACCACGCCGACGAACGCGGCCAGCGCCCGCAGGTAGTCGAACGTCCAGCTCACGGACAGGAAGTTGGCGACCCGGAAGACGGTGCCGGTGCTCTGCACGCCCAGCACCCGGACCTGCTGGGGCAGGCCGGCGCGCACTGCCTGCTCGGTCGAGGTGGACCACACCTCGGAGAACTCGCCGGCCGTGCGGTCGATCTCGCCCAGCCGCTTCTTGTCCACGATGAGCATCGGGTCCGGCGAGCGGCGTCCCGGGAACGTCCCGGCGACCCCGGTGACGTCCATGGCGACGTCGCGCTTGCCGAGGGACACCGTCGGGTTGGTGGCATCGAGCCCCATCGCGATCGCCGGGACCGCGCCGGAGCCCTCCGGGACGTCGAGCCCGGCGAGCAGCCCGGCCAGCGATTCGGCGGAGAACCGGTCGTCCCAGTAGGCGTACTTCTCGAAGGAGCCGGGATCGATGGCCAGCACGGTGACCCGCTGGCCGTTGATGGTGCCCAGCGGGTACCGGGTGACGATCGTGCCCAGCGCCGCCAGCTCGGGTGTGGCGGCGATCGGGTCGACGGAAACGACCGCGACGTCGCTGCCGACCACGACGTGCGCCTTGGCGGCCAGCGTGTAGGAGCTGGTGCCGGTCAGCGCCGCGCCGTACACCAGCACGCCGATCGGCATGCTGACCGCCGCCAGCAGGCCGGCGCTGATCAGGCGGGACGCGGCCACCCGGCTCACTGCGAGGTACGCCGCCGGTCCCCACCGCCCGGCCCGCCGGCGCAGGCGGGGCAGCATCGCGGCGAGCAACCGGACGACGAGGACCGCCGCGCCGGCGAGGAAGAGCAGCGGGAAGGAGACCAGCAGCAGGTTGACCTGGGCGACGTTGTTCTCGATGACCACGCCGTCCTGTCCGAGCAGCCGGAGGTAGGACAGCAGTGCGGCGGCGAGCAGGAGCACCTCCCACGGCACCCTCGCCGCCCAGGAACGCCGGGCGCCGATCGGCTTCTCGGTCGCGCCCCGGGCCCGCAGCCCGGCGACGAGTGCGAGCAGGGCCAGCCCGATGACGAGGCCGACCGCCGCGGTGATCGCGGCCTGCCACGGCGCGCCGGCATCGACGTACGGGCTGGGTCCGATCAGGGCGATCAGCCACCGGGCCAGCAGCCAGCCCAGCACCGTGCCGGCGACGGCGGGGATGGCCAGTTCCAGCGCGGCCTTACCGGCCAGCGCGGTGGGCCCGACACCCCGACTGGACAGCAGGCGGACCTCGCGGCTGCGCCGGTCCGCCCAGTAGCTGCCGGCTGCGGCTACGAGCAGTAGCGCGAGGATGCTGCCGCCGAGCGCGATCGGGATGACCGGCCCGCGCAGCCCGTTGGTGATGAGCGAGGTGCGGGCGGCCAGCTCCGGCAGCAGCCCGGTGTCGCCGGCGCGCCCGAAGCGGTTGTCGAAACCGGACGCGGCGAAGGCCCGGTCCCGCCCGGCGTCGATGGTCTGCGCCTGCGACAGCGTCAGGCCGGCGGTGTCGATCGGGGAGATCCAGGACCGGTCGACGGTGGTGCTGTAGGCCCCTGCGAGGGAGCGCTCCAGCGCGTCCAGGATGGCCGGGTCGGTCGCGATGACCAGCCCCGGCGGTGGCGGGTCCACCGAGGCCGCGTTCTGGTAGTACTGGCCGTAGGAGCACCAG
>JBBPYA010000033.1:0-3693 GCA_038200385.1 Mycobacteriales bacterium
GCCATCTTCGCGCCCTCACCGGCGACGTTGCCGGCGCTGACGATCCGCAGCACCGACAACTTCGGGACCAGTCCGATCCGGACCGCCGACGCGGGGGACAGGTAGCTGCCGAAGGAGCCGGCGAGCAGCACCTGCTGCACGTCCGAGGCCTCGATCCCGAACTCTTCCAGCAGCAGCGTCCAGCCGGTGGCGATGGCGGCCTTGGCGAACTGCAGCTCGCGAACGTCGCGCTGCGACAGGTACACCGACCGCGCCACGTCGTCGCCCCGCCAGGACAGCACGAACACCCGCTCCGCCCCGACCGTGCCGAACCGGTCGGCCAGACCGGGGGCGATCCGCGCGGCATCCTCCGGCGCGACGAGCCGCCCGGTGGAATCCAGCAGCCCGACCCGGACCA
Source organism: Mycobacteriales bacterium (assembly GCA_038200385.1). Classification (GTDB taxonomy): domain Bacteria; phylum Actinomycetota; class Actinomycetes; order Mycobacteriales; family Geodermatophilaceae; genus JBBPYA01. The sequence goes on from JBBPYA010000033.1 coordinate 398, forward strand.
GCTCGGCGACGGCGTCGACTAGGCCGGAACCGCACAGGCCGACGGGGTCGACGTCGCCGATCACCTGCAGCCCTACGTCGTCGTCGGACAGCTTGACGACCTCGATCGCGCCGTCGGCGGCCCGCATCCCGCAGCGGATCGCACCGCCCTCGAACGCCGGGCCGGCCGGCGCCGCCGTGGCCAGGATCTGCTCGCCGTCGCCCAGCACGATCTCGCAGTTCGTGCCCACGTCGATGAACAGCCGCAGCCTCTTGTCCCGGTCCATCCCCGAGGCCAGCATCCCGGCCACGATGTCGCCGCCGACGTAGGCGCCGAGCGCGGGGAAGACGAGGGCGGGCGCGGCGGGATGGGCCGGTACGCCGAGGTCGGCGGCGCGCAGCGACGGCCAGACCGCCGTGGTCTGCACGAACGGCGCCACCCCCAACGCCTCCGGGTCGATGCCGAGCACGAGGGCGGTCATGGTGGCGTTGCCGGCCAGCGCGACCTCGTAGACCTCGGCCGGGTCCACCTCGGCCTCCGCGCACACCTCGGCAGTCAACTCGGCCAGCGTCTGCTGGGCCAGCGACTGCAGCCGGCCCAGCGCACTCGGGTCGAGCATCGTCGCGCTGATCCGGGTGATGACGTCGGCCCCGAAGGGCTGCTGCTTGCTCAGCATTGAGGCCACCGCGGCCGGGGTGCCCGTCGAGGTGTCGAGCAGGGTGGCCACGACGGTCGTCGTACCGAGGTCGAAGGCCAGTCCGAACCGCCGGGCCGTGGTGTCCCCCGGCTCCACGTCGATCAGGACGTCGTCCACGATCACCGCCGTGACCGCGAAGCCGGCCCCGCGGAGCACGCCGGGCAGTCGCCGCAGCACGTGCAGGTCCGGGTGCAGTTCGAGGTCGTCCACGGCGTCGAGCAGCCGTTGCAGATCCGGTCGCTGGTCGGACAGCGTGGGTTCGGTCAGCTCGACGTACCGCTTCTGGATGGCCGGCCGCAGGATCACCTGCCGGCCCACGCCCACGGTCGCGGCCTTCGGTCGCGTCGTCAACGGCGGTACGTCGATGCTGACGTCGCTGACTGCCCCGGCGAGGCAGGCCAGCCGCCACCCGGCCTGCAGCTCCTCGGCGGTGAAACAGCGGACATCCAGCCGGGACACCGGGATCGATCCCGACGTCACCTGGATGCGGCACTTCTTGCAGGTCCCGTGCCCGCCGCACGTCGAGTCGATCGCGATGCCGTTCCAGCTCGCCGCCTCGAAGACGGTGACCCCCGGCGGGACCCGGACCTCGCGCCCCACGGGGAGGAACTGCAGGCGGACCCGACCGGTCCCGTCGTGGACCATCTCGGGCTGCGCCAGCGGGTCGAGCAGCCCCTCGCGGTGCAGCTGCGAGGCCTCGGGCCGGGCCCGGCTCACCGGTGGTCTGCCGGGCTCATGCCGACTGGCGGGCCCGGTGCGCGGCGATCCAGGCCGTCCCCCACTCGTCGTGTCCGAGCAGCAGGTCCGCGGCCTTGACCGCCTGGACGATCTGCGGTGTCCGGCAGTCCATGATGGCGCTGGTCAGCCCCGCGGTCATTGCCATCGGCAGGAACGTCGCGCCGAGGGTGTGCCGACCGGGCATCCCGAAGGACACGTTCGACGCGCCCAACGTCATGTTGAGTCCGAACTCGTCCCGGATCCGGGAGATCGTCTCCAGGGTGGTCTGGACGACGCTCGTGTCGGCACCGATGGGCATCGCGAGCGGATCGATCACGATGTCTTCGATCGCGATGCCGTACTTGCCGGTCGCCGTGTCCACGATCTTGCGGACCAGCTCGAGGCGGCGGTCGGCCTCCATCGGGATCTCGGTCTCGTCGTTGGGCAACGCGATGATGGCCGCGTCGTGCCGCTTGACCAGCGGCAGGATCAGCTCCATCCGGTCGTCCTCGGCGGTCACCGAGTTGACCAGCGCACGGCCCTGGTACGCCGCCAGACCTGCCTCCAGCGCCTCGACGACCGAGGAATCGATGCAGATGGGGAGGTCGGTCAGGCTCTGCACCAGCTTGATCGCCTGCGAGAGCAGTTCCGGCTCGTCGGTGAGTGGCACGCCCATGTTGATGTCCAGGACCGTCGCGCCGCCGGCCACCTGCGCCGCCACGTCGCGCTCGATCGCGGACAGGTCAGCGGCGCGCAGCTGCTCCTGGAAGAGCCTCCGCCCGGTCGGGTTGATCCGTTCGCCGATCAGGCAGAACGGCTGGTCGTGACCGATGACGACCTCGCGGCTGGCCGAGCGCAACACCGTGTTCATGAGACCGACTCCCTAGACCGAGACCGCGGTGCGGCGCTTGCCGAGCAGATCCTTTGCCCGCTTGACCGTCGTCGACGCGTCCGAGGCGTAACCGTCCGCGCCCACCGCGTCGGCGTACTCCTGGGTCACCGGTGCGCCGCCCACCATCACGATGACGCTGTCACGCAGGCCGGCCTTTTCCAGGGCGTTGATGTTGGCCTTGAACATCGGCATCGTCGTGGTCAGGAACGCCGAGAAGCCGACGATGTCGGGCTGGTGCTCCTCGATGGCGGCGACGAACTTCTCCGGGGCCACCTGCACGCCGAGGTCGATGACGTGGAAGCCGGCGCCTTCCAACATGATGTTGACGAGGTTCTTGCCGATGTCATGGACGTCGCCCTTGACGGTGCCCATCAGGAACGTCCCGATCATCTGCGCGCCGGTCTCGGCCAGCAGCGGCCGCAGGATGGTCAGGGCACCGCTCATGGCCCTGCCCGCGATCAACATCTCGGGGACGAAGAAGTCCCCCCGCTCGAACCGAGCTCCGACCTCCTCCAACGAGGGGATGAGGGCGTCGTACAGGAGCGAGCTGGGGGTCATCCCCAGTGACAGCCCGGATTTCGTCAGCTCGGCGACCGCGGGGGCGTTGCCGACGAGGGTCTTGTCGTAGAGCTCCTTGAGCAGCTCGTCCTCGGTCATCGGCGTGCCTGCGTCCCGGCGAGCCCGGCGACGGACACGTCGTCCGTGCTGATGGTCGTGATCATGCTGCCCCTTCGGTGTCAGGTCGGTGTCCGAGCAGGACGGACAGGACGGCGGTCTCGGCAATGAGCCGGGATCCGATGGCGTCGAGCTGGTCGGCGAGGCGCACCTCGGGGCCCGACACGCTCAGCGCGGCGACGACGGTCCCGTCGGCACCGCGAACCGGCGCGGCGACCGCGTCCAGGCCGGGTTCCAGCTCGCCGCGGGTCACTGCGTACCCGGAGTCGAGCACCTGCACCAGATCGCGGCGCAGTGCGGCCAGCGAGGCCATGGTGGTCGGCGTCCGGCGCTCCA
>JBBPYA010000034.1:0-15045 GCA_038200385.1 Mycobacteriales bacterium
CCCGTAGCAGACGACGAACGGCTCGAGGCCGCACCGGATCGAGCACAGCGCGGCGAGCATCGTCCAGTTGGACTGCGGCCCGGCCCCGGTGACCAGGCAGTCGCAATTCTGGGCCAGCGCGTCGGCGAGCAGGTACTCCAGCGTGCGGATCTTGTTGCCGCCCAAGCCGATCCCGGTCAGGTCGTCGCGCTTGAACCAGACCTCCACGCCCAGTTCGGCGGACAGCCGGGGTGCCAGGTGCAGCGGGGTGGGCAGCTGGGCGAGCTCCAGCCGAGGTGGCCCGGCCGCCAGCCGGGCGGGGAGGGTCACGCCCGGAACGGCTCGGCGCCGGGCGTCAGGCCGGCCAGTACCCGGTCGACGAACATCGCGGGGGCGGCGAGCGCGCGCCGGACATCGAGCAGGCCGGTCAGCTCGTCCTCGCTGATCACGTCCAGGCGCGGATCGGCCCGCAGCGCGGCACGGAAGTCCTGCCCGGCGTCGAGTCCCTGCATCGCGGCGGCGTAGACGACTTCGTGCGCGGTGTGCTTGCCGAGCCGGTCGGACAGGGCGCGCAGCACGGGTTCGGACATCAGGTAGCCGCGGTGGGACTCGACGTTGGCCCGCATCCGAGCGACGTCGACCTGAAGGCCCTCGAGCATCCGGACGGCCGACGCGCAGCTCACCGCCGTCGCGAGGCAGGCCTCGGGCAGGATCAGCCACTCGGTCTTCCAGGACCGGCCGTCGCGCTCGTGCTCGCCGACCAGGCCCTCCAGCGCCAGCCCGGCCTGCGCCCGCACCACCCGTGCCAGGGTGACCAGATGCTCGGAACGCTCCGGGTTCCGCTTGTGCGGCATGGTGATCGAGCCGACGGTGCCCGGCGTGAAGCCCTCGCGCAGCTCGCCGATCTCCGGTCGCTGCAACTGGAACACCTCGTTGCCGATCCGGGCCACGGTCCCGGTTACCTGGGCGAGCAGGACGACGAACTCCGCCACCCGGTCCCGGGCGGTCAACCAGGCGATCTCCGGCGAGCCGAGACCCAGCCGCGCAGCGAAGCGGTCCAGCAGCCGGGGTCCCAGCTCGTCCCAGAACTCCGCGGTGCCGAGGGCGCCACCCAGCTGCGCCACCTCGAACCGCGGCCGGGCCTCGGCCAGCCGGTCCAGCTGGCGGTCCAGCTCGGCGGCCCACCCCGCGGCCTTGAAGCCGAACGTGATCGGCAGTCCCGGCTGACCGTGCGTGCGACCGCACATCGCGGTGTCCCGGTGCGCCGCGGCCAGCCCCACGGTCCGCTGCCGCATGGTGCTGACGTCGCGGGTCACGAGGTCTGCGACGTCGCGCATCAGGAGGCCGGCCCAGGTGTCGGACAGGTCCTGGACGGTCGCGCCGTAGTAGACCCATTCCCGGGCGTGTTCGGGAAGGACGTCGCGCAGTGCCTGGATCAGACCGACGGTGGAGTGCCCGCTGCTGCGGGTCCGCTCGGCGATGAGTTCGAGGTCGAGCAGTCCCACGTCGGCGTGCTCGCGGATGGCCGCGGCGGCCTCGTGGGGTACCAGGCCGACGTCGGCCTGCGCCTCGGCGAGGGCGACCAGGATGTCCAGCCACGTCTGGGTGCGGCCTTGGTCGTCGAGCAGGGCGCGGACCTCGTCGGTACCCCAGAGGTGGCCGTAGATCCTGGAGTCGGCCGGATGCGCGCTCACCCTCGTGGCGCGCGGAGTGCGTCGGCGCTCGGAAGGTCCGCCGGGAGCACGGCGTCGGGCTGCGCCAGTCCGCATAGCGCGCGCAGCGCGGCCCGCACCTCGTCGAGGTTGGAGCCCCAGGGGACGACCGCGGTGCCGTCCCGGACCTGCATGCCGCGCTCCAGCAGGCAGCACTTGGCCAACACCAGCGCGCCGTCGGCCCGTGGCCCCCGGGACCGCGGGCACAGATCGACCTGCCGTGGCTGGGTGCCGTAGAAGTGCTCGTGGAACTGCCGGGAGCGCTCACAGCCGATCAGCAGCCAGTCCGGCTGCACGGCCGCCGGCCTGGTGTCCAGGAAGCTCACCTCGCCGGGCAGGTCCACGCCGCTGCCCCGACAGGGCAACAGGTAGTGCCCGGCCGGATGCTGCCCGGCAAGTTCACGGATGTCGACGGCGTCGAGCACCAGCTCGACCGGCGGCAGGTCCTCATCGAAGCGGACCACCTGCTCGGCCATGCAGAACAGCTTCGCCGGCAGCGGGGGTACCACCTCGGTCACGTGGATCGAGATGGGTTGGGGCGCCCAGATGAAGTTGACGTGTTCGTAGCGGCCCTGGACGACATAGGCCGATGCGCCCTCGCGGCGGTGGGCCAGCGCGGTGCGGGCCAGCGCGGTGGCGTTGCCCACGTCGGTGTCGGGGTCGTCGATCCACACCGTGCGGTCCGGTCCGGCCAGCACCCGCATGGCCGTGACGGGGGCGAACAGCCGGTCGCGGTCCTTGGCCTGCACCGCCACCAGGGCGGTGTCCACTCCGTGCCGCAGGGCCAGATAGCCGGTCCGGCGGTAGATCTCCCGGCCGACGAGCAGGTCGGACAGCGCCGACTCGGTCAACGGGACGTCGACTTCCTGTACGGACAGGCCGCGGTAGGGGCGGGTGATCGTGTTCGGCACCGGTTCCTGGATCCCGTCGTACGGCATCGCCCCGGCGTTCACCCCGGGCTCGCGGTGCGGGTCAGTCCCTCGTCCAGGACGCAGGTGAGCGTTCGCCAGCGCGGCCCGGCCCGGCGTGCCGGCGGGTTCAGGAGGCCCGGACCGCTGTCGACCACCCGCACCTCCCGGTCTCGACCGTCATCGCCCCGACGTTAGATCGCGGGCGGGTGGAGTTCCCCGTCCCGCCGGGCCGAGGATCCGGCCACAGGTTGCCCCCACCCATCCTCTCCCACCGTGCCGGGTCCTCTCCCATGGTCTGCAGCAGGAGAGGACCCGTCACGATCAGGTGACCTGATCGTGCGCCAGGGGAGCCGGCGCGGGGGAGCCGGGGAGCCGGCGCGGGGGCGAGGGAGGTGCGGGTCAGCCGCCCAGCTCCGCGCGGACGATGTCGCGGCCGGCGACGAGTGCCTTGAGCTTGGCCTGCGCGACCATCCGCGGCAGGTTCGGCAGCCCGCAGTCGGTCGACAGGCCGAGCCGCTCCGCCGGCACCACCTTGAGGACCTCGCGGATCCGCTCGGCGATCTCCTCGGCGCTCTCGGTGATCGTCGTCTTGACGTCGACCACGCCGGCGACGAAGTCCTTGTCCCAGTTGTTGTCCTTGAGCGGGGTCAGGTCGTCCGGGCCGGTCCGGCCCACCTCGTAGTTCAGCGCCGAGATGTTGGCGTCGCTGACGTGCGGGAAGATCGCCTGCGCCCGGGTCGGCGCCGGCGCGTCCTTGGCGCGGGCGGAGAAATTGTAGGCGCCGAAATCGGTCTTCGTCTCGTCCGGGAAGTACGCCGGGTTGCCCGAGTAGTTGCCCCAGCAGGTGTGCACCCAGAACTGGCAGTTCACGCCCTCGACCGCGGCGTTGAGCGACTCGATCTCCCAGTCGCCCATTCCGTACGGCCACACGAACTCGTCGAGCTGGATGATGTCGCAACCGTTGTCGGCCAGCTCCTTGAAGTCCTCGTTGAACGCCTTGGCCAGCGCCATCGCCAGCTCCTTGGTGTCCTTGTAGTACAGGTTCTGGGTGGCTGCCGCGATCACGCCGAAGCCGGTGTAGGAGATCTTCACCGGCTTGCTGGTGGCCTTGCGGACTGCCCGGAGCTGCGGCAGGTGGAACGGGTGCTCCCGCTTGACCTCCCCGATGCAGGTCGGGGAGAACAGCGTGGAGTAGATGGGCAGCCCGATGGGGGGACCGGACAGCCGCCAGCCGCTCATCCGCTCGGCGTAGTAGTACAGGATCGTGCCGTAGGGCGAGTCGCCGCCGTACACCTTGCCGTCGGCGATGACGTCGAAGCCGGCCGCTTCCTGGTCGTGGACGATCGCGCCGATCGCGTCCTCGAACGCCTCCCGGCTGATGGCGTCATAGATGAACTCGCCCTTGGGGACGGTGGCGTAGGCCTGCCCGTCGTACCAGCGGGGGTTCGGGTAGTTGCCGACCATCGTTGTGGGCAGCAGGACGTCCTGATTTCCGATGCGCATGAGCGACTCCAGCTCGAGATCGGTATGGGATGCCCTGACGCTAGGGCGGCTGTGATTGCGATCACAACCTCAGATCAGGACGATTCGACGCTTGGACTTGCCCTTGGCAGGGCGAACGGGGCCGTCGGGTCCCTCGCGCACGTCAGCCGAGCGCCTCGTCAAGGCGTCCGTCGGTCCGGAGGATCCGCCAGTCGACGGCAAGAACTCCGTGCGGTCCGGCTAGCACCGGGTTGAGGTCGATCTCGGCGATGTCCGGTACGCCGGCGATCAGCTCGCCGACCGCGACGACCACGGCGGCCAGCGCGCCCACGTCGACCGCAGGCGCGCCCCGTACCCCGTCCAGCACCGCCGCTCCACGCAACGTGCGCAGCATGGTCCCGGCGTACTCCGCCGTCACCGGAGCAAGCGCGAAGGCCACGTCGCCGAGTATCTCGACCAGCACCCCGCCGAGTCCCACCATGACGACCGGGCCGTACGCCGGGTCCCTCAACCCGCCGACCACGATCTCCAGCCCGGAGCCGCTGGCCTGCACCAGCACCGACGCACCCGGCCGCAGCGCCAGCAGCTGCGCGGCGGCCGCCTCGACGGCGGCGGCGTCGGCCAGGCCGAGCCGGACCCCGCCGACGTCGCTCTTGTGCGACAGCTCGGGGTGCTCGACCTTGCAGACGACCGGGTAGCCCAGCCGGTCGGCGGCGGCGACTGCGGCCGCCGCCGAGCGGGCTGGCTCGGTCGCGACACACGGGACGCCGGCCGCGACGAGCAACTCCCGCCCGCGACCGGCCCCGGCGCCGGGGCCGGTCGGGGAGGACGGCAGGTCCGCGGCGCCCCCGAGGGCGGCGGCGCAACGGACCGCCATCCCGGTGGCCGCGGCGGCCCGCTCCGGCCAGTACAGGACGGGTACGCCACCGCGCTGCAGGACGTCGGCCTGCTCCTGGAAGGAGCGGGCCGCGACCCAGCAGGCGTAGACGGCGACGTCGATCCCGTCGCACCGCAGCCCCTCGTCGACGGCCAGCAGCCCGGCCACCACCTCGGGCGAACCGGCCCGCGCCAGCACGATCGGCAGCACCACGTCCACCTCGCCGGAGCGGGCCAGTTGGTCGGTGAGGGCTGGGTACAGCTCTGCGTACCGGCTCCAGATCGGCGTCAGGTCCACCGGGTTGCGGGGGCTGCCGTACTCGGGCAGCAGCTCGCGGAGCCCGGCCTGCAGGCCGGCCGACAGCTCGGGGACCACGAGGCCTTCCTCGTGCAGCAGGTCGGTCAGCTCGACGCCCAGGCCGCCGGAATTGGTGACGATCCCGACCCGTGGGCCGCGTGGCGGCGGCTGGTCGGTGAGCAGCCGCGCCGCGTCGAGCATCTGCTGCCCGGAGGCCGCCCGGGCCACCCCGGCCTGGGCCAGCGCCCCGGAGCGGAGCCGCTCGTCCGCGGCGAGCGCGGCGGTGTGTGACAGCGCCGCGCGCTGCCCGGCCGCGCTGCGCCCGGTGACGGTGGCGATGACCGGCTTGACCGCCGCGGTGCGGCGCGCCTCGGCGAAGAACTCCGGACCGCCGGTGATGGACTCCATCAGCAGACAGACCACGCGGGTCGCCGGATCCGCCCGCAGGTAGGCCAGCACCTCGGCGTCGGTCAGGTCGGCCTTGTTGCCGGCGGCGTACACCTTGGCGAAGCGCATCGACTCGTCCAGCCCGAGGGCGTGTACGGCCATCCCGTACGAGCCGGACTGGGTGACCAGGCTGATCCCCCCGCTCGGCCCGGCGGGGGGAGCGTCCGGGGCGATGGAGGCGTTCAGCGGCAGGTCGCAGTTCTGCACGCCGAAGCAGTTCGGCCCGACGATCCGCATCCCGCCGGCGCGGGCGGCCCGCACGACGTCGGCCTGCAGCGCGGCGCCGGCCTCCCCGGTCTCGGCGAACCCGGCGGTGAGCACGACCGCGGCGCCGACCCCCTGCTCGGCCGCGGCCCGGACCGCGGCCAGCACCCGGTCTGCGGGCAGTCCGATGACGGCCAGGTCGAGCGGGCCCGGAACGTCGGAGATTGCGGCGTACGCCGGTACGCCGTCGATCGCGGCCGACCGGCCGACCGGCACCACGTCGCCGGGGAAGCTGCGCAGGTTGTCCCACAGCAGCCGGCCCATCGTGCCCGGCCGCTCGGAAGCCCCGACCAGCACGATCCGGCGCGGCTCGAACACCGCCGCCAGCCCCTGCGGCGCCCCCGCGTCCCCGTCCGCCGCGTGATCATGGGAAGGTGCCGCTTCTGGCCGGTCAGATCCCATGATCACGGCCGGGGGGTGCGCGGGTGGGCGGCTAGCACGCGCAGCCCGGCGTCGAGTCGTGCGCGAAGACCCGCTCCAGCTCGCGCGGCCCGAACTCGCTGCGCCGGACGCCCAGCGGATCCACGGTGCGGACCGCGGCGAGCTCGGCCCTCGCCGGGGGGGCCGGGGTCCGCAGGTCGCCGGCGACCTGCAGCTCGAAGCCGGTGGCGGCCCGGATCTCGGCCACGTCCACGTCGGGGTAGCGCGCCACCAGCCGGGCCTGCCCGGCCGGGACGTCAAAGGTGCCCAGCTCGGTGACCAGCAGTTGCGGGCCGCCGCCGGTGAAGCCGAGCTCGGCCCGGGTCCCGGCCGGGGTCCGGTGCCCCATGTCGGTGATGAAGTCGCACGCCTCGACGAGGGTCCGCCCGGAGCGGTGCCGGGAGGTCCACAGGCTCAGCGCCGGGATGGTCGCGGCCAGGTTGCACCCGCCGCCGCCCCCACCGAGCTTGAGCCGGTACCCGCCGTCCTGCGCGGGGATGCCCGTCACGTTGGTGTTGCCGTAGCGGTCGATCTGCCCGCCGGACAGGAACATCCGGTCCACGTCCCCGCGCACCGCGGCGTCGAAGAACTCCTCGAACCGCATCGAGTACGCCGCACCGCGGCTGAGGCTGGCGTCGTTGCCCGTCGGGGGGATGAACGGCGGGTCGGGGTTGACGGCGTACATCGCGCCCTCGATCAGCAGGCTGTCCGGGGCGTGCGTACGCCGGGCCACGTGCATGGCCACCTGGGCGCACGGGCTGCCGAAGCCGTGGAAGACGGTCTCTCGCGGCCGGATCGTGCGGGCCAGCAGGACGACGAACCACTCGTCCAGCGTCCACTCGTGCGCCGCGCTCACCGGAACAACCCCGTCCAGTCCTCCCGGGACCGCGACCAGGAGCACAGGGCGGCCAGCCGCGGTTCGCCGAGCAGCTCCCGGTAGCCGGCCTCGTCCACGCCGTACACGTACGTCTTGAGGTAGCCGGCCAGCTCCTCACCGCCCGCCTGTGCGGCGGCGACGTACTCGGCGAGGTGGGGGCGGTCGTAGGCGTACTCCGGGTAGCACGACGTGGGGTGCGCGCCGTACGGGACCTCGACGACCGCGGACACCAGGTGGGCCGGGATCGTCACACCCGCCGCGACCACGTCGGCGGTGGGTACCAGCCGGTCGAGGGTCGCGATGACCTGCGCCGAGGCCGACCCGAACCGCTCGTCCAGGACGTAGGGCTGGTCCAGGTGCAGGTTGCCGTACCGGTCGCCGAACGGTGCGTGGATCAACGCCGCGGCCGGCCGCAGGGCGGGTACGGCGACGAGCACCTCGCCGGTGAACGGGCAGCTCACTTCGGCGTACTCCGGGTGCAGCCGGCGCAGGTCGGAGCCGCGGACCCCGCGGACGGGTAGGAACGGCAGCCCCATCTCGGTGGCCCGCAGCTGGGCGAGCACGGTCACGCAGCAGCTCTCGGCGACCTCGACCGAGCCGGTCTCGGCGGCCCGCCGGTACGCCGGGGCCAGCCCCAGGTCCTGCTCGAAGCCGACGTAGCTCTCCTCGCAGCGGCGGACCGCACCGGCGGCCACCAGCAGGTCGACGTCGATGCTGTGCGCCGACCCGATCAGGTGCAGGCCGGTGCGACCCTGCCGGATGAGTTCGCGGACGGCGGCCATCGGCAGCCGGGCCGACAGCCCCCCACCGAGGGCCAGCAGGTCGCCGTCCGTGATCCGGGCGACGGCCTCGGCCAGCCCGATTGCCTTGTCGGCGTGCGGATGCAGCCCCACGGCGTCCCTCCTCAGGTCCGGGCCACGCTGCGTTCGGCGCGCTGCGCGGCGATCAGGATCGGGTCGTAGACCGGGGCGAAGGGCGGGGCGTAGCTGAGGTCCAGCGCGGCGAGGTCGGCCACGTCCAGGCCGGCGTACAGCGCGGTGGCCAGGACGTCGATCCGCTTGGCGACACCGTCCCGCCCGGCCAGCTGGCCGCCGAGCAGCCGCCCGCCCGGCTCGTGCACGAGGCGGACATGCATGGGTGCGCCGCCGGGGTAGTACTTGGCGCGGGACTGGTGGACGACATCGGTGCTCACCGCCTCCGGCCCGGCCTCCTCGGCGGTCAACCCGGTGCGCGCCACCTCCAGATCGAACACCTTGACCACCGCCGTGCCGACGATGCCGGGGAAGCGGGCCTGCCCGCCCGCGGCGACGGTGCCGGCGACCCGGCCGGTCTTGTTCGCGGCCGGGCCGAGCGGCACCCAGGCGGGGGCGTCGAGCACCCGGTGGTGGTGGGCTGCGCAGTCGCCGGCGGCGAGGACGTCGGGCAGCGAGGTGTGCATCCGATCGTCGACGAGCAGTGCGCCGCCGGGCAGGTGCGCGGCACCGGCGTCGACCAGCAGCCCGCTGTCCGGGCGGATCCCGGCGGCGAGCACGACGAGGTCGATGTCCAGGACCCGCGGGCCGTCGGGGCCGCGCAGGGCCGCCCGCAGACCCGGGCCGGCGGGGGACAGGCCCGTGACGGCGGTGGCCAGGTGCAGGTCGGCGTGCCGGCGTACCTCGTCCTCGACCAGCGCCGACAGCGGCTCGTCGACGGTGGTCAGCGGTCGGGACAACGCCTCCGCGACATGCACGTCCACCCCCTGCTCAGCCAGCCCCTCGGCCGCCTCCAGCCCGATGTAGCCACCGCCGATGACCAGGGCCTGTCCGATCGCCCCGGTGTCGAGCAGCGCCCGCAGCCGGATCGAGTCCTCCAAGGCGCGCACCGTGAAGACCCGCTCGTGGTCCAGGCCGGGGATCGGGGGGCGGGCGGGTTGCGCGCCCGCGGCCAGCACGAGCGTGGCGTAGTCCAGGCTGCTGCGCCGCCCGTCCTGCTCGAGTACCACCCGGTGGGCCGCCGGGTCCACCGAGACCCCGCGGGTGTGCAGCCGCAGGTCGATGCCGCGCTTGTCGCGGAACGTCTCCGGTGGGTACGCGAGCAGCCGCTCGGCCTCGGGAATGACCCCGCCGACGTAGTACGGCAGCCCGCACATCCCGTAGGCGGCGTACCCGGTGGCCTCGCACACCACGATCTCGAGGTCCGGGTCCACCCGGCGGGCGGCACTGGCGGCCGACATCCCGGCCGCACCGCCGCCCAGGACGACCAGTGGCGGCATCGACCCAGCATGCGACCGGTGCCCGCCGGCCGGGCAGGTCATGTCAGGACCAAGAGCCAGTACGCCGTTGCCCTGCCGAAGCAGCCGGCTAGCCGGGCGGGACCCCGAGGGTCAAGAAGCAGAATCCGAGCCCGTTGCGGTACCCGCGCAGCCACCGCGTGCGGTGGTCGTCGGCCTCCGCCCGCAGGGCGGCCGCCCCCGGGTCCGCCGCGTGGTGCAGCAGCCACTCCTCGCTGTCGGCGAGGAAGCCGGACTCGAAGGCGTCCCATTCGTCGGTGTTCGCGGTCTCGACGAACAGCGGCCGGAACCCGGCCCCGACGGCCCGCTCGACCAGCCCGGCGAGGTCGGGCAGCCCCAGCACGTCGTCCCACACCAGGCCGCGGTCCACCGGTCCGTGCTCGGACCAGAAGCCCTCGCCGAGCAGGAGCCGGCCACCCGGGCGGACCAGCCGGCGCAGGCCCGCGAGTGCCGGCTGCAGCGCCTCGTCCAGGGCGTGCGACGAACCCACGCACAGCACCAGATCGGCGGCCCCGGTGAGCTCGGCGCCGGGCACCGCGACGAACTCGACCCGCTCGGCCAGCCCGCGACCGGTCGCGGCCGACCGGGCCCGCAGGAGCAGTCGCTCGTCGGTGTCGGCGCCCAGCCCCCGGGCGCCCGGGGCCCGGTCGAGGACCCGCAGCAGCAGCTCACCCCACCCGCAGCCCACGTCCAGGACGTCGGCCGGGTGTGCCGCGGCGAGCCGGGTGGCGAGGGAGTCCGCCCGCCGGTCGGACAGAGGCGCGTTGAAGCGCAGGTGCCCGTAGTACGCCGGCCCGGCCGTCACGACGGGCACCGTACGGCGCCTGACCGGCGACCACCATCGGAAATCCGACGTCTCTGCGGGACCAATCGGAGGGCGGAACCTCGCCCTGGCCAACGGTGGTCACACCGTCGGTCGCCGGTCATCCTGGTGGCATGGCTGAGCTGATGGACGAGGCACGCGAGGAGGTGACGGCGGTCGTGGGCCGGGCCCGCGCCGCCGTTGCCGCGATCCAGGACTGGACCCAGGAGCAGGTCGACGAGCTGACCACGGCGGTGGCCTGGGCCGTGGTCCGCAAGGACAACGCCGAGGCACTGGCCCGGCTGGCCGTCGACGAGGGTGGGTTCGGCAACTACGCCGACAAGGTCACCAAGATCAACAAGCGGGTCACCGGGGTGCTGGCCGACATGCGCTCGGTACGCACCGTCGGCGTGGTCGAGGAGGACCCCGAGCGCGGTCTGGTCAAGATCGCCAAGCCGGTCGGGGTGGTCGCCGCCCTGATCCCGACCACCGGACCGGACGCCACCCCGCCGGTCAAGGCGCTGTTCGCGCTCAAGGGCCGCAACGCGATCGTGGTCGCGCCGCACCCCCGCACGCGTCGCTCCACCGAACTGGTGGTCGACACCATGCGTGCGGCCTGTGAGCAGGTCGGCGCACCGGCCGACCTCGTTCAGTCGCTGACCGCGCCGTCGTTGCCCAAGACACAGGAGCTGATGCGGCAGGCCGACCTGGTGGTCGCGACCGGGGGAGCGGGCATGGTCAAGGCGGCGTACAGCTCGGGTACCCCGGCGTACGGCGTCGGCGTCGGCAACTCCGTCCATGTCGTGGACGAGACCGCCGATCTGGACGACGCCGCGGCGATGGTCGTGGCCGCCAAGACGTTCGACTACGCCACCAGCTGCCTGGCCGACAACTCGGTGATCGCGCACGCTGCGGTGTACGACGGGTTGCTGACGCGGCTGACCGCCGCCGGCGGCCACCTCTGCTCGGCCGACGAGGCGGTGGCGCTGAGCAAGGCGATGTGGCCGGACGGCGGGCACATCCCGACCATCGACGTGGTCGCCAAGCCGGCCGCCGAGATCGCGGCGCTGGCCGGTTTCGCCGTGGCCTCGGACTGCGGCTTCCTGGTCGTCGAGGAGTCCGGCACCGGGGCGGAGTACCCGTTCAGCGGGGAGAAGCTGTCGGTCGTGCTCGCGGTGTACCGGTATGACGGGGACATCGAGGTGGCGGCCGGGATCGTCAATGACATCACCGCCTACCAGGGCCTCGGGCACACCTGCGGGATCCACACCAGCACCGACGCCAATGTCGACACCCTGGCCCGGCTGACCCGGACGTCGCGGGTGCTGGTCAACCTCAACCTGAACGAGGGGGCCGGCAGCCCGCGGTGTGGCTTGCCGTTCACGCTGTCCCTGAGCTGCGGGACCTGGGGCGGGAACATCACCACCGAGAACGTCAACGCGCGGCACTTCGTGAACCTGACCTGGGTGGCGCGGCCGATCCCGCCCCGCCCGGTCAGCGAGGAGGACCTGTTCGCCGCCCACTGGGCCAAGCACGGGCGCTGAGCGTGCGTGACACATGACAGGGCTGTCATGTGCTGGACAACGGCCGGCGGCCGGTCGATCCTGTTTCCATCCGATCGTCATAACGACGATCCGTGGGAGGAGAACGCATGCGAAGAGGCATCTCGCTCGTGGCCGCCGCAACACTGGCCGCCGGCGCTGCGCTGACGAGCCAGGGGCCCGCCAGCGCAGGAACCGCGGACGTGCAGACGGTCGCAGTCCAGACGGTCAACGGGACCGTCAACCTGAGCCACTCCATGGTGGACCCGGGCCGGGTCCAGTTCGTCGTAGCCGGAGGCTCCAGCGTCACTATGTTCCAGCCGATCAACGGCGCGACCGTCAAGCAGTTCTTCCATGACCTGAGCGAGGAGTTCTCCCGCGACCCGGCGATCGCCGCGCAGGGGACCCGGGACCTGAACCGGGACGCCAAGGTGTACGGCCTGGCTGACCCCGAGCCCGGGCAGACCTTGACCGTGACCGAGAACCTGACCCCTGGCCGCTACTTCCTCTTCGACTCGAACATCACCTCGCCGGCGATCCCGCCGGTCTCCGTGCTGCGGGTACGACCCGGGGCCGAGAGCGCGTCGCTCGCCCCCGCCGCCGCCGCCACCGTCCTGATGACCTCGCAGGACCGCTTCGTCGCCCCGCCGGCGCTGCCGGCCCAGGGCACGATCCGGGTCCGCAACGTGGCCGACACGCTGCACTTCGCCGACCTGAGCCCGGTCGCCCCCGGCACGACGGACGCCGATGTGCAGGCCTTCTTCGACGGAACCGGGCCACCGCCGTTCATCCAGGGCCCGGGCGCCAGCATGGAGCCGCTGTCCGCCGGCCAGCAGGCCGAGCTGGGGTACCGGCTTCCCGCAGGTGACTACGTCCTGCTGTGCTTCATCGCCGACGACGTCACCGGCCTGCCGCACGCCCTCATGGGTATGCACCTGGTGGTCCATCTCGGCTGAGCAGCCCGCCCGGCCGGGCCGGGTCCGGCCGCCGCCCTAGGCTGAGCCCATGCGATTCGGGCTCTTCGTACCCCAGGGCTGGCGGCTGGACCTGGCCGGCATCGATCCTGCGCAGCACTGGTCGGTGATGCGCGAGCTGGCCCAGCGGGCCGACCGCGGCGCCTGGGACTCGCTGTGGGTCTACGACCACTTCCACACCGTGCCGGAGCCCACGGAGGAGGCGACCCACGAGGCGTGGACGCTGATGGCGGCATTCGCGGCCGCCACCGAACGGGTCCGGCTCGGGCAGATGTGTACCTGCATGGGCTACCGCAACCCGGCGTACCTCGCCAAGGTCGCCGCGACCATCGACATCGTCTCCGGCGGCCGGGTGGAGATGGGGATCGGCGGCGGTTGGTACGAGCACGAGTGGCTGGCCTACGGCTACGGCTTCCCCCGGGCCGGGATCCGGCTGGCGATGCTCGACGAGGGCGTCCAGATCATGCGCCAGCTCTGGTCCGAGGGGCGCGCGACCCTGGCCGGGAAGCACTACCAGGTCGACGGTGCGATCTGCCGGCCGCTGCCCATCCAGGTCGGCGGCCCGCCGCTGTGGATCGCCGGTGGTGGGGAGCGCAAGACGTTGCGCACCGCGGCGCAGTACGCGTCGTACACCAACTTCGACGGGACGCCGGACACCTTCGCGCACAAGTCGGACGTCCTCGAGAGGCACTGCAGGGACCTGGGGCGCGACTTCGCCGCGATCACCCGCTCGTCGAACTACAACGTCGTGATCGGAGCGACCGAGGCCGATGTGCAGGAGCGGCTGGGCTGGATCGGCAAGCACTACGAGAAGCTGCTGCCGGGCAAGGGCGATCGGGCGCGCAAGTCGTTCGAGGACGGCCCGCTGGTCGGTACGCCGGAGCAGATCGTGGACGCCCTGCGCGCGGCGGAGCGGATGGGCATGACGTACGCGATCACCTACTTCGTCGAGGCAGCGTACGACCCCAGTGGGATCGAGCTGTTCGAGCGGGAGGTCCTCCCCGCGCTGGGGTAGCTCACGGCTCCGGGACGGGCTGCCCCAGGTCGGCGCAGTCCACGTCGGCGGAGCCCAGGCGGTCGCGCCCTGCTCCACCACTCGGAGCCGCGCGGAGCCGCGCCGCCCGCCGGTCCGGTGCGGCTCGCGCGGTGGCCAGGACGGACCCGGCCAGGATCAGGACGAACCCGACCGCGGTGGCGGTGGTGAAGAGCTCGTCGAGCAGGACCACCCCCAGCAGGACGGCCACCGCCGGGTTGAGGTAGGTGATCACCACCGACCGGGCGGGACCCACCTCGGCGACCAGGGCCAGGAACAGCAGAAAGGCCAGCGCCGTACACACCGCGGCAAGGACAACGACGGCGCCGATCACGGCCGCGGACGGCCAGCGACGCGGCGCCAGCGCCAGCCCGGCCGGCACGTACACGAGGGCGGCCAGACCGAGCGAGGCGGCCACCACACCCATCGCCGGCACCTCGGCCAGCTGCCGGGACAGGATGACCGGGCCGATCGCGTAGCAGATCGCGACGCCGGCGATGGCCAGCACGGACCAGACGTCCCCGGCGCTGATCTCGAAGCCGACGAGGGCGCCGACCCCGGCCACCCCCAGGATCAGGCCGAGCAGCCGGCGGCCGTCGAGCCGCTCGTGCTCGCCGGTGCTCACCGCGATGGCCGCGCCGACCAGGGGTACGGCGGCGATGAGCAACCCGGTCAGCGAACTGGACAGCCGCTGCTCGGCGTAGCTCAGCAGCAGCCAGGGGATGCAGATCTCGATGACGGTGTAGATCAGGAACGGGCGCCACCTGGCGAGCAGGGGGCGCAGTTGTCCCCGGGCGATCGCGAAGGGCAGCAGCAGCACGGCGCCGATGGCGGTGCGCGCCAGCACCAGCGTCGGCGGCGACAACTCCTCGACCGCGACCTTGATCAGCAGGTAGGGGATGCCCCAGATGACGCCCATCACGACGAACAGCGTCCAGCCCCGGCGGCTCACCGCACCTCCTCCGGCGGCACCGTCGTCGCCGCCTCGCGGGGCATAGCCTGCCCCCCGGGTCGGACATTCCCGTGACGGGTCCGCCAGGTCACGTCGCCGCATCCTCTCCTACCGCAGCGGGTCCTCGCGGGCGGCCGGCCACCCGCGAGGACCCGTCACGATCAGGTGACCTGATCGTGAGGTGTGGGGGCGTGGGGGCTGGGGGGCG
>JBBPYA010000035.1:0-19500 GCA_038200385.1 Mycobacteriales bacterium
CCTCGCGGGTCAACGCAGCGACCCAGCTGCCCGGCGCGCTCGCCGACGGTCGCGTCTCCCGGGTACGGGCGCTGGCCGCGCACGTGTTCCGGCCATGATCCACGCAACCGGCCCACAATCCCCACCACGGATGCGGATGTGGTCAGGTGTCGACCGGAACCGCCTCCGTTGCGGCCCTTGAGGCCCCGACCGGCCGGCGGCGGCGCGCGACCCACCGGCGGGCCGGCAGGCACATCAGCCCCAGCAGGGCCAGCGATCCGAGACTGATCGCGGCACCCATCGTCCGCCCGGCCGGGGTGTAGCGGAGCACGACGTCGTGCTGGCCGGCCTCGACGTGTACCGCGCCAAGCGCGTGGTCGGCGTCCACGATCGGACTCGCCCGACCGTCGACCTCGGCGGTCCAGTCGGCCTGGATGGCATCGGCGACGACGAGGTACCCCGCCCCCTGCGCCCGGACCCGCACCCGGATGGTGTCGCCGGAGTCCTCCAGCACCTGGACATCGGCCGGCCTCGCGTCGGCGGCCTCGCCGGGCGCGCTGAGGACCACAGTGTCGGCGGGATAGCGGCCACGGGCGACCACGCCGACCCGAACGTCCGCGTCCGGCACGACCAGGGTCTGGGCCGCCCACCGGATCCGCGGCAGGGCCCCGGAGCGCTGGTAGATCGTGACGCCGTCGACGACATCGACGAGCGTCAGGCCGTCCTCCACCGGACGGACCTCGACCAGCTGGGGTTGCCCGCGCGCCGCGCGCAGCACCAGGTCCGGGGTCCCGGTGAAGCTCGCCGTGACGGTCCAGGGCCCGGGCCGGTCACCGGCGTCCTCCGCGACCAGCGGCAGGTAGATCTCCGACGGCGCGATCGCGTTCGGGATCGGTCGGTTGCCCCGCGCGATCAGGTTCCCGCGGGAATCGGTCAGCTCGACGGTGACCTGGCTGTCCGGCCGGAACGGCCCGGCCGCCGAGGCGACCCGAATCCCGATGCCGCGCAGCCCGGTCGGCATGATCGTGGCGCGGACCGGCGCCGCGCCGGACACCGGGATCCGTCCGTCCTCGTCGCCGGTCTGCACGTGGGCGCCGGGGATCGGGAACATGTCGCCGGAGACGTAGTAGCGCGCGCCCAACCGGTCCAGCCCGGGCTGGCTGGCCAGCTCCGGGCTGCGCGGGTCCAGGGTGGCGATGGTCGGGGCGACGAAGGCAGCGGGATCCAGCGCGGTGAGCAGCTCTCCCCAGGTGCGGCTGAAGAAACTGTGCCCCCCGACGGTGTCGATCCCGTAGTACCCGGTCGTGCTCGGGACGAGCACGTCGGAGGCCGCGGCCACCCGGTACCCCTCGGTGTGGTCGGCGAGGAAGCGGTGGGCGGCGGTGGTCGGGTAGAACTCGCTCGGGTCGGAGGTGGGCCAGAAGTTCTGCACCGCGACGACACCCTGCCCGGCGACGAGCAGCGGGACGACGACCAGCGCGGCCAGCCTGGCCGGCTTCCACCGCGCCGCGGCCAGGATCAGCGCGCCGGCCAGCACTGCCGCCGCGCAGGCGATCAGCACGTCACGCCGGACCTGACCACCCAGCAGCGGCGTCTGCGCGCGGTCGACGAGGTAGCCGACGACGAGCAGTCCGGCCAGCCCCGCCGGGACCAGCACCCGCTCAGCGGTCGACCGCCAGCCGGCGGTCCGGACCCCGCCCACGAAGGAGTCGAAGCCGAGCCCGGCCGCGGCGGCCGCGGTGAAACCCAGGACGGCCCGGATCCGGCCGATCGGGTTGCCGGCGAACACCGGTACCGCGTCCAGCCAGTCGACCAACGGGCCCTGCACGAAGATCAGCCACAACGCCACGGCGGAGGTGGCCAGCAGGAACGTCAACGCGCCCCGCGGACGGCGTACGGCGTTGGCCCGCAGCACCGCCAGCGCGATCAGCAGCACCGCCACCGACCCGATGTAGGTGTTGATCTCGACCGGGTTGATCTCCCGGCTGAACGGCGAGTCCGGCCCGTACTGGTTGGCGAAGAAGGCCTGCGGGAAGACCGCTGTCGTGGCGTACTTCAGCGGCGTGGTGTTGAAGAACTGGGTGGTCCGGTAGCTCAGGTCCAGGGTGCCGAGGTAGGACACGAACGGCAGCAGCTGCACGGCGGCGACGCCGACACCGAGCACGACCGCCATCCCCCCGAGGACGGCGTCCCGCCCGCTCCGGACCAGACCGCGCACCCTGCGGTCGGCGAGCAGCCGGACCAGCAGGTAGGCACCGCCGGCGTAGATAGTCAGCCCGGCGACGGCCGGGAACCCGCCGAAGAGCAGGCCCGCGACGGCGACCGCGATCGGTACCGCCGAGCGTGCGGTGCGGACCTGGACGAAACGTTCCAGGGCCCAGAACAGCACGGGGATGAACGCCCCGACCCGGGTCTGCGGCCAGTTCTCCCAGGCCACCATGTAGCCGCAGGTCACGAACACCAGTCCGCCGAGCAGCGCGGCGGCGCGAGCGCAGGACAGCCGGCGGAGGAACAGGAACGTCCCACCGATGCCCACCGAGATCTGCAGCAGCTCGGTGTACGCCGGGGCGAGCCAGGTCGGCAGCAGCCAGTACGCCAGGGACACCGGGCTCAGCAGCGCGAAGGACGGCAGCGACGCCAGCGGCGCACCGCCACCGCTGTAGGGCAGCCAGGAGGCGAAGTCGCCGTCGAACAGCCGACGGTGGAAGTCGGCGTAGACCCACAGCTGGCCGTCGACGGTGTCGCGGATGAAGATGCTCGTCACCGGCTCGGTGAGCGGGTTGGCGCGGGAGTACGGCAGGTACTGCCGCAGCAGGTCCAGGCCGGCGAATACCCGCAGCCCCAACAGCGACGGGCCCAGCGTGAGTGCGACGAAGGCGAGGATTCCGACCGCGACGGCGACGGTCTCGAGGCGGATCCGGCGCCGGCTCTCGTCGGCCTGCACCTTGGACATCGAACGTAGGGTAGCCGCCAGACCTCCGGGTGGCGGGAGCCTCGACGTGTCCGACATCGTGCGCCGGGCGGCGGCCGCGGCCGCGGTCCTGCTCGCCGTCCTATGGGTGTCGGTGGGCGACGGCGGCGCGCCGGGCGCGCCGGGCCGGGACGCCGTCGCCGCGCTGCGCGGGATCTTGCTCGATTCCGCGGATCGGGTCGCGACACCGCGTGCGAGTGGCGTGCCCTTCACGGTGCCGGCGACCGCGCCGGCGTACGCCATCGCGGCCCCGCGGACGGAGGACCTGCGCGCCCTCGCCGAGCGGCACGCCGCAGGCGTGCTGACCGCCGGCCTGCCGGCGCGGTTCTCCGACGACCTGCTCGGGTTCGACACCGGGGACGGCTGGTTCTCCTACCGCAGGGACGCGTTGGGGGCGCCGGCCTGGGTGGCGCAGGAGAGCTGGACCTGGACCCAGGCTGCGTACCGGGCCGACGCCGTGGCCCACCCACAGCGGTGGCAGGAGGTCCCCTGCCCCCCTGGTCAGCCGGCCCGCACCGACGGGATCGTCCGCTTCTTCGGGCGGCTGGGGCTGCCCGTCGAGGTCAACCCGCGGGTGGCGAACTGCGTCGGTGCGGCTATGTCGGTGCGGGTGTACTTCTCCGTCGGGGGCCTACCGCTGGTCGGGCTGAGCAGCGGGGCGCTGGTCGACCGCTTCGGGGAAGTCCTGTCGGCCGACGGCCCGCTCTGGCGGCTGGTCCCGCTGGGCGAGGTCGCGCTGGCCCCGGCCGGGGAGATCGGCAACCGGTTGCGGGACGGCCCGGGTCGGCTGGCCGGGGACTGCTTCGACGCCTGCGTGGTGGACACCGGCGGCGCCCGGCTCGGCCTGGCGTATGCGACGACCGGCGGCCTCGGCGAGGGGCACGACCACATTCCGGGCGGTGTGGTCGACGCCGCGCCAAGCCAGTTTCTGCTGCCGGCCCTGCGCATCCCGCTGACCGACCCCGGCGCCTACGCGACCCACGAGGGGGTGCTGGCGATCTCCTCGGCCCTCCTGGTCGACGACCCGGCCGAGGCCGACGCGGCCCGAGCGGCCGACCGGACCGCCGCGGTCGAGACCGGCGCGGCCGCCCGGTGTCTCCGCGCGGAGCAGGTCTCGCTGTGCGCCTCGCAACGAACGGCCAGGGCGGGGGCGCCGGTGCTGCTCACGGCGTACGGCGAACGCTACGAGCCGGTCGGCGCCCGGGGCTGCGACCCGGTGTTCAGCGTCGATCCCGGGGACGGCAGTGAGCCCAGGTCCTTCCGTTCGCGGTCGGGCACGCTGATCACCGCCCGGCTGACCCACGCCTACGCCGAACCCGGGACCTACACCGTGCAGGTGCGAAGCGCCTCCCGCTGCGCCATGCCCTCCCTCGGTGGCGGCACCGAGCCGGAGTACGACGTGGTGGCCCGTCTGCCGATCACGGTGTCGTCGTAGGCGGGGCCGGCGACGGCGCGCGGGGGTGCCGGCGGGCCGCCAGGACGCCACCGGCGGCCAGCGTCAGGTCGGCCGCCGTCAGCAGGACCCGCGAGGCCAGCGCGACGAGCAGTGCGGCCCCGGGATCGAGCACCGCCGCCAGCCCCAGCACGAGCACGCCCTCGCGGACACCGGCCCCGGCCGGGGCGATGATGAAGAGGAACCCGGCCACCCAGGCCAGCGCGAACACCCCCACCGACAGCAGGAACGACGCGTCGCCGCACCCGCAGGTGGAAGCCACCAGCAGGTGCAGGTGCAGCCCGAAGAACACCCAGGCCACCAGCATCCAGAAGCCGGCCCGGCCCATGCCCCGCGCGGTGGTCCGTGGTAGGGCCAGGTCGCGGCGGATCAGCTGGCCGCCGACTCGGGCGACCCACTGCTGGACGGCGGGCACCAGCAGCGCCAGCAGCGGAACGGCCGCGAGCGCCACCCAGCGGTACTCCGCGAGCAGGCCGCCACCGGCCAGCGGCAGCACGGCGACGGCGACGCCGGTGCCGGTGACAGCGGCGAGCACCAGCATCAGCGTGGCGGCGGCCGCGGAGGAGGACCGGCGTACGCCGTAGTCCCGGCCGAGTTCCATCTGAGCCAGCACCGGCCACACCGAGCCGGGAAGGTACTTGCCGAGCTGGCCGAGGAAGAACACCCGGCCGGCGGCCGGCAGCGGGAGCGGGCTGCCGAAGTCGGCGACCAGCGTGCGCCAGGCCAGCATGGTGGCCAGACTCGCCGCGACGCCGGCCAGCAGCGACCCCAGCGCCGCCGCGACGGACAGCCGGGACAGCGCCTGCGCCACCTCGTCCCGCCGCAGCCACACGAACACGGCGGCCGCTGCTACCCCGACGGCGACGAAGAGGATCGTGAGGACCTGCCGGATGCGCTGCGCTCGCCCCGACATGGTCACGACCGCAGGGTAGTCACGCCCGGCCGTAGACTCCGGCACCGTGCGCGTGCTGGCCTGGGGGACCTTCGACACCAGGGCACACCCGCGGGCCGCGATCCTCATTGAGGGACTGCTCGCCCACGGCCACGAGGTGGTCGAAGTACGCCGCCCGCTGGGGCTGTCCACCGCGGACCGGGTGCGGATCCTGCAACAGCCATGGCGGCTGCCCGTGCTGCTCCTGCGCGTGCTGCGCTGCTGGGCGTGGCTGGTCCGGCACGGCCGCCGGGCGGTGCGCGCCGCCGCCCCGGACGCCGTCCTGGTCGGCTATCTGGGTCACTTCGACGTCCTGCTGGCTCGGCTGGTCTTTCCTGGCGTCCCCGTCGTGCACGACATGCTGATCTTCGCCGCGGACACCGCGCGGGACCGCGGCGCCGGAGGCGTCAAACAGGCCCTGCTGTCCTGGCTGGACCGGCTCGCAGTCGTGGCGAGCGACATCGTGGTCCTGGACACCGAGGAGCACGCCGCGATGCTGCGCCCCGGCGACCGCGGCAAGGCCTGCGTGGTGCCGGTCGGCGCGCCGGATGAATGGTTCGCGGCCCGGGAGCGGGCTCCGGCAACGGCGCGGGCGGCTCTGGACGTCGTCTTCTTCGGCCTGTTCACCCCGCTGCAGGGCGCGGTGACGATCGGGCAGACCGCCGGACTGCTGGCCGACGAGCCGGACATCCGGCTGACGATGATCGGCTCCGGCCAGGACCTCGCCGCCACCCGGGCCGCGGCGGCGGCCAACCCGTCGGTGCGCTGGCTGGCGTGGGTCGAGGCGGAGGAGCTGCCGTCGGTGGTGGCCGCTGCCCACGTCTGCCTGGGCATCTTCGCCGCCGACGGCAAGGGTGCCCGGGTCGTGCCGAACAAGGTGTTCCAGGGCGCCGCCGCGGGTTGTGCCGTGGTCACCTCCGACACCCCACCGCAGCGCCGGCTGCTCGCCGACGCGGCCGTTCTGGTGCCTCCCGCCGACCCTGGGGCGCTGGCCACCGCGCTGCGGGCGCTGCACGCGGACCCGGCTCGGCTGACCGGATACCGCGCGGCCGCTGCTAGCGTGGCGGACCGGCGGTTCCGTCCGTCCGCCGTCGTCGAGCCCCTGCTCGCGCGGCTGGCCAGCATCTGACTGGAGGCGTCGCCGTAGTGCCTGCTCCCCCGCTCGCGCTCAACGCGTGGCTGCGCTACGACGTCGTGTCCCGGCTGGTCCCACCCTCCGCCCGCTCCGTGCTGGAACTGGGATGTGGAGCCGGTGCGTTCGCGACCCGGCTGGCCGCCGACCGCGAGTATCTCGGTGTCGAGCCGGACGGGACGTCGTACGCCGTAGCCCGCGACCGGCTGGCCGCACTCGGCCGCGGTGCGGTCCGACACGGTCTCAGCGACGACGTGGTGGAGCCGGATCGGCGCTTCGACCTGGTCTGCGCGTTCGAGGTGCTCGAGCACCTGGAGGACGACGCGGCCGCGGTTCGGGACTGGCTGCGTTACGTCAATCCCGGCGGCCATCTGCTGATCAGCACCCCCTCGTTCCAGGACCGATTCGGGCCGTGGGACGTCCACGCCGGGCACTTCCGGCGCTACTCCCCCGAGCAGATGAGCACCCTGCTGCAGGACTGCGGGCTGGTCGACGTCCAGGTGGTGGTCTACGGGTTCCCCCTCGGCTATGCGCTGGAGGTTGCCCGCAACGGCTATCTGCGGCTGCGCCCGGACTCGGCGGCCGGCGCCGCGCACTACTCGGACACGCTGACCGCGGAGCCCGAGGTGATGGCCGAGCGCACCGCGGTCAGCGGCCGGCTGCTGCAACCCAAGGAGTGGATGGGCGGCCTGACCCGAGGGGGAACCGCGCCGTTCCGGGTCCTCCAGCGCCGCTTCCCGACGCGCGGCACCGGTCTCGTCGCGCGGGCGCAGCTCCCTGCGGGTTAGGGCGAGCGCCAGTCCCCGGCCACGGCACGGTCGCCTGAGACGCCGTACTTCACCGTCTCATCCGCCGTGCCGTTGTTGTCGTAGTCGAGGTACCAGGTCCCGTTGGACGGCCGGAACACGCCGATGGTGTCCACGCCGTCGCCGTTCCAGTCGCCGACGACCGGCTGGTCGGTGGCCCGACCGTAGTTGATCACCAGGTCGCTCGTGCCGTCGTTGGCGTAGTCGAGATACCAGGTGTGGGAGCGGGGCCGGAAGACCCCGATGGTGTCCCGTCCGTCGTTGTTCCAGTCCCCGGTCACGGGCAGGTCGGTCGAGCGTCCGTACGTCATCGAGATGTCGGTCAGCCCGTCGCGGCCGGTGTCGAGGAGGAACCTCGCGCTCGAGGGCCGGAACACGCCGATGTCCGCGCGGCCATCGCCGTTCCAGTCGCCGGCCACCGGCCGGTCCCCGCGGGCGCCGTAGCGCACGATCTCGTCGGCGGCTCCGCCGGTGTCGTCGTGGTCCAGGTAGAAGGTCCGGGTCGAGCCGCGGAACAGGCCGAGGCCGGCTCGGCCGTCCCCGTTCCAGTCGCCGGCGATCGGCACGTCGGAGGACAACCCGTAGACCGGCTGCGAGTCGTCGGCCCCGTCCCGGTCGGCATCCAGGAACCACTGCGAGTTCGCGCCGGTGGGACGGACGGCGCCGATCCCGTCGCTGCAGTTGTGGCTGCGGTACAGCGGACCGTTGTACACGTAGCTCATGTCGATGGGGCGGCCGTTGAACGTCACGTGCTGGTCGACCCCGTTGAACTCCTGCTCGTAGTGCAGGTGGACCGAGCCGTCGGCGCCGGTGTCCCCGACGGTGCCGATCTGCACCCCGCGGCCCACCGGGCCGTTCGAGACGGTGATCGTCTGCAGGTGGAGGTAGCGGGTGCTCCAGCCGTTGCCGTGGTCGATCACCACATAGTTTCCCGAGCCCTGGACGCCGAGAGGTCCCGGGCGACCGCCGTCCAGGAGCGGGCCCATCGAGTCACCGCGGGCCAGCGGGTGAACCGTCACCGTGCCGCGGTAGCTGGCCACGACCGGCTGCCCGAGGTCCGCGCTGCCCACGCCCTGATTCCAGTCCGTGGCGTGGTCGTCGTCGCCGTGCCCGGCGTAGGTCGCGACGTTCCACTGCTGGCCGCACCGGAACGGCATCTCGAACAGCGGCGGGGCCGCAGGCACGTTGTGCGCCCAGGACGGCGCCGCTGGCACGACCAGCAGACACACCGACACGGCCGTCAGGAGCAGTCTCGTCGGTCGCGTCATCTGAGTCCCCAGGTGCCGGCGCCGATCACCTGCCGTGACCCGCTGGCAACAGGGTGCACTCCTGGTCCGGCAACGGTCAACGCCGGTGGACGAGCGCGGGTCGGTCAGTCCGGGCGGGAGCGGACGATCAGGTCAGCGAGCAGGGCCATCGCGATGATGATGAGGCCGGTCACGAACAACAGCATCGAGTTCGTGGTGATCCGGAAGTCATAGCGGATCACATCCACCACGCCTTTGACGAACCCGACCGCCAGGCTCACCAGACCGAGCGGCATCAGGACCTTGATCGGGTTGAAGTACATGACCATCCGCAGCACCTGCAGGATGTAGCGGTAGGCGTCCTTGACGAAGTGGAACTTCGAGGTGCCGCTGCGCTTGGCGTAGTCGATCGGCAGGTAGTCCACCGGGTGCTGGTTGGACAGGAACGACATCGTGATCGTGGTGACACAGGAGAATCCCGGCGGCAGCAGCCGCAGGTAGGGCAGCGACACTTCGCGGCGGAACGCCCGCAGCCCCGAGTTCAGGTCCGGGATCTTGGCCGCGGTCAGCCGCTCGGCGGTCTTGCGGATCAGCCACTTCGCCGGCACCCGGAGCAGCTTGTGGGTGCCCTGCTCGCTGGTCCGCGCGCCGACCACCTGGTCCACATCGGGGTTGTCCAGCAGGTACTGCACGAACTCCGGGATCCGCTCGTTCGGGTACGTCATGTCCGCGTCGGTCCACACAACGATCCGGCCGAAGGCCTCCGTGGTGCCGATCCGGCGCGCCGTACCGGAGCCACCGTTGACCCGGAAGGGCATCAGCCGCATCCGCGGGTAGGACGGCAGCGCCTGCTTTAGGATGTCCAGGGTGCCGTCGGTGGATCGGTCGTCGATGACCAGCAGCTCGTAGTCGAACCCGCTGCCGTCCATCGCGACGGTGATCCGCTCCAGCTCCTCCAGCACGTGGTCCTGCTCGTTGTAGCAGGGCAGCACGATCGTGACGTCCAGGCTCATCGGGCCGGTCGGCTCGGGGCCGCCCGCGGCGAGGCTGCGGTGTCCCCCGGCGACGAGCGGGGGAACGGGGTGCTGCACCGGCTGCTCTGCTACGGACACCAGCTCATCCCCCTCGACGCTCCCCGGAAGGTCCGGGACCGGCCCCCGCTGACCGGTGAGCCTAACCGGCCCGACCCGGGACCCCCTGCAACGAGGCGGTCGACGCGGGCGGCGGCGGGCGCCGCGTCGATGGCCCTCCACCCGAGTCCGCTCGCCAGGTCGCAGGTCAGTGGTCGCGGGCGACCGCGATGGTGTCCGCCCGGTGACCGTCCCAGTTGCCCGCCAGCCCGACGTCGCCGACGATGCCGTACCCGACCTCGCGGTCGGCCGGACCTGCGGCCAGCCGGTCGCGCAGGTAGAAGTACTTGCCCCGGCGCACCGCGACGGTGTCCTGCCCCGACACGTCCCAGTCCCCGGCCAGCGGCTGGTCGCCGGCCACGCCGTAGCCGAACTGGTACGACGTCAGCGGCGTCCGGTTGCTGTCGCTGAGGTACCAGCTGCTGCCCCGCAGGAGCCCGATGGTGTTGTACCCGTCGCCGTTCCAGTCCCCCATGACCGCCTTGTCGCCGCGCCGACCGTAGAACGTGGAGATGTCGGGGGGGCCGCTGGTGTTGGTGTTGCGCAGGGACAGCGCACCGTCGCGGTACACGCCCACGGTGTCGATGCCGTCGGCGTCGAAGTCCCCGCACAGCGGGATGTCCCCGGCCGCGCCGAAGACGACCGTCAGATCGGCGGCGCCCGCGGAATTGTCGTTGCGCAGGTAGAACGTGCCGTCCCGGAAGACCCCGGGAGTGTCGATGCCGTCGCCGTTCCAGTCGCACACCATGGCCAGGTCACCGGGCCGGCCGTAGGTGAACGTCCCGTCCGCGGGGCCCGCGGACAGCGAGTTGCGCAGGAAGAACGTCGGGGCCGCCGACGGCGTCGGTGGCGGTGGTGGCGGAGGCGGTGGTGGCGGCGGCGGCGGAGCCGAACCCACAACGCTGTACCAGTCCGAGAGCAGCCCCCAGTCCAGCCGGAACTGGTCCCCGGTCACGTCGACGCTGCGGGTGGAGCCGGTGATCCGGACCTTCTCGGCGCGACCGCCGTCCTGCCCGAGGCCGTTGCGCTCGACGACCTGGACCGAGGACAGCGTGCCGACGCCGTACGCCGACTGCACGCTGGACACCGGGATACTGTCGGTCCAGTCGTGGTAGGGCGAGACGTCGTCCCCGGCATCGGGCACAGCCGGGAACGTGCCACCGGCGGTGTACCCCCCCGTCGAGGAGCTGAACTCGGTGCGGGCGATCGGGCCGGAGGGGAAGCGGCGTACGACGTTCGCGGTGGCCGAGACCGCGGCGTCGCTGCGGTAGTCCTCCTGGCTGACCCGGTTGCGCCCGGCCCCGGAGTAGACCTGGCAGGAGGTGGTGTCGCAGGTCTTGGCGTAGCTGTAGCGGTTCTCCGAGTAGGCGTAGGACCGGGCCGCCACGGCCTGCGAGCGCAGTGCCGCGGCGCCGCCGGAATCCGCCCAGCTGGCCGGGGACTCGCGCGGCACCACGGAGCGGAGGTAGTCCTCCATCAGCACCGTGTTCACGGTGCGCGGACTGCCCTGGTAGGAGGCCATCGCCAGCGACCCGCGGTACTGCAGGGTGTCCCCGCCCGAGCAGATAGCCAGCAGCGCGGACTGGTCATTGCCGGGGCTGCCCACCGTCGAGGTGACCGTCGAGACCGGCCGCACCCGGGGCGTGGCGCTGCTGCCCGAGCATCCGTACCTCGGCGTGATCGTGAAGTCGCCGTCGGAGCGGAGCTGGATGCGCGCTGCCGAGCCACCGGCGATCAGCACGTCGGCGACGGTGAAGTCGTGCCCCGACGTCACGACCAGGTCGCGTCCGTCCTGGAAGATCAGCCGCACCGTGATCAGGCTGTTGGGCTGCGTTCCGGCGTTCGTGTTGGAGTAGTAGTGCTGCAGGATCTGATCGTGTGACCAGCCGTAGTCGCGGGCGTAGCCGTAGGCGCCCCACTGGCCCATCCCGCGGCCGTGCCCGTACCCGTGCCCGGTGAGCTGCACGCTGGACGTCGGGTAGGCGGTGGGCCCGGTCCCGTCCGGGTTTGTCCAGTCGGGGTTGGCCCCGTCGGGGTCGGGTACGGGGTCGGACAGCGTCGGGACGGCGGCGGGAGCGGCGGCCAGCGCATCGGCCGCCGGCGCGGTGCCGTCGGTGACGCTCGCGGCGACCAGGCTGGCCGGGTCCGCCGGGACGGCGTATGCCACGAGGCCGGGCAGGGCGCCCACCGTGGCGAGGCTGCACAGCAACGACAAACTGGCGAGATGTGATCGACGCATGAGTTTCCAGGGTCAGGAGGTGCCAGCGGGACCGGCGTGGCGAATGTGACAGGAAGCGACTATGTCCTAACGTGGAGTGTTTGCCTACCCAGAGCGGCAAACGTTTACCTTCGGCCGGCCGGGCGACACCCCGCCGCCCGCCCCGCCATGTCCCTCGTGACCACCTCTCGGCGGCGCGCCCCAATAGTGGTCACCAACGGGATTGCCGGGGGACGAGCGCCGCAACTGGTCAGCTCCGGCCGCGGATCCGGTGCACCACCGCGCCAACACCCTCCCGCCAGTCCGGCAGTGGCTCGAGGCCGGCCGCGATCCAGGCGGAGTTGTCCAGCACCGAGTACGCCGGGCGCGGCGCCGGGCGGGGGAACCGGTCGGTCGTCGTTGGGAGCACCCGGTCCGGATCGGCCCCCGCGGCCCCGAACACCGCTCGGGCCAGCCCGTACCACGTCGTGTCCCCCGCGCCGGTGCAGTGCAGCACGCCGGGCGACACCGCCGCGGTGCCCAACTCCACGAGGCTGCCGGCCAGTTGCGCCGACCAGGTCGGCGAACCCTGCTGGTCCGCGACGACGGAGACGGTGTCCCGCTCCCGCTCCAGTCGCAGCATCGTGTCCACGAAGTTGCCGCGGTGCTCGGAGTACACCCACGCCGTGCGCACCACGAACGCGTCCGCGCCGGCGGCCAGCACCGCCCGCTCCCCGGCCAGCTTGGTCCGCCCGTACGCCGTGCGCGGACCGGTCGGGTGGGCCACGGTGTACGGCGTGCTCGCGTCCCCGGCGAAGACGTAGTCAGTGCTCACGTGCACCAGCCGGGCTCGACCGGCGCATGCAGAGGCGATCCAGCCCGGCGCCAGCCCATTGACGACGTGGGCGGTGGGTTCGTCGGTCTCGGCGTCGTCCACCGCGGTGTAGCCGCCGGCATTGACCACGACCGCGGGCTCGGAGTCCCGGCGTACCCAGGAGCGAACCACGTCCCGGACCGCTGCCTCGTCGCCGAGATCGAGCTCGGATCTGGTCAACGCAATGACGTCCCGGTCGGCCAGCACCCGGCGCAGATCCCGCCCGAGTTGGCCGTTCGCCCCGGTGATCAGCCAGCGCGTCACCGGTCCCGGAACCCGCTCATCCGGACCCCTTGAGCGGTTCCCACCAGGCCCGGTTGTCCCGGTACCACTGGACCGTCTCGGCAAGCCCGTCCTCGAAGCCCACCCGGGGCGAGTACCCGAGGGCGGCCAGCTTGGCGTGGTCCAGGGCGTACCGGCGGTCGTGGCCGAGCCGGTCCTCGACGTAGTCCACCCGGTCCCAGTCGGCGTCGCACGCCTCCAGCAGCAGGGCGGTGAGTTCCTTGTTCGTCAGCTCCCGGCCGCCGGCGATGTTGTAGATCTCGCCCGCACCCCCGGCGGTCAGGACCAGCGCGATGCCCCGGCAGTGGTCGTCGACGTGCAGCCAGTCGCGGACGTTGAGGCCGTCGCCGTACAGCGGGACGTTCAGCCCGTCGATCAGGTTCGTCACGAACAGCGGGATGACCTTCTCGGGGTACTGGTAGGGCCCGTAGTTGTTCGAGCAACGGGTCACCGACAGGTTCAGCCCGTAGGTCACGACGTACGAGCGGGCGATCAGGTCGGCACCGGCCTTGGCCGCGGAGTACGGCGAGTTGGGCTCCAGGACGTGCTCCTCGGTCCACTCGCCGACCGGGATGCTGCCGTAGACCTCGTCGGTCGACACGTGGACGACACGGGGGATCCGGTGCCGCAGCGCGGCCTCGAAGACCTGCTGGGCGCCGAGCACGTTGGTCAGCACGAACTCGCTCGCGCCGGTGATCGACCGGTCGACGTGGGACTCGGCGGCGAAGTTGACGATCGCGTCATGGCCGGGCACGACGGCGTCGAGGTCCTCGGCGGAGACGATGTCGCCCTTGGCAAAGGCGTAGCGGGGGTTGGCCTCGACCGCAGTCAGGTTGGCCAGGTTGCCGGCGTAGGTGAGCTTGTCGAAGACGGTGACCTCGGCGCCCTCCAGCCCCGGGTAGCCCTCGGTGAGCAGGGTGCGGACGAAGTGCGAGCCGATGAACCCGGCCGCGCCGGTGACGAGCAATCGCATGGCGCCAGGGTATCGGCGCCGCCGGTCAGCGCCCGAGTGCGGCGAGCCGGTCGGGTCGCGATGGACCGGCCTGCAGCGCCTCGGGGTCGAGCACGGTCAACAGCAGGTCGCCGTGCGCACCGGTCGAGACGTCGAGCCCGTCGCCGGCCAACACGGCGTGGCGGGCCACGATCGCCGGGCCGTCGAGGTCGGCCACGAGCTGCTGGTAGGAGTCGGAGACCAGCAGCGACCCGTCGACGTCGATGGCCAGGCGGGACCACAGGTACGGTGGATCGAGGGTGTTGAGGATGCCGAGATCGGTCTGCAGGCCGGTCATCGTGGTCACCAGGGACAGGGTCCCGGCCGGGTCGACGGCCACGATCTCGTACCGGTTCGAGATGTACGCCGTCCCGTCGGGCCCGACGGCCAGCCCCCACACGCCCTCCAGAGTGGCGTCGGACGCCGCGGATGGCCGCGAGTCGGCCGGCAGCACAGGCGCGGGCGGATCCTCACTGCCGGTGCTCTCGTGGACTCCGACTACGCGGGTCAGCGCGTCGTCCGGGGACACCCGGTAAACACCGTCGTCGGCGGACAGGTAGACCGTGCCGTCGCGGGCCACGGCCGCCTTCGGCGTGCCGATGAAGGAAGTGTCGATCCCGACACTGCGCGAATGCCAGCCGAGTGCGGGCGACCCAACCACCAGGTGGGCACCCGCGCCGTCACCGGTCCAGAGGTACATCTGTCCCGCCGCGTCGGCCCCCAGCAGGCTGGTCGCGGCCGCTGTGACGCGCTCCGGCAACTCGAGCGGGCGCAGCCGGCCAGTCGCGCCCAAAATCGACAGCTGCGGGTCGGAGAACGGGGCTCGGTCGTCGCCACCGCTGGTGGCGTTGGGGTCCCACTGGACCGCCACGGTACCGTCCGGCAACGGGTACGCCGCCGACACCCGGAAGTTCTCGGCGCTCCGGTCGATGTCGTCGACCGTGAGCAGGGTGAGCTGCTCGCCGGGCGCGGCGTCCGGGACCGCCATCGGCACCGGGGCGGGCGACCCGGTCACCGCGTCGCCGCAGCCCGACAGCAGCAAGGGGCCGCCGGCCACGACGAGGATCGTCCAGCACCGACTCGCCCGCACCAGACCCCCTTACGCTGGGGTCACGGTAGGTGGGGGAACCCGACGCGACAACCAGGCCGCATCCTTCGTTGCCGATCCGTCACCCGCGCTCGGGCCGGGGACGGCCCCCGCAGTAGGTCTGGCCAACGGGTCGAAGATCGCGGCGAGGAAGTACGACCCCCCGGTCGTGACGATGTCGAGGTCACCGTCCTGATCCAGATCGGCGACGTTGACATCGCTGGCCGTCGCGCCCACCTTCGCGACCAGAATGTTGTCGGTGCTGCCGGGACGGCCCCCGATGACCGTGACGTATCCCGGCGCCGAAGCGTTCGAGAACGGCGCGTTGTCACCGATGTGCCCCGCCCCGCCGGTGACGAGCAGTCGCAGGGCGCCAGGGTATCGGCGGCGCCGGTCAGCGCCCGTACGCCGCGAGTTGGACCATGTGCTCGGGTCCCGGCCGCGCCAGGTCGGGGACGAGGACCAGCAGGTCCCTGTCCGGGGAGAACGAGGCGTTCTCCCCGTTCGTGGCCAGGATGAGATGCCGGCCCACCAGAACCGGCCCCGAGTCGTCCAGACGCAGCAGGTGTTCGCCGTACGGGTCGGACAGCAGTAGTGCGTCGTCGGCGTCGATCCCGAGGGCGCTGAAGAAGTACGCCGAACCCCAGGAGTCCTCGACGCTGACCCCGGCGGCGCGGAGCAGGCCGGCCGAGGAGCCGACGTACCTGACGATCCCGTCCGGCCGCACGACGACCACGTCGTTCCGGCTGGACAGGTAGACCGCTCCGTCGGGGGCGATCGCCATCCCGGACGGCTGTTGAAGCAACACCTCGGTCGCCGGCCGCGGCAGTCCCTCGTCGCCGGCCGAGGCGATGTCGTCGGCCACCGCCGGCGGTACGACGTTGGCGATCCGGGTGACGGTGTCGTCCGGCGCCAGCCGCAAGACGTTGCTCTGGTCGGCCACGTACAGGCTGCCGTCCGCGCCGACCGCGGACAGCGGAGCGTAGTCGCGGACGTTCATCGGCACCGGTACGACCCGCCACGTCCCGTCCGGCCGGTGGGCGATCACCCGGTCGTTCCGGCGGTCCCACAGGTAGTAGGTGCCGTCGGGCGCCCCCGAGAGCAGCGACGCAGCCGGGTCGACCTGCTGGCCGTCCAGCACGGGCAGCGCGACCGCCTCGAGATGGCCGGCGGCACCCAGCACCGCCAGCCTCGGCCGGATCGGCGTCTCGTCACCGGGGGACTCCACGGACACGTCATAGGAGACCAGCACGGTCCCGTCCGGCTGCGGGACCGCGCCGTAGATGCCGAACCGGTGGACGCCGCCGATCACGTCGTCGACGGTGAACAGGGTGACCACCGCGCCCGGAGCGGCGTCGGGGACCGCGGCGGCATGCGGTGCCAGCCGGGCGCAGCCGGCAAGGGCGAGCGGCCCGGCCAAGACGACGACCGCCCACCACCGACTCGCCCGCACCGGACCCCCTCACGCTGCGGTCACGGTAGGCGGGGGTGCTCGCGGCGACAACCCTCGGCAGCCCGTCGTTGCCGATTCGTCACACCGGTCGGACAGGTCACGGCACCACCGATCTGTCGAACGTGATCCGTTGGACCACCGCTGACGATGCTGTTGCGGGTCAGGCCAACGGGTCGAAGATCGCGGCGAGGAAGTCCTGCCCCCGGGTCGTGACGATGTCGAGGTCACCGTCCTGATCAAGATCGGCGACGTTGACATCGCTGGCCGTAGCGCCCACTTTCGCGACCACGATGTTGTCCGTGCTGCCGGGACGTCCCCCGATGACCGTGACGTATCCCGGCGCCGACCTGTCCGAGAACGGCACGTTGGCGCCGGTGCCGACCACGACATCGAGGTAGCCGTCGGCGTCGAAGTCGGCCGCGGTCACGCTCTGCACGTAGGGCAGGACCTCGTAGGTCCGGACCTCGCTGAACGTGGCCGGCCCGGTGCCCTGCAGGACGGCCAGCGTCGCGTTGTCCTGCGATGTGGGGCCGTTGCTGCCCACGATAAGGTCCATCACCCCGTCCTGGTTCAGGTCGCTCAGGTCGACGTCCTGGGGAGCGGGACGGGTCGGCACCTCAGCGCCGGAGGGGAACCCGCCGGTACCGTCGCCGTAGCGCAAGGACACGCTGTTGGAGTCCTGGTTCGCGACCGCGAAGTCGAGGTGTCCGTCCCCGTTCACATCGGCCAGCTCCAGACCCAGGGGTCCCTGGCCTACCGGGACCGGCGCGGCAGCGGTGAAGCCCAACCCCGCTCCGCCCAGCAGCACGCTGACCACGTTGTCACCGTAAGACACCGAGATCAGGTCGAGGTCCCCGTCGCCGTTCACATCGGCCGTCCTGAGCTTGTACGGGACCGGCCCGGCATAGGTTACTGGCATCCCCAGCCGACCGTCACCCAGGCCGCGCAGCACGACCACGCCGGAGGGATCAGGGCCTGCCCTCGTCACCGCGAAGTCCAGGATCCCGTCGCCGTCGAAGTCGCCCACGACGCAGTCGGTCAGATACCCGCCCGGAGCCGGATGGGCGACAATGCCCGGCGGGCCAAACAGCCCATCGCCCAAGCCGCGCATCAGGCTCACCCCGCCGCCGGCGGTCGGCCTGATGAGATCGACGATTCCGTCGTTGTCCATGTCCCCCACCGCCACCGACTGGCCTTTGAACACCGACGGCAGTAAAACCGGCTCAATCATGCGGGCGCCCTGCGCGGAGGCCGGCCCCGCCACGACCACCAGCGAGACACCCACGCCCATCGCTGCGGTGATGAATCCGACCCAGGGCCGGGTCGATCTCGTCATAGCCATTTGTCCTCCACTGCGATCGGGTCCCGGCAGATCCGGTCACCGTAGCCCGGTCCCATCGCCGGTACGCCCCGATCGAGTGGACCTGTTTCCGCGCATGTCGGACTAGTGGGTGGGCGCCACCACCCGTGCGGGGGCTGCGGGATCCCCCGGTCCAGCGGTGGACTGACCTACTGTGGCCCCGGTGAATGCACGACCTCTGCCGCCGCGGTTAGACCCCCGCGGGCGACCCTCGGCGCGGCGTACAGCCCGGCCCGCGACCTTGCTCCGCGTGGTCGCGGCGACGCTCTCGGTGCTGATCCTGGTGGCCTCCGGCTGGGTCTGGTACCTGCGGGGCACCGCGGAGGCCAACCTGACCCGGACCGATGCGCTGCCCGCCGCGGGCAACACCGACGCACCGGGCGCCGACGGCGGCGCGACGAACATCCTGCTCGTCGGCAGCGACAGCCGCGCCGGGGCCAGCGCCGCGGACCTGAAGAACAAGCTGCGCACCCAGGATCCCGGGACGATGAACACCGACACGATGATGGTGGTGCACATCCCCTCCGGCGGGGGGCGGGCCACCGTGGTGTCCTTCCCGCGGGACTCCTACGTCCAGATCCCGGGCTACGGCGAGCACAAGCTGAACTCCGCGTACGCGCTGGGCTACAACGCCCTGGCCTCTGGCGCCAGCGTCACCAAGCGGCAGGCGGCCGGCGCCCAGTTGCTCGTGCAGTCCATCAGCAAGCTGGCCGGGATCCAGATCGACCACTACATGCAGGTCGACCTGCTCGGCTTCTACAACCTCACCGAGGTGGTCGGCGCGGTCCAGGTCAACCTGTGCCGCGCCGTGTCCGACCCGGACAGCGGTATCAACCTGCCGGCCGGCGTGCAGAAGATCAGCGGGGCCGATGCGCTGGCCTTCGTCCGTCAGCGCAAGGGCCTGCCCGGCGGCGACCTGGACCGGATCGTCCGCCAGCAGACCTTCATCGGGGGCGTGGTGCGCAACCTGCTCAGCGCCGGCGTACTGCTCAATCCACTCAAGCAACGTGACCTCGTCCAGGCCGCCGCCCGGTCCCTGACCGTGGACGCCGACCTCAACCTGCTCGACCTGGCGCAGCGGCTGCAGTCCGTGGCCGCCGGCGACGTGGCCTTCCAGACCGTCCCGATCGCCAACCCCGACGGCAACATCAACGGCTCCAGCGTCGTACTGCTGCGGGACCCCGCGGCGATCGCCGCGTTCTTCGCCCGGCTGTCCGCCGCCCGGCCCGCGACGCCGGCGGACACCTCGACGGTCGCCCCGGGCACAGTCACCGTCGAGGTCTACAACGGCTCCGGGGTGGCCGGGATCGCCGGGCGGGCCCAGTCGGCGCTGGTCGAGCTCGGGTACGGCGTCGGCACGGTGGGCAACGCCGACCGCAACGACTACGCCTCCTCCCAGATCCGGTACGGGCCGGACCGCGCGGCACAGGCGCGCACCGTCGCCCTGGTGATCCCGGGCGCCGACCTCGTCGAGGACCCCGCCCTGACCGGGCGGGTGCAACTCGTCATCGGTGCGAACTTCGCCGGCATCGGCACGCCGTCGGCCGGCAACTCCGCCGCGGGCTCGTCGGGCTCGTCGGGGGCGGCGGCTCCTGCCGGCAAGACCG
>JBBPYA010000036.1:0-5090 GCA_038200385.1 Mycobacteriales bacterium
GCCGGATGACCCCGCCCTTGCCGGAGGTGTCCATCCCCTGCAACACCACGAGCACGCGACGCTCCCCGGGGGTCCCGGCGTACAGCCGGCGTTGCAGTTCCGACAGCTCGTCGCCCTGATCGGGCAGCGCCTTGCGGGTCTTCTTCTTCTTGCCGGGCGCCAGGGGCGTGGCCAGTGGATCGTGGGCGGCGAGGTCCACCGGTCCCGGCGACACGCGCAACTCGGCACTGAGGTTGACTGCCACGACCGGGAACTCTGCCAGCCGGTCGGGCGGCCAAAACAGCCAGGAGGACATCCGATGCACTTCGCCGTCTGGGGCCCGCGCCCTCAGCGGGTCTACGTCCGCGTGGACGGGACCGACCATCCGATGCGCCGCACGGGGGACTGGTGGACCGTCGACGTCCCGGACACGGCCCCGGAGTGCGACTACGGCTTCCTGCTCGACGACGACCCGGTCCCGGTTCCCGACCCGCGCTCGCGCCGCCAACCCGACGGGGTGCACGGGTTGTCCCGCGGCTACGACGCCAGCCGGTTCGACTGGTCCGACGCCGGCTGGACCGGCCGGGTGCTGCCGGGCTCGGTGCTCTACGAGCTGCACATCGGCACGTTCACCCCCGACGGCACCTTCGACTCGGCCATCGAGCGGCTGCCCCATCTGGTCGAGCTCGGCGTGGACGCGGTGCAGCTGCTGCCCGCCAACGCCTTCAACGGGGTGCACAACTGGGGCTACGACGGGGTGCTCTGGTACGCCGTACACGAGGGGTACGGCGGACCGGAGGGATACCAGCGTTTCGTCGACGCCTGCCACGGTCACGGGCTGGCGGTGTACCAGGACGTCGTCTACAACCACCTCGGCCCGTCGGGGAACTACCTGCCGCGCTTCGGCCCGTACCTCGCCGACGCCGGCTCCAACACGTGGGGCGCCTCGATCAACCTCAGCGGCCTGGACTCCGAACCGGTACGCCGCTACATCGTGGACA
Organism: Mycobacteriales bacterium; assembly: GCA_038200385.1. Taxonomy (GTDB): domain Bacteria; phylum Actinomycetota; class Actinomycetes; order Mycobacteriales; family Geodermatophilaceae; genus JBBPYA01. Next base: position 981 of record JBBPYA010000036.1, read on the forward strand.
ACGCGCTGATGTGGCTGCGGGACTACCACGTCGACGGCCTGCGGTTGGATGCCGTGCACGCCCTGGTCGACCACGGCGCGCGGCACATCCTGGAGCAGCTGGCGGAGGAGGTGGCCGCCCTCGAGCCGCACGTCGGCCGACCGCTGACCCTGGTCGCCGAGTCCGACCTGAACGATCCGCGGCTGATCACGCCGCGGGAGGCCGGCGGGTACGGCTTGACCGCGCAGTGGAGTGACGACTTCCACCACGCCCTGCACAGCCTGCTCACCGGGGAGCGGCAGGGCTACTACTACGACTTCGGGGACGGCGGCGGGTACCCGGTCGTGGCCAAGGTGCTCACCCACGGGTTCTTCCACGACGGGACCTGGTCGAGCTTCCGGCACCGCCGGCACGGCCGGCGGCTCGACCGCGACCGGACGCCGGCCTGGCGGCTGCTGGGGTACCTGCAGAACCACGACCAGATCGGCAACCGAGCGGTGGGCGACCGGCTGTCCGCCGAGCTGTCCCCCGGTCAGCTCGCCGTCGGCGCGACGCTCGTCCTGACCAGCCCGCTCACCCCCATGTTGTTCATGGGCGAGGAATGGGGGGCCACCACTCCCTGGGAGTTCTTCACCAGCCACCCCGAACCCGAACTGGGCACCGCGACAGCCCAGGGCAGGATCCACGAGTTCGCCGAGCACGGCTGGGACGCCGAGGACATCCCCGACCCGCAGGACCCGCGCACGTTCGAACGGTCCAAGCTGGACTGGTCCGAACTGCATGTCGAGCCACACCGGTCGCTGCTGGACACCTATCGCGGGCTGCTTGCGCTGCGCCGGACCGAACCCGAACTCACCGATCCCTCGTTGGTCGCGGTCGAGGTGCACTACGACGAGGCCGAGCAGTGGCTCGTCGTCCACCGCGGCAGCCTGCGGATCGCGGCGAACCTCGCCGCGACCGCCGTACCCGTCGACGTCCGCGGCGAGATCGACCGGGTGCTCTTTGCGACCGGGGCCGTACCGCCGTACGAGGGCTCGGTCATCAGCCTGGATGCCGGCTCCGCGGCCGTGCTCCGGGTCAGCGCCGGCGGGCCGGAATGAGACGGCTCGTCCCCGACCCGACCGGGCCGGTCGACCCGGAAGAGGAGTACGCCGTCGATGCGGAGCTGCCCTGGCACGTCCGGGCCAGCTTCATCAGTTCCGTGGACGGCGCGGTCACCGTGCAGGGCCGCTCAGGCGGACTCGGCGGCGAGGCCGACCGGGCGGTGTTCGCCCTGCTGCGCGACCTGTCCGACACGATCCTGGTCGGCGCCGGGACCGCCCGGGCCGAGGGCTACCAGGCGTCCCGCCCGCGGGATCGACGCCGGGATCGTCGGCTGCGCAACGACTTGCCGACCGCCCCGGTACTGGCCCTGGTCAGCGAACGCCTCGACCTGGACACGGACGGGGGACTGTTCCCCGCCGACGAACCGCGCACGATCGTCATCACCTCGCACGGCTCCCCGGCGCGGCGCCGGGCCGAACTCGCCGAGCGGGCCGACGTCCTGGTCCACGGCACCGACTCCGTCGACCTCCGCGCGGCGCTCGCCGAGCTGCGCGGACGCGGCCTGCGGCGGGTGCACTGCGAGGGCGGTCCCCGGCTGTTCGCGGGAATGCTGGCCGCGGGGCTGGTCGACGAACTGTGCCTGACCGTCGCCCCGCTGCTGACCGGTCCGGGGGCCGACCGGATCGTGACCGGTCCCGGCACGGGCCCTCCGGTCGACGCCGAACCCGGGCCCGTCCTGGAGCAGGACGGCTACCTGTTCCTGCGCTACCGACTGCGGCCGCCACAAGGCTGATCACTGACCGTGTGCACTCCGGTCTGTTTGACTGAGGCCATGCAGTTGCCCGTGATGCCGCCGGTGGCCCCGATGCTGGCCAAACCGGCTCCGGAGATCCCGACCGGCCACCTCTACGAGCCGAAATGGGACGGCTTCCGCTCCATCGTGTTCCGCGACGGCGACGAGGTGGAGATCGGCAGCCGCAACGAGCGACCCTTGACCCGCTACTTCCCCGAAGTCGTGCAGGCCGTGCTGGCCAACTTCCCTGACCGCGCCGTGGTCGACGGCGAGATCGTGATCGCCGATGCCAGCCGCAACACCCTGGACTTCGAGGCTCTCCAGCAGCGGATCCACCCGGCGGCCAGCAGGGTCACGATGCTGGCCGAGCAGACCCCGGCGAGCTTCATCGCCTTCGACCTGCTGGCGGTGGGCGACGAGGATCTGACGCAGCGCCCGCTGCTGGAGCGCCGCGCCGCGCTGGAGGAGGCGCTGGCCGCGGCCCGCCCGCCGATCCACGTCACGCCCGCGACCCAGGACATCGCGCTGGCCCGGCAGTGGTTCGAGCACTTCGAGGGCGCCGGCCTGGACGGATTGATCGCCAAGAAGCTGGACCTGCGCTACCAACCGGACAAGCGGGTGATGACCAAGATCAAGCACGAGCGCACCGCGGACTGCGTCGTCGCCGGTTACCGGGTGCACAAGTCCGGCCCGGACGCGCTCGGCTCGCTGCTGCTCGGGCTGTACGGCGAGGACGGCCGGCTGGCCTCCGTCGGCGTCGTCGGGGCGTTCCCGATGGCCCGTCGACGCGAGCTGCTGACCGAGTTGCAGCCCCTGGTCACGACGTTCGACGGGCATCCGTGGGACTGGGCGGCGCACGAGCAGGGTGAGCGCACCCCGCGCCGCAACGAAGCGAGCCGGTGGAACGCGGGCAAGGACCTGTCCTTCACCCCGCTCCGGCCGGAACGCGTCGTCGAGGTCCGCTACGACTACATGGAGGGGGGGCGTTTCCGGCACACCGCACAGTTCGTCCGGTGGCGTCCCGACCGCGACCCGCAAAGCTGCACGTACGCCCAGCTGGAGCGCCCGGTCGGGTTCAGCATCGTCGACGTGCTCGCCAGGCAATGAGCAATCCGTTGCGGGGCACCGGCCGCCGCGGTTTGCGGGCTGCCGCGCTGTGCCTGGCGCTCCTGACCGGATGCACGTCGAGCATCACCGGGCATCCGACCGCGGCCGACCGGAGCGGATCGACCACGCCGAGCGCCCCGGCGCCCTCGGCAACCCTGCCGCCGCCGGCCGCACTGTCCATGCAGGACTGCACGTCCGACGTCGAGAAGCACGTCGGGGCGACACAGTTCGGCCGGCGTTCGATCGGCTGGGACTGCGGAACCCTGACGGTGCCGCTGGACTACTCCGATCCGAACGCCGGCGGGCTGGACATGGCGGTGGTCCGGGCCCGGCTGGGCGACCAGCCGGACCGGATCGGCTCGCTGCTGGTCAACCCGGGAGGACCGGGTGCGCCGGGCACCGACCTCGTGCTCAACCTGGCCTACGACCTGCCCCTGGAGGTGCTGCAGAGCTTCGACCTGATCGGCTTCGACCCGCGCGGGGTCAACTTCAGCGACCCCATCGACTGCGTGTCCGACAGCTGGCTGGACGGGTACTTCGGCGCCGAGCCGTACGTCCGCGACGCCGCAGAGTTCGCCATCCAGGCCGGCCTCGCCGACCAGGTCGCGACCGCCTGCTACGACAAGTACGGCGACCGGCTGGGTCTGTTCGACACGACGAACACCGCCCGGGACATGGACCAGCTGCGCGCGGCGCTCGGCGACGAGCGGCTGAGCTACCTCGGGTACTCCTACGGGACGACCCTGGGCTCGGAGTACGCCGAGCTGTTCCCCGACCGGGTCCGCGCGCTCGTCCTGGACGGGGCGACGAACCCGACGCTGGACGTCAAGGCCGCCACCGAGGCCCAGGCGCGCGGTTTCCAGAGCGCCTTCGAGGCGTTCGCGGCGGCGTGCGTGGCGCAGAACCCGTGTGCGGCGGGGCCGGACCCCGCGGCGACGTTCCAGCAGGTGCTGGACGCCGCGCGGGTACAGCCGCTGCCCGTCTCCGGGGCGGGCGATCGGACGCTGCCGGTCGGTCTGGTGTTCACCGGTGTGCTGTCCTCGCTGTACGACGCTGCGCGCTGGCCGCTCCTCGCGTCGGCACTCGGTGCTGCGGTGGACGGCGAGGGGACGGGACTGGCCAGCCTGGCCGACGGCTACACCAGCCGCCGCCCGGACGGGAGCTACCCGAACGAGGTCGAGGCGAAC
>JBBPYA010000037.1:0-25690 GCA_038200385.1 Mycobacteriales bacterium
AGCGGCAGCAGCAGGGACAGCACCCGGGCGAGCAGCAGCAGACCGCCCACCAGCGCCAGCAATGGGAAGGCGATCAGCAACGGGTTCAGGGCGACTGACTGCCCATAGGCGGCGACGCCACCCTGCTCGACGGCCCGCCGGTACACCCAGACCGCGGCCGCGAGGACAGTGAGCTCCCACGGCACCATCGACACCCGCCACCGTCGGCGGGGGCGGCCATCCACCCGTCGGAGGGACCCGATCGCGGCGATGCTGCCCAGTGCCACCAGCCCGGCCGCCGCGGCAAGGCCGACGGTCCGGGCCGCGGTCACGACAGCGCCCGGCTCCAGCAGCGCCGAAGGCCCCAGCAGCCTGACCAGCGCGGCCGCCAGGCCCCATCCCAGCGCGGCACCGACGAGCACCGGCAGCAGCATTTCCAGGAGCGCCTTGACGCCGATCGGGCCCACCGCGACGCCCCGGGAGCGCAGCAGCGTCACCTCCCTGGAGCGTTGCTCGACCCACAGGCCGCCGGCCCCGGCCAGCAGCAGGAGCGCCATCAGCGTGGCGGTCAGGGAGATCGGGAGCACGGGACCCACGACGCTGTCCCGGGCACGGTGGGCCGCGGCAACGTACGTCGTGAGGGAGTCGGCCCGCTGATAGCCGCCCCCACTGAGCCGCAGGAACGCGGCGGTGTCCCGCGCCCGCTGGGCCAGCCCGCTGATGGCGTCGTCGACCTGACGGGCCTCGCCCAGGCTGGCTCGCGCGGCATCGGTGGGGCTGTACCACCAGGCCTGGATCTCGGGGTCATCGGCCGCGCGCTGAGCCAGCACCGGGACGAGGCCGAACAGGGTCGCGGAGTCGACCAGCACGAACGGCGGTGGGCGGCGCTCCAGAGTCGGGACGATGTAGTCGGCCCAGGAGCACCAGTAGCCCGGCAGGACGCTCCCGAAGCGGTTGCCGGCGAGGTCCCGGTAGATGCCGGCGATCTGAGCGCTGCCGGAGGCGAGCTGCAGCGTGTCACCTGCCACCAGGCCGCGGACTCCGGCGTACCGATCGGTGATCCAGACGCCCGGGCCGCCGACCGAGGACAGCACGTCGACGTGCCGGAGCGTGTCAGGCCTGGAGAACAGCGTCACCGTCTCGTTGACCGAGTCCGTCCCCGGTCGCAGCCGCGCCGAGTGGAGCAGCACGCGGTACGGCGCGGGCAGGCCGAGCCCGGTCATCGTCGCCCGCACCAGCCGGTCGCCCTGCTCCACCTGCGCGCCGGTCTGGGGTGGATAGAAGTCCATCACGGGTTCGTCGTTGACCGCTGGATTGGACACCGTCGGCAGCGCCCGCTCGGAACAGCCGGAGGCGATCTGCCGGCCGAGGGCCGCGGATCCGACCGAGGACAGGAACAGCGGCCCCGACGCGGCGGCGACGCCGAGGATCGCGGTCGCCACGACCAGGGCCAGTACGACTCCAGGGCTGCCCCGCAGCAAGTAGACCGCCCGCGTCCCCGGCGCCGACCGCAGAAGCAGCAAGAACCGGCTGCGGACCTTTCGCGACCGCGCGGGCGGCGTTGCACGTTGCGTGGAATCGCCCCGCCCGGCGACGCGCGGCATCGGCCTCCCCCTCGGTTCCGGGCTGACCCTGTCAGCGGGCTCGGAGGCGGGCCAGTAGCGGGCGACTTCCGTTACGTAGCCGTGACTAGCCCGGGGCCCACTACCGCGGATCTGCCGGCGCCCCGGCGCCGTCGATGGCGGTCCGGCTGGTCACCGGACGTTGGCCTTCCAGAGCCGGCGCCGGTTTCCCGCGACGCGGTAGAGCACCAGCACCTACGAGCCGCCCGGGTACCTGGCCAGGTAGCCGGTCAACATGTCGGCGTGCTCGGGGCCGAGCGTGCGGGGTATCCGGGTGAGGGCTCGGCCACCGCCGGCGTGGTCGACCTCCAGGACCGCGTCACCGCGCCAGAAGCGCACCACCCGAGCCTGGAGCACGAACCGCCCCAGAGTGATAGCGGCCGCACCGGTAGCGATCAGGTCCCGCACGGCTTGAGCGATCTCGCGGCGGTCGGCAGCCGTGACGGGAGGGGTCTCAGCCTCTTCGCGGGGCTGCCGCCGCCACTGCGCGATCTCCTCGTCGGTTGCCTGCCGACTTCCACCCGGGACGCCCGGACCGAATACAACGCCACCCCGGTATATCGGTGCCGGCTGGCGGTGCGGGCTCCGGTCGTCGAAGTAGACGTTGGCCGGGTCGATGATGCGCATCAGCGGCCGGGGCCACCGAAGGGCCATGACCGCTCACCTCAATCCTGACCGTGCCGGCGCTTCTCCACCCGCACTAGCAGTTCACCGAGTGAACCGAGCAGCATGCCGAGGCTCCCGAGCACGAAGATCCACACCGCGGTCGTCTTCACGCTCTGCCAGAAGAACAGGATGCTTCCGACGAAGAACAGCGAGTTGCCGAACAGGCCGATGCCGAGATGGATCCAGGGGAAGGCGTGGAGGAACTCGCCCAACCGGCGGCTGCGCTGCGGACCGGCGGCGACCTGCGACCGGCGCGAATCCTGGGTGCTCACCCTGGCACGCTAACAACACACCCGGGGTCGCGCCGGTCGAGTCGGGCCGACGGCGGGATCAGCTCCGGCGGCCGCGCACCTTGGCCAGGGCCTCGTCCAGGATGGCGGCGCCGTCGGCATCGCTGCGGCGTTCCCGGACGTAGGCCAGGTGGGTCTTGTACGGCTCGTTGCGCGGCGCCGACGGCGGGCTCTGCTCCTGCCGCCCGGCCGGCAGGCCGCAGCGCGGGCAGTCCCACGCGTCGGGGATCGCCGCGTCCTCGGAAAAGGCAGGACGGGTCTCGTGACCGTTCGAGCACCAGAAGGGGATCCGGCGCCGCGGCGCCGCCTCCCCCCGCTCGGACTCCCCCATCGGTCCGGCGCCGACCCGGCTACCGCGGATTGCGTTTCCACCTGCCACTTGTGCGTGCTCCTATCGACGGACTGCCGGTGCCTGGCCCCCCTGGCCGACCGGCGGTCAGGTGGCCTTGAGCAGGATGCCCAAGGCGACGATGCAGATTGCCCAGACCAACCCGACGAAGATCGTGAGCCGGTTGAGGTTCTTCTCCACCACGGACGAGCCGGACAACGACGACGTCACGCCTCCACCGAACATCGAGGACAACCCGCCGCCCTTCCCCTTGTGCAGCAGGATGAGCACGATCAGGCCCAAGCTCGTGGCGATGGTCAGGATGGACAGCGCTGTGGTCATGTCGGTGCTGTGAGCCTCTCTGGGGTCCGAACTGGGTACAGATTAGCTGCCGGGCGGGTCCGGTGGCGTACGCACCGGCGCCGGGTCCCGGCCGGCCGGCCGCAGCCGCTCATCGGACCCCGAGGGTGACCAGGTCGTACCCCGCGTACGCCGGGTGCAGGTAGGCGTTGTGCAGCCGTTCCCCGACCAGGTGGATTACCCGCTCCTCGAGCAGCGGTAGGTAGGCCGCCAGCGAGACCAGCGTCGAGTCCAGCTCCCGCCATGCTGCCAACGCCCTGCTCGGGTCGGGTTCGGCCAGCGTGGCCGTCAGCAGGGTGGTCAGCTCCGGGGTGGCGATCTGGGCGTAGTTGGCGTTGCCGGTCGGCCGGACCGCTCCGACCAGCGGCGGGTAGTACGTCGCCGGCGTCGGCAGGTCGCTGGCCCAGGAAGTGACCAGGATGCCGTAGCCCTCGGTGGCCACCGTCTGCGGCGTACCGATCTCGGTGGTGTAGTAGGTCGCCGGGTCCAGTGCGGCCACGTCGGCCCGCACCCCGATCTCCCCCAGCGCCGTGGCCACCGCGTGGGCCACCTCCACCGGTGGCTGCTCGTCCGGGACGGCGATCCGGACGTCGAAGCCGTCCGGACGGCCGCAGGCGGCGAGTTCGCGCCCGGCCACGACCGGGTCCGGCTGCTCCGCGACGTCGGAGAAGTCGCGGTACCCGGGCAGCGTTCGGGGCCACAGCGTCCCGGTCGGCAGCGTCCCGGTCGGCAGCGTCTGGGACGCGCCGCCGAGGGCTGCGACCAGGGCCGGGCGGTTCAGCGCCGCGGCGACCGCCCGCCGGCAGTGCACGTTGTCCATCGGCGGCACCGTGGTGGGCAGCGCCAGCATCCGCACGGTGCCCCGCGTGCTTCGGTCCGTTCGGGACAGCATCGACGGCTCGGCCGCGATCCGGGGCCAGGTCTCGGCCGCGACCCCGGTCGGCATCACGTCCACGTCAGCGGTGCCGGCGATGATCCGCCGGTCCCGCTCCACGTCGGTCAGTCCGGTCCGGACGGACACCCGGTCCGGCAGTGCCGTCCGCACCGGGTCCGTCTGGCGGTCCCAGTAGGGGTTGCGCTCCAGGCTAATTCCGAGCACCGGATCGACCGAGCTGATCCGGTACGGCCCGGAGGACACCGGGCGGTCGCCGTACGCCGCGCCGGTGTCCTGCCCGCGCGGCACCGGGCTGCTCGACGGCAGCGCCAGGATGTGGTCGAAGTCGGCGTAGGGCCGGTTCAGTCTGAACACGATCGTGGACTCGTCGGGGGTCTGCACGGTGGCCAGCCCGAGCTTGTCCGCCGTGGCGTCGCGGTATGGGCCGGCGTAGGCGTTCTTGGGGTCGTCGAGCAGGTCGACGACGTACGTCGGGCCGCCGACGACCACATCGGAGGCGAAGGACCGCTCGATGCCGTACTTGACGTCCTGCGCGGTGATAGGCGCCCCGGTCTCGAAGCGTCGGCCCGGCGCGAGGGTGTAGGTCCAGGTCCGGCCGCCGTCCGAGGGGACGCCCAGGCCGGTCGCCAGGTCGGGTACGAGGTCTGCGCCGGGCGATCCCGGCGCCGCGGCGTACGTGACGAGGGTGCGGGTGTACAGCCGCATCAGGTTCCAGACCCACGGCGAGTACGAGCGGGCCGGGTCCAGGCTGTCCGGAGTCCCCGCGACGATGCGCAGGGTGCCGCCGGTCGCCGTCGACGGGGACCGCGGCGCGGTGAGCCCCTCGTCGGAGACGACGTCGGCCTTGACCGGCGCGGACTCGCTGCGGGTGGGCGGTGCAGTACAGGCAGTGAGCACCAGGATGCCCAGCAGGACCGCTGCCGTCGGCAGACTGGTCCGGCTGCGCTGCATGCTGGTGCGGCCCTTCCCCTCCTCCGCGCGAGATGTGCCGGTCCGGCCCGCTCAGCGCGGCTAGGTGCCGGCCGGTACGGCGCCGCGGCAGATCAGCGCGAACTCGTCCCCGTCGAGGCTGGCGCCCCCGACCAAGGCCCCGTCGACGTCGGGCTGGGCGAGGATGCCCGGGGTGTTCGAAGCCTTCACTGATCCGCCGTACAGGATACGCACCGCTACCGCCAGTTCGGTCGAGTACCGCTCGGCCAGCCGGTTGCGCAGCGCCCCGCACACCTCCTGCGCATCCTCGGGAGTGGCGACCTCGCCGGTCCCGATCGCCCACACCGGCTCGTAGGCCAGGACGAGAGCGCCGAGGTCGCCCTCGGCGCAGCCGCGCAGGGCACCGTCGAGTTGCGCCACGCAGTGCGCGACCTGCTCGCCGGCCTCCCGGACCGGCAACGCCTCGCCGACGCACACGATCGGGGTGAGCTGCCGGCGCAGGGCGGCGGTGAGCTTGGCGTGCACCGTGGCGTCGTCCTCGCCGTGGTGCTCCCGGCGCTCGGAGTGGCCGAGCACGACGTAGCTGCAGCCCAGCTTGGTCAGCATCGTGGCGCTGATGTCGCCGGTGTAGGCGCCGTCCGGGTGCGGGGAGACGTCCTGCGCTCCGTAGCCGAGCAGCAGGTGGTCACCGTCGATCAGGGTCTGCACGCTGCGCAGCGACACGAACGGGGGAAGCACCACGACCTCGACGGCGCGCAGGGTCGCCTCGTCCACGCCGAAGGCGACCTTCTGGACCAGCGCAATCGCCTCGAGGTGGTTCAGGTTCATCTTCCAGTTGCCCGCGATCAGCGGGCGGCGGGCCACTCAGTCCTCCAGGACGCTCAGGCCGGGAAGCTCCCGGCCTTCGAGGTACTCCAGGGACGCCCCGCCGCCGGTGGAGATGTGCCCGTAGGAGGACTCGGCTAGCCCCAGCGTGCGCACCGCGGCCGCGGAGTCACCGCCGCCGACCACGGACAGCCCGGACACTGCCGCAACCGCCTTGCCGATCCCCTTGGTGCCGCCGGCGAACGGCGCGAGCTCGAACACCCCCATCGGGCCGTTCCAGAACACCGTCCTCGCGCCGGCCAGCTCCCGGGTGAACAGCTGCACGGACTGCGGGCCGATGTCCAGGCCCTTGAGGCCGGGTGGGATCGCCGCGGCGGACACCACGGTGATCTGGGCGTCGGCGACCACGGACTCGGCGCAGGCGATGTCGACCGGGAGCACGATGCGCCCCTCGGCGTCGGCGAGCAGCCGCCGGCAGGTGTCCACCTGGTCGTCCTCGAGCAGTGAGCCGCCCACCTCGTGGCCCTGCGCGGCGAGGAAGGTGAAGCACATCCCGCCGCCGATCAGGAGCCGGTCGACCCGCGGCAGCAGGGCCTCGATGACGCCGAGCTTGTCCGAGACCTTGCTGCCGCCCAGCACCACGACGTAGGGCCGGGCGGGATCGCCGGCCAGCCGCCGCAGCACCTCGACCTCACGCAGCACCAGCCCTCCGGCGAAGTGCGGCAGACGCCGAGCCACGTCGTACACGCTGGCGTGCTTGCGGTGCACGGCGCCGAAGGCGTCGTCGACGTAGAACTGCGCGAGCGCGGCCAACTCCTCGGCCAGTCGCTCCCGGTCAGCGTCGTCCTTGCTGGTCTCGCGGGGATCGAAGCGGACGTTCTCCAGGACCGCGACCTGACCGTCGGCCAGCCTGTTGACGGCCTGCCGGGCCCCTGGCCCGACGACGTCCCCGGCCATCTCGACCGGCGTGCCCAGCAGCTCACCGAGCCGGTGCGCCACCGGCGCGAGGGAATACGCCGGATCGGGGCGACCCTGCGGGCGACCGAGATGAGCGGCCACGACGACCCGGGCTCCGGCCCCGGTCAACGCCTGCAGGGTGGGGAGGCTGGCCCGGATCCGGCCGTCGTCGGTGATCAGCGCCTCGGCGGTGGAGTTGTCGATCGGGACGTTGAGGTCGGCGCGCACGAGGACGTGACTGCCGGCCACCCCGTGCGCCAGCAGATCGTCGAGGGACTGCATCGGGCCGGACCCCTAGATCTTCGAGGCGACGAGGACGGTGAGGTCGACGAGCCGGTTGGAATAGCCCCACTCGTTGTCGTACCACCCGACCACCTTGACCTGGTTGCCGATCACCTTGGTCAGTCCGGAGTCGAAGATGCAGGAGGAGGGGTCGGTGACGATGTCACTGGAGACGATCGGGTCCTCGGTGTAGGTCAGGATGCCCTTGAGCGGGCCGTCGGCGGCGGCCTTGAAGGCCGCGTTCACCTCCGCGACGGTGGTGTCCCGGCCGACCGTGACCGTGAGGTCGGTCGCGGAGCCGGTGGGGACCGGGACCCGCAGGGCGTAGCCGTCCAGCTTGCCCTGCAGCTCGGGCAGCACCAGCCCGATCGCCTTGGCCGCGCCGGTGCTGGTGGGAACCACGTTGATCGCGGCGGCCCGTGCCCTGCGCAGGTCCTTGTGCGGCGCGTCCTGCAGGTTCTGGTCCTGGGTGTAGGCGTGGATGGTGGTCATCAGACCGCTGCGCACCTCGAACTCGTCGTGCAGCACCTTGGCCAGGGGAGCCAGGCAGTTCGTCGTACACGATGCGTTGGAGATCACCGTCTGGCTGCCGTCGTAGCGGTCCTCGTTGGCGCCCAGGACCACGGTGAGGTCCTCCCCCTTGGCCGGTGCGGAGATGATGACCTTCTTGGCGCCGCCCGGGTCCACGTGGGCGCGGGCCTTGTCGGCGTCGGTGAAGAACCCGGTGGACTCGATCACAACATCGACGCCCAGCTCGCCCCACGGCAGCGCGCCGGGATCACGCTCGGCAAGGATCCGCAGCGTGCTGCCGTCGATCTGGATCCCGTCGTCGGTCACCGAGACCTGCGCGGGCAGCCGGCCGAGGACGCTGTCGTAGCGCAGCAGGTGCGCCATGGTGGCCAGGTCACCCAGGTCGTTGGCGGCCACGATCTCGATGTCCTGCCCGCTGGCCTGGGCGGCCCGCCAGAAGTTTCGGCCGATCCGGCCGAACCCGTTGATCCCTACCCGGACGGTCACTGATTCTCCTCGTCTGCGCCGGTGAAAGCTCCCGATGACCCTACCCAGACGGTGCCGGCCCGATCGAGCGCGGCAGCCGCTGTCGGATTCCCCGCGCCCCCGTTCGTCGCAATGAGGGAGCGGGCACCGACCCCGCCGACCGGAAGGAGACACCATGCCGAAGTACGCCGTACTGATCTACTCCGATGAGACCGAGGGCTGGACCCCGAGCAGGAGAACGCCGTGATGGACGGCTACTGGGCCTATTCCGACCTGCTCACCCCGGCGCCTGGCTCGCCACGACGGCCCGGCACCGGGCGCTGGACCGGGCGCGGCGGTCCCGAGCGTACGCCGGCAAGCTCGCCGTGCTGGAGCGGCAGGAGGCGCTCACCGTCAGCTCGCCGTCGTGGCAGCTCCCCGAGGTACGCGCGGCTGCTCGACCTGAACCCCTCGCCGGTCGTCCGGCTCAACCATGCGGTCGCCCCGGCGATGGTCCGTGGCCCGGAAGCGGGTCCACGGCTGCTGGTCGGCCTGGACGCCGAGCTCGGGGACTACCACTACCGGCACGCCGCCCGCGGGGAGCTGCTGCGGCTGGCCGGCGACCGGCCGGCCGCCCGGGCGGCGGTGCAGCGCGCGCTGGCGCTGGTCGGCAACGAGCCGGAGCGTCGCCTGCTGCGAGCCCGCCTGGCCGCGCCCACCGCGGGGACCGGGCCGGCAGCTCGCGGTCAGCCCACCGGGCTGCCGGCCGTCCAGTCCGCCCAGCTGAGGTTCCAGTCACCGAAGCCGTCGGTGGCGGCGAGCGGGACGTCGGTCCCGGTCACCCGAACCGCGTCGCCGCGCCCAAAGTTGTCGTAGAACCACTGCGCGTCGCCGACGCTGACATTCAGGCACCCGTGGGACACGTTGCGCACGCCCTGATCCGCGACCGACCACGGGGCGCCGTGCACGAAGATGCCGCTGTCGGACAGCCGGCTGGCGTACTCGACCACCGTGCGGTAGCCGTCGGGGCCGCCGATCGGTACGCCGTACGTCGAGGAATCCATCGTGTACTTGTCGTGCTGGTCCATCACCGGGTAGGTGCCGCTGGGCGTCTGGGTGCCCTCCTTTCCGAGCGAGGTCGGCATCGTGCGGACCAGTTGCCCATTGCGGTAGGCCCGCAGCTGCCGGCCGTCGTTGCTGACCTCGGCGATCATCGAGTCGCCAACGTCGAACTGGATGTGCCGGTCCTCCTGGCCGTAGATGCCGCCGCCCAGGTCCACGCCGTAGATGTTCACGTCGACCGCCACGTGGGTGTGCGCCGGCCAGAAGTTCTCCGGGCGGAAGTGCACTTCGCGGTCGGAGAACCAGTGCCAGGCGCCCTGGACCGGCGGCGTGCTCGTCACCGCGAGGCTCTTCTGCGCCGCCGCCCGGTCGGTGACGTTCTCGTCGAAGTACACCGCGATCGGCTGCCCGACGCCGACGTGGGTCAGCTGCGGGTTCGGGATCATCGAGGCATAGGTCAGCGTGCTCGGGACGACCGTCGTGATCGACCCCTCGACCGTGGCCGGCCTGCCGTCGGCAGTCACCGCGGTCGCCCGCACGGTGTAGCTGCGGTCGTAGCCGAGCAGCTCGTTGCTCTGCCACGCCGTGCGGTCCGCCGACAGGGTGCCGGCCACCATCGAACCGTCCGGCCGGGCGAGCGTCACGCCGGTGAGCCGGCCGCCGGTCGACTCGACGCGGACCGGGGTGCTCGGCGCGAAGTCCGTGGTCCCCAGCGCCGGGCTCACCGCGATGGCCGCCGCCGCTTCGGGCCGGACCGCAACCGGGCCCTTCGCGACAGCGACCGCCCCGCCCGCCGTGGAGGAAGCTGATCCCGCCCGGCCGGGCGTTGCCGGCGCGGCGGCCGAACACCCGCACAACACGAGTGCGGCCGACACCGTGAGGGCGGCCATTGACCAGCGGCGGGTAGGACGAGCAGGCACCGATCCACACTCCAGCACGTCGGCCCGCAGCGAGCTGCCGCGGCGCTTCTCGTTGAGACGCGTGTGCGGCCCGGTCGGTTGCCTCGGACCCTGCCACCATGATGACACCCGGATCCCGCACCGGCGCCGGGGTCCGACGGTGTGGGACTGCTCACGATCGGGGCGGAGCGGGAGTCCCCGACCCGCCGCGGCACGTTGCCCGGGTGACCGACAACTCCCCGAGACGCCGAACGAGACATGGATTCGCCGACCCACTCCCCTGCCGTCCAGACCGCACTCGACCAGCCCGCCGAACACCGCCGGATGCTCGACCTGTCGCTGACCCAGATCGTGGGCGGGTCGGCCGCGGCCGCCACCGGCGCCGCGCTCGCCTCCACCCTCGGTGTCGCCGGGACCGTCCTCGGCGCCGCCGCGGTCAGCGTGACCACCGCCGTGGCCAGTGCGGCGTACACCCAGTCCCTCCGGCGCACCGGCGACCGGGTGCGCTCCACCGGAGCCCGGCAGCACCGCCCGCAAGGGCGTTGGGCCAGCCCGACCACGAAGGACCGCCAGGTCCCGCCGGCGCGACAGCCGCCCTCGATCGCCCCTCCGGGGCGACGCCCTGTCCGGGTCCGCCCGGTGGCGGTGGCGGCTGCGGCGATCTTCGCGGTGGCGATCCTCGCCATCACCGGCGTCGAGCTGTTGACCGGTCGAGCGATTTCCGGGACCGGACGGACGACGGTCAGCGGTGTCGCGGCCGAGGTCCGTGGCGGCAGCCGCCCGGCCGTCCCGACGCCCCCTCCCGGTCCGACGCCCTCCGATACCCCGGCCGCCCCCTCGGGGTCGACCGGGTCGCCGAGCACGTCGGGGACTTCTGGTGCGCCCACGGCCGGGGACCCGACCACCACCGGCCCGACTCCCAGTGGCAGCACGACGCCCACCACCCCCGCGCCGACGACCACGGGCGGGCCGCCGACCCCGACCGCGCCGCCGCCGACGACCGGCAGGTGACCTGGCCGCGGGCGGCGGCCGGCCGGCTCGGGGCCGGGACCCCGCTCAGGCATTACGGATTCGCAACCGTTCGCGCAACCCGTAGGTCACGGCGCCGTTGAACATCGATGAGTCGGCATTCTTGGCTGGTCACGGTGACGGCCACTGGCGCTGACGCCACGTAGTCTGCTTCCAGGCGATCGACGAGGAGTTCACGCCCATGCCCGCGAACCACTTGTCCCGCCGGGGTTTCCTGGGTCTTGCCGCCGCCGCGGGTGCGCTCCTCCCGCTGGCCGGCTGCGGCTCGTCCGCCTCGACCGGCGCGGCCTCGCCGGGTTCCGGCTCTAGCGCGGCAGGCGACATCACCGAGCCGGTGACCCTCCGCAACTGCGTCTACGCCAAGAACCACGCCTCGGCACCGCTGTTCTGGCAGCAGTTCGCCCCGGAGGGCGTAACGGTCGAGACCAAGATCGTAACCAGCTCCGCCGAGATTCAGGAGGCGCTGGAGGGCGGCAGCCTGGACTTCGGCCTGATCGGCACCTACAGCACGATCATCGGGCTGCGCGAGGGCGGCTTCAATTCCAAGATCATCGGAATGGTCGCGCGGCAGGGCATCGGCCTGATCGGGCGGACCGGGGTGGTGTCCAGCGTGGCCGACCTGCGCGGCCGCAAGATCGCCGTACCCCCGCCGGGCATCCAGGTCCTCATCCTGCAGGCGTTGTTGCAGGACGCCGGGCTGAAGCTGGACAGCGATGTCCAGGGCATCCCGCTGGGGTACGCCGACCATCCGGCCGCCCTGGCCCGCGGTGACGTGGACGCCTACATCGGCACCGAGCCGCTGTGCACGCAGAGCGTCGTGGACGGCGTCGGCCAGCGGCTCACCGTCGTCTACGACACCCCGGCCGGTGACTTCAACACCGCACTGTGGGCCTCCCCGGCTATGCTGCAGCGACCCGAGCTGTGCCGGGCCGCGGCGAAGATGCAGCACGACGCCGCGGAGTACCTCACGCCGGGCGGGACGAACGATCCCGAGGCCTGGCGCGACCTGCTCGTCACCCAGTTCGGTTACGACGAGTCGATCTACAAGGCGGTCCTGGACAACGTCGGGGCCGTGTGGCGCTTCGACCAGACCCGGGTCGATCAGTTCACCGGAACCGGGGGGATCATGGCGCAGCTGGGCATCATCGACGCGGAGCCGGACTACGAGCAGGCCTTCGCCCGCGAGTACTGGAACCTCTGACCGCCGTGTCCATGCCGGTCCTGACGGACCTGGCCACGAGCGATCGGGCCGGTCTGCCGGCGGTGGGTCGAAGCCGACCCCGCCGGTTCCGTCGAACGCTCGGTCTCGTCGTCCCGCTGCTGCTCCTGGCGGTGTGGACGACCCTGAGCTATACCGGCCTGGTCGCCGGCCGACTGCTCCCCGCGCCCTGGACCGTCGCGGTCGCCGCCGGTGACTTCTTCTTCGGCGAACGTCGGACGACCCTGGCCGGCGTCGTCGCCTTCGACGGGGCGGGTTTCGGGCACGTCGGGGCCAGCGTGGCGCGCTGTCTGGTCTCCTTCGGGCTGGCCGTCGTCGTCGGCGTCGCCGTCGGGCTGGCCCTCGGACTATCCCGCTGGGCGTCGGACCTGTTCGACCCGGTGCTCAACGCGCTGCGGTCGGTCCCGCTGTACGCCTGGCTGCCGATCTCGCTGATCTGGTTCGGCATCGGCGAGGGGGCGGCCCGGGCCTTGATCTTCATCGGCGCGCTGTGGCCGGTCCTGATCGCCACCGCGGACAGCGTGGCCCGGGTGCCGCGGGCCCACATCGAGACCGCCCGGATGCTGGGCACGCCCCGGCACGAACTGTGGCGGCGGGTCTACGTTCCCAGCGCGCTGCCGGAGATCGTGACCGGCCTGCGACTGAGCCTGACGCTGGCCTGGATGTGTGTGATCGTCGGAGAGCTCACGGGGACCTCTACCGGGGTGGGGGCCATGATGAACGCCGCCCGCGAGACCGGCCGGATCGACGAGATCGTGGTGGGGATGTTCGCCTTCGCCGTCGTCGGGTACGCCGGGGACCTCGTGCTGCGGATGCTGACCCGGCGGTGGATCCGCTGGGCGGACACGTGACCGACCGGACCGGCCGGGACGTGAGCCGGGCCGCGCCGACCGGCGGCGCCGACCTCGCCGCGGTCGGGTTACGCAAGTCCTTCGGGGCGGTCGAGGTGCTCGCGGACGTCAGCCTGACCGTGCGGGCGGGTGAGACCTACGGGTTGCTCGGCCCGAGCGGGTGCGGCAAGTCGACGCTCCTGCGCATCATGGCCGGCTTCGAGGCCGCCGACGCCGGCCGGGTGGAGGTCGGCGGGGCCGAGGTGTCCGGTCCGTCGCCGCAGCGCGGGATGGTCGCGCAGGCCGGCACCCTGTTCCCCTGGCTGACCCTGCACGACAACCTGGCCTTCGGTCCCCGCGCCGCCGGACGCAGCGATGTCGAGGGGATCGTCGAGGACCTGCTCCGGGCCACCGGGCTGGACGGATTCGCCGGCGCGCTGCCCCGCCAGCTCTCCGGCGGCATGCAGCAGCGGGCGGCGATTGCCCAGGTGCTGGCCAACGCCCCACCCGTCCTGCTGCTCGACGAGCCGTTCGGGGCCCTGGACGCTCAGACCCGGCTACGCATGCACGAGTGGCTCCGGACGGTGCTGTCCGCTCGCTCGACCACCACCCTGCTCGTGACCCATGACGTCGACGAGGCGCTGCTGCTGTCCGACCGGCTGGGGCTGCTCAGCGCCCGCCCGGCCCGGGTGGTCGAGGAGATCCCGGTCCCCTTCGCGGGCGCCCGCGGGCGGCAGACCCTCGCCGATCCGGCGTTCGTCCGGATGAAGGCGACGATCCTGGACCGGGTCCTCGCGGCCTGACCTGCGGCGGCCTGAACATGCGGCCCCCCGCCCACTGCCGTGATCATGGGGAGGGAGGAGGGGGTGGGGTGACGGTCGATCCACCGGACGTCCGCGGCCTGCACGCTCGGGTACCGGGGGTCACCGAGGACCTGCTGCGCGTCGCCCAGGACACCGCCGGCCGCGATCCGTACCGCTGGCTGGCCGAGCTGATCCCGTCGGCCGGCCCGGTACTCGACCTGTGCTGCGGGAGCGCGGCGCTGGCCGACTGCCTGGACCCGGCCCGCTACCTCGGGGTGGACAGCAGTCCCGACGAGCTGGCGGTCGCCGCCGCGCGGCGCCCCCACGTGCGGACCCGGCTCGGCGAGGCGTTGGATCCGCCGGGGGACGCGGCGGCAACGATCACCGTGTCGATGGGCCTGATGCTGTTGCCGCTGGAGGGCCTGCTGGCCAAGGTCCGGGGCACCCTGCCGGCCGGCGGCGTGCTGGCCGGCACCGTTCCGCTGCGGTCCCCCACCCTGGACGGGACGCCGTACAACCGGCTGCTGACCGCGCTCGGCTGGCGGGGCGAGCCGTTCCCGGAACCGCTGCACGACCTGGCCGGCCGGGCCGCGTCCTGCGGTTTCGAGCTGTCCTCGGACGAGCTGTCCCACTTCGCCGTGCCGGTCGAGCGCCCGGCGCAGCGGGAGCTGTTGCTGCGCTCGTTCTACCTGCCGGTCGTCGATCTCGGCGGCGCACGGCGGCTCCTGCTGGGGTTGGCCGAGGCCGGCACCACACTGCCCTACCCGATCCGCCGGATCGCGCTGCGCCGCGGTGCCGACCCCGCTCGCTGAGCCGGCACGGGCGCCCCGACGTACGGTGAGTCGATGTCAGCGCAGCGGGAGGGAACGTCCATGGGAACAGGGCCGGACAGCGATTCCGGGCAGACCGGCGGCACACCGGCCGCGGCCGGTGAGGGACGCAGCGACGACGAGTTGATCGACGAGGTCGCTGGTCAGACCGACAGCGCCTCCCCGAACGCCGACACCGCAGGACGGAACTGGGACGGCGAGAGCGAACCACCCGCGCCGCCGTCCTGAGCCTGACTCACGCCGGAGGCTGTCGCCGACCGGAGCCGGCAGCCTCGGGCGCCGGCTCAGGGCGCGAGCATCTCCGCGGTGACGCTGGACTCGGTGTCCGGTACGCCGAGGTCGGAGGCGTGCTTGTCGGCCAGGGCCAGCAGCCGACGGATCCGGCCGGCGACGGCGTCCTTGGTCATCGGCGGGTCGGCCAGGGAGCCCAGTTCCTCCAGTGAGGCCTGCCCGTGCTCCAGCCGCAGCCGGCCGGCCTGGAGCAAATGATCGGGCGCGTCGCCGTCGAGGATCTCCATCGCGCGTTGCACCCGGGCCGAGGCGGCGACCGCGGCCAGCGCCGACCGACGCAGGTTGGCGTCGTCGAAGTTCGCCAGCCGGTTGGCTGTGGCCCGGACCTCGCGCCGCATCCGGCGTTCCTCCCAGGCCAGCATCGACTGGTGCGCCCCCAATTTCGTCAGCAGCACGCTGATCGCGTCGCCGTCGCGGATCACGACGCGGTCGACGCCGCGGACCTCGCGGGCCTTGGCGACCACGCCCAGCCGCCGGGCGGACCCCACGAGGGCCACCGCGGCCTCGTGACCGGGGGCGGTGACCTCCAGCGACGAGGACCGGCCGGGTTCGGTGAGGGATCCGTGAGCCAGGAACGCCCCGCGCCAGGCCGCGGCTGCGCAGCAACCGCCGCCGGCAACGACCTGACGGGGTAGGCCGCGCACCGGCCGCCCCCGCAGGTCCAGCAGACCGGTCTGCCGGGCCAATCCCTCACCGTCCTGGACGACCCGGATCAGGTAGCGGCTGCCCTTGCGCAGGTTTCCGCTGGCCAGGACCTGGATGTCGCTGATGTGCCCGAACATCTCGCCGATCTCGCGGCGCAGCCGACGGGCCACCGAGCCGGTGTCCAGTTCGGCCTCCACCACGACGCGGCTGGCCACGATGTGCAGGCCGCCGGAGAACCGCAGCAGCGCGGAGATCTCCGCCTTGCGGCAGCACGCCTTGGTGATGGTCAGCCGGCTGAGTTCGTCCTTGACCGCCGCCGTCATCGCCATGTCGCGGGCTCCCCGGACGCTGTCGTCATGTGATGTCCACTCCGATCACCGGTCCGAGAGCCGCTGCCAGCAGCTTCGGGTCATGCCGTGCCGATCCGTCCGGGGCGGCCACCGGGGCCAGCACCAGTCGGGCGCCTCGTGCGTGCACCGTATCCGTCAGTCCCCGGCGGTCAACGACCGCTTCCTCGTCGGCCAGCACCGTGTGGATCGTGAGGTCCGGCGCATGCCGGGACAACGCCTCGAGCAACTCCTGCGGGGAGAATCCCTCGGTCTCCCCCGGTTGCGGCGCAAGGTTCAGTGCCACCACGATGCGCGCCTCGGTGTGCACCAGGGCCGCCCGCAGATCCGGGACGAGCACGTGCGGCAGCACCGAGGTGAACCAGGAGCCCGGACCGAGGACGACGGCGTCGGCGGCCCGGATGGCCGCGACCGCCTCGGGGCAGGCCGGCGGCTCCGGCGGAACCAGGGCGACCGCCTCCACCCTCCCCGGGGTGGTCGCGACCGCCACCTGACCGCGGATCCGGCGTACGTCGGTGGGGTGGTCCCGGTCCAGACCGCTGACGACCGCGGCGATCTCCAGGGGGACCGGGGACATCGGCAGCACGCAGCCGCGGGCGCCGATCATCCGGCCGACCGTGGCCAGGGCGCGCACCGAGTCGCCGTGGAAGTGCTCGATCAGCCCCGTGATCAGCAGGTTGCCGACCGGGTGCCCGGCCAGTGCGCCGGTGCCCCCGAACCGATGCTGCAGTAGGGCGGCCAGCCCGTCCCCGTCCTCGCCGGCCAGCGCGGCCAACGCCATCCGCAGGTCCCCGGGCGGCAGCACGCCGAGTTCACGCCGGATTCGGCCGCTGGATCCCCCGTCGTCTGCCACCGTGACGACCGCGGTCAGCTCGGGAGTGAGCAGCCCCAGCGCGACCAGCGACGCCGACAGGCCGTGCCCCCCGCCCATCGCGACGACCTTGGGGTTTCTCACGGCCGTCTCCCGCCGGCCGGGGGGTCCACGGGGGGCGGAGCCCCCCGGGCGAGGCTCACTCGCGACCCAGGTCGCGGTGGAACACCGCGGTCTGTACGCCGTCGCCGGCCAGCCGGGCCGTCAGCGCCTCGGCGAGGACGACGGAGCGGTGCTTGCCGCCGGTGCACCCGATCGCGACGGTGAGGTACCGCTTGCCCTCCCGCTGGTAGCCGGCTCCGACGAGCTGGAGCAGCTCGTGGTAGCGGGCCAGGAACTCGGGGGCGCCCTCCTGGCTGAGCACGTAGTCCCGGACGTCGGCGGACTGACCGGTGTGCTCGCGCAACTCCGGGATCCAGTGCGGATTGGGCAGGAAGCGCACGTCCATCACCATGTCGGCGTCCATCGGCAGCCCGTACTTGAATCCGAAGGACATCACCGTGGCCTTGAGCACCGGCAGGTCGCCCGCACCGAAGGCCCCCTCGATCTTGCGCCGCAGCTGATGGACATTCAGCTCGGAGGTGTCGATGAGCAGGTCGGCCTCGGTGTACAGCGGGCCGAGCAGCCGGCGTTCGGCCCGGATCCCGTCGATCAGCCGGCCGCCACCCTGCAGGGGATGCTGGCGACGGACCGCCTCGAACCGGCGGATCAGCACGTTGTCTGCGGCCTCCAGGAACAGCACCCCGGGCCGGTACCCGTCGCGGTCCAGCTCCACGATGATGGACTTCAGGTCCGAGGAGAACGCGCGGCTGCGCACGTCGACGACGACCGCGATCCGGGTGATCTGGCCCTGCGAGCGGCTGCCGAGGTCGACCATCGTGGCGATCAGCTCGGGGGGCAGGTTGTCCACCACGAAGAAGCCCAGATCCTCCAGGCACTTCGCCGCTGTGCTCCGGCCCGCGCCGGACAGCCCCGACACGAGGACAATGTCGATCCCGGCCGGATCGCCGGCGCCCATCGGCCCGCGCCGCTCGGTCCGCTCGGTCACGCGTCGGCCTCGATGATCTCCCCGGTCACCGGGTTCACCGCCGGGGCGACCGCGGCATCGTCCCGGTGCAACGCCGCGACGATGGACTCCGCTGTCCGCCGACCGATTCCTGGCACTTCCTGCACGTCGTCGATGGTGGCGGCCCGTAGCCGCTTGAGCGAGCCGAACCGGGTCAGCAGCGCCTTGCGCCGGGTCTCGCCCAGGCCCGGTACCCCGTCCAGCACGGACTCGACCATCGACCTCGAGCGGCGCTGCCGGTGGAACGTGATGGCGAAGCGGTGGGCCTCGTCGCGCACCCGTTGCAGCAGGTACAGGCCCTCGGAGGAGCGCGGCAGGATCACCGGGTGCGCCTGCGCGGGCAGCCACACTTCCTCCAGCCGCTTGGCCAGCCCGACCAGGCTGACGTCGTCGATCCCTAGCTCGTCCATCGCCCGGGCCGCCGCCGCCACCTGCGGGGCGCCGCCGTCCACGACTAGCAGGTTCGGCGCGTAGGCGAACTTCCGCGGGCGGCCCAGCTCGGCACTCGGGTCGGCCTCGGCCGAGCGCCGCTGCTCGTCCAGATAGCGGGCGAACCGGCGCCGCACCACCTCGTGGATAGACGCGGTGTCGTCGGTCTGCCCGTCGGCGTCGCCGTGGATGGAGAACCGGCGGTACTCCGAGCGCCGCGGTAGGCCGTCCTCGAAGACCACCATGCTGCCGACGACGTTCGTACCCTGGACGTGGCTGATGTCGATGCACTCGATCCGCAGCGGCGCGTCGGGCAGCTCCAGCGCCTCCTGGATCTCCGACAGCGCCAGCGATCGGGCGGACAGGTCGCTGGCCCGCTTGAGGCGGTGCTGGGTGAAGGACTCCTTGGCGTTGCGCTCGACGGTCTCCATCAGTGCCCGCTTGTCACCGCGCTGGGGAACCCGCAGCGACACCCGGGAGCCGCGCAGGCCGCCCAGCCACTCGACGAGGGCGTCGGCGTCCGGAGGGAGCTCGGGCACCAGGACCTCTCGGGGTACGTCCTCGCCCTCGCCGTACACCTGGGAGAGGAACTGCTCGACCAGCTCCGGCGTGCCGACGTCCTCGACCTTGTCCACGACCCACCCGCGCTGCCCGCGGACCCGCCCGCCCCGGACGTGGAACACCTGCACGGCGGCCTCGAGCTCGTCCTGCGCGAAGGCGACCACGTCGGCGTCGGTCCCGTCGCCGAACACGACGGCCTGCTTCTCCATCGCCCGGCGCAGCGCGCCGACGTCGTCCCGCAGCCGAGCCGCCCGCTCGAACTCCTCGGCGCCGGCCGCGGCGCGCATCTCGGCGTCCAGCCGGCGGATCATCTGCTCCGTACGGCCGGACATGAAGTCCACGAAGTCATCGACGATGTCGCGGTGTTCCTCGGCGCTGACCCGCCCGACGCACGGAGCGGAGCACTTGCCGATGTAGCCGAGCAGGCACGGGCGGCCCACCTGCGCGGCCCGCCGGAACACGCCGTTGGAGCAGGTCCGCGCCGGGAACACCCGCAGCAGCAGGTCGAGGGTCTCCCGGATCGCCCAGGCGTGCGCGTAGGGACCGAAGTAGCGGACCCCCTTCTTCTTGGGTCCGCGCATCACCTGCAGCCGCGGGTACTCCTCGAACAGCGTGACCGCCAGGCTCGGGTAGCTCTTGTCGTCGCGGTAGCGCACGTTGAAGCGCGGGTCGAACTCCTTGATCCAGCTGTACTCCAGCTGCAGCGCCTCGACCTCGGTGCTGACCACGGTCCACTCGACGGAGCCCGCACTGGTGACCATCTGCCGGGTCCGCGGATGCAGCGCCGAGATGTCCTGGAAGTACGACGACAGCCGGGGGCGCAGGCTCTTGGCTTTGCCGACGTAGATCACCCGGCCCCGCTCGTCGCGGAACCGGTACACACCGGGCCGGTCCGGGATCGTGCCCGGGGCGGGGCGATACGTCGACGGATCCGGCACCGACCGAGCCTACGTCGAACCTATGACCCGGCTGGCCCCCCGCCCGTCTCCGTGCGGACGTCCTCGACCACTGACTTGTCCAGGGCGGCCCGGACGCAGCCGGCGAGCAGCCGCGGGAAATCCGCCCGGGAGACGAGCTCGGCCAGCCGGCCCGCGTCGCGGGGTAGACCGAGCCGGTCCGCTCCCTTGGCCGCGACCGGATCGACGTACGGCGCGAGGTCGGTCCACACCGCCTGGACGTCCCGGCAGAAGATGCCGGCACCCGTGGGCCCGATTCCGGAGAACTGCTGCAGGTCCCGGAGCAGGTCCGGCGACTCGGCGTGCAGCCGTCGCAGGTCGCCGCGGTACCGGTCGAGCACGGTCCGGGCGAGCGCACCGAGTTGGTCGGCGGTGCGCTCGTCGTAGCGGCGGTAGCCGCCGCGGCCGAGCGCGTCCACCCGCTGCCGGGTCGTCGAGGCGGCCAGCCGCTGCGGGGTCCGCCAGCCCGCCGCCCACAGCTCCCGGGTGGCCCCCAGCGCGAGGTCGGCCTTGATCCGCGCCGAGCAGACCAGGCACATGACCAGCAGGCACCACAGCGGCGAGGGCTTGTCGACCAGCCGGATCCCGGCCTGATCGGTGAACGTGGTCCCGTGCCGCGCGACCACGATGCGCGCGATCCGGGCAGCGTCCGCTGCCATCGCCGACCTCCCTGGCTCGTGTTCCGCGGACCGGTTCCGGGTCAGCTTCGGCGGGGAACGGACGCCGCGGACCGACGTACGTGACCCGCATTCGGCGCTGCCGACCGGCGACGGCGCCGACGCCGCTCAGGCGGTGGCACGCTTCTTCGTCCCGGACTTGGCCGCCGAGCGCCCCCGCCGCCGGCCCTCCGCCGCCGGCACCGCTCGCAGCGCCGGAGCGGCCAGGACCTTGCGGAGGAAGCCGCCGGTGTGGCTCTCCTCGACCGTGGCCAGGAACTCCGGCGTACCCTCCGCGACCACGACCCCGCCGCCGTCGCCGCCCTCCGGGCCCATGTCGATCAACCAGTCGGCGGTCTTGATGACGTCGAGGTTGTGCTCGATCACGATCACGCTGTTGCCGCCGTCGACGAGCTTGCTCAGCACGCCGAGCAGCTTGCGGATGTCCTCGAAGTGCAGCCCGGTGGTCGGCTCGTCCAGCACGTAGACGGTGCGTCCGGTCGAGCGCTTCTGCAGTTCCGCGGACAGCTTGACCCGCTGCGCCTCACCGCCGGACAGCGTCGGCGCCGGCTGGCCCAGCCGGACGTAGCCGAGCCCGACCTCGACGAGGGTGGTGAGGTGCCGCGCGATCGCCGGGATCGCCTGGAAGAACTCGGCGCCCTCCTCGATCGGCATGTCCAGCACCTCGGAGATGGTGCGCCCCTTGAAGTGCACCTCGAGCGTCTCGCGGTTGTACCGCGCGCCCTTGCACACCTCGCAGGGGACGTAGACGTCGGGCAGGAAGTTCATCTCGATCTTGATAGTGCCGTCGCCGCGGCAGGACTCGCAGCGTCCGCCCTTGACGTTGAACGAGAACCTCCCGGGCTGGTAGCCGCGGACCTTGGCCTCGGTGGTCTCGGCGAACAGCCGCCGGATGTGGTCGAACACGCCGGTGTAGGTCGCCGGGTTGGATCGCGGCGTCCGACCGATCGGTGACTGGTCGACGCCGACGACCTTGTCCAGCTGGTCCAGGCCGGTGACCCGCCGGTGCCGCCCCGGCACCTGCCGCGCGCCGTTGATGTTGTTGGCCAGGACGTTGTAGAGGATGTCGTTGACCAGCGTGGACTTGCCCGACCCGGACACCCCGGTGACCGCGACGAGGCAGCCCAGCGGGAACGTGACGTCGATGTCGCGCAGGTTGTGCTCGCGGGCCCCGAGCACCGTGATCTCCCGTCCCCGGGTGGGGTGGCGGCGCTGGGGTGGTACGGCGATGCTGCGTCGCCCGGTCAGGTAGGCACCGGTGATCGACTCGGTGCTGGCCAGCAGGTCCTCCACCGGCCCGCTGACCACGACCCGACCGCCGTGCTCACCCGCGCCCGGGCCGATGTCGACGACCCAGTCGGCCACCCGGATCGTGTCCTCGTCGTGCTCGACCACGATCAGGGTGTTGCCGAGGTTCTTCAATCGCACCAGGGTGTCGATCAGCCGCCGGTTGTCCCGCTGGTGCAGTCCGATCGAGGGCTCGTCGAGCACGTACAGCACGCCGACGAGCCCGGACCCGATCTGGGTGGCCAGCCGGATCCGCTGCGCCTCACCCCCGGCCAGGGTCGCGGCGGGCCGGCTCAGCGACAGGTAGTCCAGGCCGACATCGACGAGGAACCCGAGCCGGGCGTTGACCTCCTTGAGCACCGGCGCTGCGATCATCGCTTCGCGGTCGCTGAGCTCGACGCCGGCTAGGAAGTCCCGGCACTGCCCGATCGACATCGCGGTGACGTCGGAGATCGACCGCTCCCCGACCCGCACGGCGAGCACCTCGGGCTTGAGCCGCGCGCCACCACAGGTCGGGCACGGCACGTCGCGCATGTAGCCCTCGTACTTGTCCCGCATGAACTCGCTGTCGGTGTCGTCGCGCCGGCGCTCCAGGAACGGCACCACGCCCTCGAACGTCGCGTAGTACGCCCGCTCCCGGCCGTACCGGTTGCGGTAGCGCACGTGTACCTGCCGGTCCTGCCCGTGCAGCACGGTGGAGCGCACCGACGCCGGCAACTTCGCCCACGGCGTCTTCAGGTCGAAGCCGACGGAGTCGGCCAGCCCGGTGAGCAGCCGCAGGAAGTACTCGGTGGTCTGCCCGCTGGCCCACGGCGCGATGGCCCCGTCGACCAGGCTGCGGTCGGGGTCCGGGATGACGAGCTCCGGGTCGACCTCCTTGCGGGTGCCGAGGCCGGTGCACTCCGGGCAGGCGCCGTACGGCGAGTTGAACGAGAACGAGCGCGGCTCCATCGCCTCGAAGGACAGGTCGTCGTACAGGCAGGCCAGGTGCTCGGAGAACGTCCGCTCGCGGGCGGGGTCGTCCTCGTCGCGGTCGACGAAGTCCAGCAGCACCAGACCGCCCGCCAGCCCGAGCGCGGTCTCCACCGACTCGGTCAGCCGGCGCTTGTTCGAGGGCCGGACGGTCAGCCGGTCCACCACCACCTCGATGGTGTGCTTCTCCTGCTTCTTCAGCGTCGGCGCCTCGGTGAGGGCATGGATGACACCGTCCACCCTGGCCCGCGCGAAGCCCTGAGTCTGCAGGTCGGTGAAGAGGTCGACGTACTCCCCCTTGCGGCCGCGGATCACCGGCGCGAGGACCTGGAAGCGGGTGCCCTCCTCCAGCTCGAGCACCCGGTCGACGATCTGGGAGGGCTGCTGACGGGCGATGACCCGGCCGCACTGGGGGCAGTGCGGGATGCCGGCCCGGGCGTACAGCAGCCGCAGGTAGTCGTAGACCTCGGTGATGGTGCCGACCGTCGACCGCGGGTTGCGCGACGTCGACTTCTGGTCGATAGAGACCGCCGGGGACAGCCCCTCGATGAAGTCGACGTCCGGCTTGTCCATCTGTCCGAGGAACTGCCGGGCGTACGCCGACAGCGACTCCACGTAGCGCCGTTGCCCCTCGGCGAAGATGGTGTCGAAGGCCAGGCTGGACTTGCCCGAGCCGGACAGACCGGTGAAGACGATCAGCGCGTCGCGCGGCAGGTCGAGCGACACGTCCTTGAGGTTGTGCTCACGCGCGCCGCGCACGACGAGGCGGTCAGCCATGAGGTCCGATCAGAAGAGAGCCAAAGGTTCTTCAGGCTAACGTCGGGCTCCGACAGCCTGCTTCCCGATCAAGGAGTGCCCCGTGTCCTACACCGGCGACGTCACGGTCGGCGGACCGGCGGACGTCCGCGCCGCCGGTTGCCTGCAGATCACCAAGGTGGCCACGCCGCCGTTCGAGAACAACTGCTACCTGCTGCGCTGCACGGCCACGGGAGACACGCTGCTGGTCGACGCCGCCGGTGACGCCCCCCGGCTGTTGTCGCTGGTCGGCGACGGAGAACTGGTCGGCATCGTCGAGACCCACGGGCACTGGGACCACGTGCAGGCTCTGGCCGAGGTGTCGCGAGCCTCGGGCGCGCCGGTGCTGGTCCACGCCGGCGACGCCGACGACCTGCCGGTGCCGGCGAACCGGCTGCTGCAGGACGGCGACACGGTGACCGTCGGCGCGTGCACCCTGTCGGTCATCCACCTGGAGGGACACACCCCCGGCAGCATCGCGCTGCTCTACGAGGGTGACCTCGAGCGGCCGCACCTGTTCTCCGGCGACAGCCTGTTCCCGGGCGGTCATGGGCGGACAACAACTCCCGACGAGCACACGTCCCTGATGGACGACCTGGAGCGGAAGGTGTTCGGCCCGCTGCCGGACGAGACCTGGGTCTACCCGGGCCACGGGCCGGACACGACGCTCGGGACTGAGCGGCCGTCGCTAGAGGAGTGGCGCGAGCGGGGCTGGTAGTCGTGCCGGGCCTGTGGCGGGCGCAGGACGTCTTCCGTGCTAGCAAGGAGAGTGTCGAACAGATCGCCCGGCTCGTGGACGCGGAAGCCGCTTGGCTCGCCGACGTCCTGCAGGACCTCCGCTTCGTGGTCGACCGCTTCGTCTGCGACGACTTCACGGTGTTCGCGCCCCCCTTCCTGATGCGGAGGCAGGGCGACCCGGTGTGGGTGGCGGTGCGCGACACCCCGGATGAGACCTTCGCGAGCTTGTACGACGACCTGCGCTACCTCGACGAGGACGAGTTGGTGAAGGTGCTGCGTCTGGCTCCGGACGTCGTTCGCCGCCACCCCGTCGCTACCGACATGCACTTGTGGCTCGACCTCTGCGAGGTGAGGGGCCTCGATCTCCAAGCGATCGGACCCGGCGGCTCTGACGAGCAGACGGCCCACCTCCTCGGGGCTGTCGTCGATGCCTGGGTGGGCGTCTGGACCGAGGACGGGCCGGTCTACCGCGTCAGCCGTGTGGGTCTAGAGCGCGAGTTCGAGAACTGGTTGAAGCGGAACCTGGGGGTCCTCGCGGACTTCGAGCTGCCCCTGAGGCTCGTGGAGCCACCGCAGCCGCTGTTCGCTAGTGGCCGCAGAGGGGACCTGCTGTGCGTCGCTACCGCCGACGCGGCACACGTGAGCGAGGGGGACCTCGTGATGATCGAGAACAAAGCGCACATGGTCCACGTCGAGGCGTTCGAGCAGCTCAAGGACTACGTCGAGTCGGTCCCCGCACACATCGCAACCCGACACCCAGATTTGGTTCGGCCAGGACAGCGCGTGCACGGGCTGCTCCTGGCCGACGGACGGACCCTCGAGCTGCAAGAGCTGCTGCTCAAGCCCGGCTACCACTACGTCTCCTTGGCCGCCCTCGGCTATCGCGAGTGGCTGCACACTGGGGAGCGGGACGTAGCAGCAGCGAGCGAGCCGGACCTTGTGCGGGAAGAAAGGACGGTTAGCGGCGCCGGGCCCCTTGTAGCTCCTCGCGAGGCCGGCGTTTCGCTCCGCGCAGCAGGCCCTTGGACCATCGCTGGGGGGCAGCATGCGACTCGTCGTGCCGCGAACCGAGCCCTCGCCGCGCACCTGGGGACGTACACGAAGGAGAAGTGGAGGGCCGCGCAGCAGGAGCACGGGCTGCAGTAGTCGGTCATCGGCAGAGGGGGCATGCGTCCTCGGGCTGGCCGTCGAAGACCACGAAGACGCCCAGCACGACCTCACCGCGAAGCGCGGCCTCCACAACTACACGCCCGGGGAAGCCCAAGACGAGCGCG
>JBBPYA010000038.1:0-2291 GCA_038200385.1 Mycobacteriales bacterium
GCATCGCCGCCCCGGCCGCGCGCTCGCCGCCGGCCAGCTCCCGCATCCACACGGTGCCGACGGTGAACACCGCGCCACTGGTCACGCCCTGCAGGAACCGCCCGGCCAGGATGGCCGGCTGCCCCGCCGTACCGGCCAGGATCAGTACGAGCATCGCGCCCGCGCTGAGCAGGCAGGCCGGGACGACGACGGTGCGCCGGCCCCGGCGGTCGGAGTACGGGCCGCCGAGCAGCAGGGACGGCACCAGCCCGAGGGCGTACACGGAGAAGAAAACGGTCAGGTCGACCGCGGAGAGCCCGAGCCGGTCGGTGTAGTACAGCAGGACCGGCGAGGGCGACTGGGTGCTCGCCGCGATCCCGAACAGCGCCAGCGTGAGACGTGGCTCGTACCGTCGCAGCGGCGCGACGCCGGACTGCGCTGCGGTGGGCATCGCGCAAGCATGCGCCATCACGTCCATCCGGCTCGCCCGGCAGCGGGAGGCCGCCGCGGTCCGGGCGGCGCGGCCTGTCACCGGAGGGATCACCGGACGCCGTACGGTGGAGTGGTTCGGCAGTGGGCGCGGCACGCCGGACGCTGGGAGGACGGGTGATGGGGCGAGGTCGGGTCTGGCCGATTCTGGCCTGCCTCGGCGTGCTGCTCACCGGGTGTACCGCGGGCAGCAGCTCGCAGGCCAGCGTCCCCGCCGGGATCTCGCAGGCCGCCCAGCAGACGCCCCGTCCCAGCCAGACCGCCGACCGCGAGCGTGCGCTACAGGTCGCCGTCGTCACCAGCGGGATCCCTGGAGACCCGTTCTGGGACGCGGTGAAGACCGGCGCCGCAGATGCCGGCATGGCGGAGAACGTCGGGATCGACTACCAGTCCAGCCCGGACGCCGGCGGTCAGGCGAAGCTCATCGATGCCGCCGTCTCCGGCAACGTCGACGGGCTGATCGTGTCGATGTCGGATCCCAGCGCGCTGCGGGAGTCCCTGCAGCGGGCCGGGACGGCCGGCATCCCCCTCATCACGATCAACGCCGGGGCGCAGGACTCCGCGGCGTTCGGGGCGCTGACCCACGTCGGCCTGTCCGACCAGGCAGCAGGTCAGGGTGCGGGAGCGCGGCTGCGCGAGGGCGGCGTCAGCACCCTGCTGTGCCTCGTGCAGGACTCCGGGGACCCGTCCCTGGAGCAGCGCTGCCAGGGGGCCGCGGACGGACTCGGGACCTCGACCCGGGAAGGCCCCAAGAAGGCGGTGATCACCTTGCCGGTGAACGGCGCCAACATGAGTGAGGCCGAGACGACGATTGCCTCGGAACTACAGTCCAACCCCTCCGTCGACGGCGTGCTGGCCCTGAACCCCGCGGTCGCGACCGCGGCCGAGCGCGCCATCGCGAGCACGTCCTCCCAGGCGGTGCTCGCGACGTTCGACCTCAGCGACGACGTCCGGCAGGGCATCGCCGACGGCCAGATCCTCTTCGCCGTCGACCAGCAGCCCTACCTGCAGGGGTACCTGCCCGTGGTGTTCCTCGCGTTGTACGCCCGCGACGGCGGCGTGGTCGGCGGCGGCCAGCCGGTGCTGACCGGGCCGCTGTTCGTCACCCGGGACGACCTGACAGACGGCACCCGCTGACCGGTCGGGCACGGCAGACTGTGCAGCCAGCCGGCAACCAAGGAGGCACAGCATGACCGCGGCTACGACCTCTGCCCGCGGCGCGCCGATCACCCCGGCCCGCGGTCCGCTGGTCCGTGCCCTGGGCCGCTCCGAGATCGGCGCGGTGATCGGGGCCATCGCGATCGCGGTCTTCTTCGCCACCCAGACCCAGCAGTTTGCCACCGCCTCCGGCGTGGCCAACGTCCTGGACGTGACGGCGCCGCTGGGCATCATGGCGGTGGCGGTCGCCCTGCTGATGATCGGCGGCGAGTTCGACCTGTCCGCCGGTGTACTGACCGCCTCGACCGGCCTGGTGACCGCGCTGCTCGTGGACCAGCTGGGAGTGAACATCTGGGAGGGCCTGGCCTGGTCGCTGGCCTTCGCACTGCTCGTGGGGCTGCTCAACGGGGTGCTCGTCACCACGACGCGGCTGCCCAGCTTCATCGTCACCCTCGGCACGCTGTTCGTGTTGCAGGGCGCGAACGTCGGGGTCACGAAGTATCTCACCGACACCGTTCAGGTCGCAGGCATCGACCAGGCTGCCGGCTACGGCGCGGCTCGTGCGGTGTTCGCCTCGTCGGTGACCCTGGGCGGCGGCGAGTTCCGGGTGGCGCTGCTGTGGTGGATGGCGGCCACCGTGCTGGCCACCGTGCTGCTGGTCCGGA
>JBBPYA010000039.1:0-7069 GCA_038200385.1 Mycobacteriales bacterium
CACCAGCGATCGGGTCAGCTCGGCCAACCCGACGCCGGTGAGGTCGGTGCGCAGGCCCATCCTGCGGTAGGCCGACAGCGCGTTCGGGCTGGCGTACTCGACCAGGCCGGAGGCGTCGAGCCGGATCAAGCCATCGCCGGCGCGCGGGCCGGTGAGCACCTCGTCGCCCTTGTCCGGAGGCGGAAAGTCCCCGGCCGCCACCATCTGGCACAGGTCATCCCCGCTACCGAGGTAGGCCAGTTCCAGGGCGCTGAGCGAGGGGGCCGCGCCGAGGTTCGCGTCGCGGGCCAGCACCGCCACCACGGAGCCGGCGTAGCGCACCGGCACCGCCTCCCGCCGGACGGGGACCGGACCGCTCCACCCTGGGTCGGCGTACCGCACGATCCGCTGCTGGGTCCAGGCCAGGTCCAGCGGGGACCGGTACGACCCGCCCCGGCGGCCGCCGATCTCGTCCTCGGGATGAGCCGTCGGCGCGGTGGTCGGGCGGACCTGCGCGACGCACAGCAGGTCCGGGCCGCTGACGACCCACAGCAGCAGGTCGGCGAAGGACAGGTCCGCGATCAGCTGCCACTCCTCGACCAGCCTGCGCAGATGGGCCCCGGCGTCCGGACCCAGCGTGGTGTGCCGGGCGAGGTGGTCGCTGAGCGTGGGCATCGGCGGGAGCGTCCCACATCCGGCCTCGTACGATCCTCGCGTGTCAGCAACGGCAGCCCGGGATCGGCTCAACCCGGTCGTCCGGCCGGCCGTCGAGGCCGACTACCCGCGGATCGGCGAGCTCACGGTGACGGCCTATCTCGGCGACGGCGTGTCCGGGCCGGACTACCGCGCCGAGCTGTCCGATGTGACCGGCCGCGCCAGGCAGGCCGAACTGTTCGTGGCGGAGCTGGACCGCGTCGTCGTGGGCAGCGTGGCCTTCGTCCGGCACGGGGCACCGTTCGCCGAGATCACCACCGGCCCCGAGGAGGCGGCGTTCCGGATGCTGGCGGTCTCGCCCGAGGCACGCGGACTGGGCGCCGGCGAGCTGCTGGTGCGGGCCTGCCTGGACCAGGCCCGGGCAGTGGGCTGCACGAGGGTCGTGATCTCCACCGGTCCGCTGATGCACGCGGCGCACCGGCTCTACGTCCGGCTGGGATTCCAGCGGGAGCCGTCGCGGGACTGGTCCCCTAAGCCGGGGGTCGACCTGATCTGCTACCAGCTGCCCGTGTAGCCGCCGGTCGGTTCAATCGCCTAGCACCGCGATCAGGTCGCCCTCCTGGACCACGTCGCCCTGCTCGACGGCCAGCTCCACCAGGGTCCCCGGTCCCTCGCACAGCACCGGGATCTCCATCTTCATCGATTCCAGGATGACCACGGTGTCGCCGGCGGCCAGCACCGCACCGCGCTCTGCGACGACCTTCCAGACACTGGCCACCATCTCGGCCCGGATCTCCTCGGCCATGCCGCTCCTCAGCTCCCGTCCTGTTTCACCGCAGCTATCCAACCATCGAGCCGCCGCCGGCTCCGCGCAGCAACGCGCGCATCCCGGCCAGGCTCGATGCAGGCGAGTCCAACGCGGTGCCATCGACGGCGCGGGCGAGTCTGGCCACCGCCGCCGGTCGGTCCTCGCCGTACGCCGTGAACAACGCCAGCACGGTGTCGGCCGCACCGACCTGCGCCCCGTCCGCAAGCACGGTGTCGACGACGACACCCTCGACGTCGGGAACCGCCCACCCCCGAACCGGCGCGGCACCGGACGGGACAGCGTACAGCGCCGCCTGCACCGCATGCCCGGAAGGCTGTCCCACCTCGAGGGGGTCCAGGCCCGACGCGGCACGCAACTGGCGCTCCAGCAGGTTCGCACCGGTCCGGGCCTCGACCAGCCGGTCCACGCCGATCAGGCCACCGCGCACCCGGGCGGTCCCGGAGCGCGCAGCCAGCTCGACCGAGGCCACCGGCAGCTCCGGGTCGACCGCGGCCTCGGCCTCGCGGCGCCCGGCCGGGTCCGGGTCGAACGACTCCGCCAGGAGGGTCGACGCGCCGTCGCGCGCCGTCCACCGCCAGCCGTCGAGCACCGTCCCCCGGGACAGTGTCACCCCTCGATCACCGGCCCCGAACGGCCCGCCCGGCCCGGAGTCCGGGCCGATCCAGGCCAGGCCGGCCGCTCGGACGGCCGCGGCGATACCGGCGTCCCCGACCCAACGGCCGCTGCCGGCGTGCACCGCACGCGCGCCGGTGACCTGCGCGGCTTCGATCAGCGCGTCGGCGAGGTACAGAGGGTCGGCGTCGCCCACCGGGATTGCCTCGTCGCAGACCTGGACGTGGCGGGAGTGCTCGTCCGCGGCCAGATAGCAGGCGACTGCGGTGACGCCGAGTTGCCGCAGGCCGGTGAGCACCCGCACCGCGAGCAGCCCCCGGTCGGCGACTAGCACGGACTCGATCACGTCGCCCTCCCCGTCACGGCTCACATCCCGCGTGAGACCCTAGTCAGGTCAGTATTGCTCGGTGGAAGGAGCAGCATGTCCAAGCGCGGACGGAAGCGGCGCAGCCGCAAGAAGAGTGCCGCCAACCACGGCAACCGCCCGAACGCCTGACGCGAGTTGCGTCCGGGCCGCCGATGTCGGCGGACCGGCGCGAGGCTCAGGCCTCGAGGTCCCAGCGGACGGTGTCCTGGACGACCGTCGTCTGCTCCAGGTAGCCGTCCTCGATCCGTACCGTGCGCAGCCGCAGCCGGATCCGGTCCCGCAGCCCGCTGGGAGCCGGGTCGCCGCCGCACTTGCGGTGGATCAGGGCCTTGACCTCCCGCTCGATCCCGAACATCTGCAGGCACGGACCACACTCGTCCAGATGTTGGACGATCCGGGCCCGGCTGGTCTCGTCGCACTCGCTGTCGAGGAACACGAAGACCTTCTGCAGCATCTCGCTGCACTCCATCTCGTGCGGGTTGCCGCAGCTCACGACTGGTCCTCGCCGGCGCCGGCGCGTACGAAGCCGCGCTCCTTGGCGTAGTCGGCCAGCAGGCGCTGCAGCCCCCGCCGGCCGCGGTGCAGTCGGGACATCACGGTGCCGATTGGCGTCCCCATGATCTCGGCGATCTCCTTGTACGCGAAGCCCTCCACGTCGGCGACGTAGCCCGCGAGGCGGAAGTCCTCGGGCAGCTCCTGCAGGGCCGCCTTGACGTCGGAGTCCGGCAGGTGGTCCAGCGCCTCGATCTCCGCCGAGCGCAGCCCGGAGGACGTGTGCTGCTCGGCGGCGTACAGCTGCCAGTCCTCGATCTGGTCGGAGCTGTTCTGCTGCGGCTGGCGCTGCTTCTTGCGGTAGGTGTTGATGAAGGTGTTCGTGAGGATCCGGTACAGCCAGGCCTTGAGGTTGGTGCCCTCGGTGAACTGGTGGAAGGCGGCGTAGGCCTTGACGAACGTCTCCTGGACCAGGTCCTCGGCGTCCGCGGGGTTGCGGGTCATCCGCAGCGCAGCGGGGTAGAGGGTGTCCAGGAACGGCAGCGCGTCGCGTTCGAACCGGGCGTCGCGCTGTTCTGGCGTCTCCGCTGGCGCGGACGTCTCCTCGGTCACGCTGCGCCCTCCCGCTCTCACCCGGTGCCTCACCGTGGAGGGTACCCGCGCAGGCGTGGCGCTCCGCGCGGGTCCACGGGAACTCCCCCGGCTCGCGGTCCGGCGCGGCCCGCCGGTCGACAGCGACATCATGGACGGGGAACGCCACCCCCGCGGTCTGCATTCCTATGCTCGCAGGGTGCCCGGTCAACAGACTCCCGCCACGACGGCGCTGCGGCAGGCCGGGATCGCGTTCACCCTGCACGAGTACGTCCACGACCCCCGGGTCACCCGCTACGGCGAGGAGGCCGCTGCCGCGCTCGGGGTGGATCCGGCCGGGATGTTCAAGACGTTGATCGCGCAGGTCGACGCCGGGCTGGTGTCGGCGATGGTGGCCGTCCCCGACACGCTGGACCTCAAGGCTCTCGCCGCGGCGACCGGCGGAAAGCGCGCGGCACTGGCCGACCCCGCACGGGCCGCCCGGTCGACCGGCTACGTCATCGGCGGGATCAGCCCGCTCGCCCAGCGACGGGGGCTCCGGGCGGTGCTGGACGAGGCCGCCCTGGAGCGGGATCGCATCTTCATCAGCGGCGGTCGCCGCGGCCTGCAGATCGAGCTCGACCCCCGGGACCTGCGGCTGGCGACGCTGGCCGCGGTCGCCCCGATCGCCGCACGGTGATGATTGAAAGCTTGACGACTGCGGCGTAACGTGCGCGGTCAAGGCCATCGGCGCGGTGGAGATCCTCGGTGCGCTGGGCCTGGTCCCTACAGGTTCTGTCCGGACTCTGACACCAGAGCCAGTAGCCACGCCACCGCGACGGACGCGGCCTCGGTCGCCGCGGCTCCCCGCAACGTGTGGTCGGCCTCGGCAAGGACGTGCACGAAACGCCGGGGCGCCTGCTCGGGTACGCCGAACGGGTCCCGGCCGCCCTGCAGGATCAGGACCGGTACGTCGACGGCGTCCAGCTCCTCCTGACGGGACACCCCACGCGGGGTGAGCAGCGGGAAGGCCAGCGCGAGCAGGCCGACCGCCGCCGTCTCGGCGATCGTCCGGGCGGCGACCCGCGCTCCGCTGGAGCGACCTCCCACGACCAGTGGCAGGTCCCGGTCGGTGGCGGCGCGGGCCGCAGCCACCGCCAGGGGCCAGGCCTGGTCCAGGTGGGCAGCGGGGGGCGCCGAACGCCGGCCGGCAACCCGGTAGGGCTGTTCCACCCGGACGACGGTGATCCCCTCGGCTACCCCTCGCACCGCGACGGCGGCCAGGTCAGGGGCCGTCACCGAGCCACCAGCTCCGTGCCCGAGCACCAGCAACGCCCTCGGTCGCTCGGCCCGGTCCACCGTGAGGCGCGCGCTGCCCCGGGGGGTCTCGACGAGCATCAGAACACCAGGCGGGCGATCGGGTCCCGGTCGACGTCCGGATCCGGGTCGCAGCGCCTGGTCAGGTCCGGGCCGTCGTTGGCGACGTTGCCCACCGCCGACCCGACCGGGCGGATCTCCAACTCGTCCAGGTCCTCGGCGGGGGGCGCGAGCAACTCGGCGGGATCGGGATGCGCCGGGTCCAGCCAGCCGCGGTGTCGCCCGCGCGGCAGCACCAGTGGCATCCGGGCGTGCACCCGGACCAGCGGGCCGACCGCCGCGGTCGTCACGATCGTCACGGTGAGCAGCCGCTCCAGGCCCCAAATCTCCCAGAGCCCGGCGAACACCAGCCCGCCGCCGTTGCGGGGCGTCAGGTAATAGGCCTGCTTGCCGGGTCCGGCGCCGTCGCGGACCCACTCGTACCAGCCGTCGGCGGGAACCAGGCACCGGCGTCGGGCGAACGCGCTACGGAAGGCCGGCAGTCGCTGGACGGTCTCCGCCCGCGCGTTGATGTGACGGGCGGCCCGGCGGAGGTCCGGCGCCCACGACGGCACGAGGCCCCAGCGGGCCACGGACAGCTCGCGTACCCCGTCGCCTACCCGGGTCCGGACGGTGAGCACGGGGTCGGTCGGGGCGATGTTGTAGTCCGGCCCGGGCAGGTCCGAGGCGGTCCCTTCAACGGCCTCGTAGGCGACCATCAGGTCCTCGGGGCTGCGCGAGGCGGCGTAACGACCACACATCGGCGTACCGGTCAGCCGGTGGCGTCGCTCATCGCGGCCCGTAGCCCGGCAACCGCAGCAGGATCGCCGTCCACGCGGACGACGTCGTCGGGCAGCCGCCCCCACAGCCAGAGGTACAGCTCCGCCGCCCCCGCGTGGACGACCGCATCCGGGGTCGCCTCCACCGACGGTTCCCCGATGCGGACCTGCCCGCGCTCGAGGAGCACCAGCCAGGACCGTTCTCCCGCCCGCAGCCCGACCCGAGCGGTCGGTCCGGGTTGAGGCCGGTCCGACCGGTCTCCAGCGAGGAAGAAGTCGAGGACCTCGTCGATGCCGTCGACGGCCAGCGCGTCGTCAACGAGGGTGGCGGCGCCGGTGGCCTGTTCCACGTCGACGCGGTGTACGACGGTTTCCTGGGCCATCCGCCGGTACCAGAAGCCAACCGTCTGGTCGGTGAGCCGCCAGGTCGGTGCGGGATCGGCGGGGTCGTGCTCGCCGAGTACCGCCAGCAACTCATCGGTCCGCTCCCGCAGCCATTCGATCGGGCCCCGCCCGTGCGGCGGCGGTGGCCAGGGGTCCGGCCGACGCTGCCGGCGGATGCCCTCCACCTTGTGCAGGTAGACGTGCCCGAGATGGTCGAGCAGGTCGGCGACCCGCCACGGCTCACAGGCCGGCACGGTGGCGTCCAACCGGCCGGCGGCGGCGGCCAGCAGCAAGGTCGCGTCCGCCCGGATATGCCCGAGGTAGCGCTGCATGTCCACCCCGCGAGGCTAGATGATCGACTCCACCCGATCGGCTCATGGCTCGCGGCGTTCTCGCGCTCGGAGTCGGCCGCCTGCTCGGGCACACTGTCGGGGTGAGCGCCCCGTGGCAGGCACCGCACGCCGACCGGCCCGTCGACGCGGTGATCAGCCTGCCCGGTTCCAAGTCGATGACGAACCGCGCGCTGGTGCTGGCCGCGCTCGGCGGCCGGCCGACGCGGCTGCGCGATCCCCTGGACGCGCGGGACACCAGGCTGATGGCCGCCGCCCTGGGCGAGCTGGGTGTGTCCGTGGAACGCACCGACACCGACTGGACGGTCCGGCCGGGCGCACTGTCCGGATCGTGCACCGTCGACGTCGGCAACGCCGGAACGGTGATGCGCTTCCTGCTGCCGGTGGCCGCCCTGGCCGACGGACCGGTGCATTTCGACGGTGACCCGCGGGTACGGGAACGTCCGGTGGCCGCCCTGGTCGGGGCGTTGCGCGCGCTCGGTTCCGACGTGGCCGGCGACGCGCTCCCGCTCACCGTGTGCGGAAGGGGCGGCCTGCTCGGCGGGGAGGTCGAGCTGGACGCCTCGCAGTCCTCGCAGGTCGTCAGCGCGCTGCTGTTGGTCGGCTGCCGCTTCGACATGGGCCTCACCGTCCGGCCGCTCGGTCCGCCGGTGCCCTCGCAGCCGCACATCCAGATGACGATCGCGATGCTCCGCGC